>JBPOHZ010000006.1:0-91038 GCA_052034955.1 Candidatus Saccharimonadota bacterium | reverse complement strand
CATTTATAAAGACTCTGAGCAGTTCGGTTATACCACAGTCATTTGCGTCCAAGCTTCCTTTGCACTCTACTTTAGTATCAATCTGACAGCCACTACTGGCTTTGCCTTCTTCTGATTCGCATCCTGGGGCTACGTATTGGTCTTGACCCACGCCGCTTACATTTAACTTAGGTAATGAACCGCCTGTAGCGACAACATATCCAAAGTTATTCTGGCAGGGGATTCGGTCAGCTTCGGAGTTCAATTTACTAACATGGGGAGCTGCTCCTTGAACGTCAAGGACACATAGATCAACCGGCGTAGCCTCGCCGCCCTTTATTACTCTTTGACCCTCGACGTCAGTACAAGTCTTTTCATTAGCTAAATTGGATAAATCTACCTCTGTAATAGTGCCTGCTGCTTCGTTATAACAAAGTGCTAGGGTTGGATTTGCAAGAGAAGGGTTGCCAGCGTGAACGGGTGCAGGTCTAAGAACAGAAAGCATAGAAAGCCCCAATACCAGGCTTGCTACGAATAATTTGATGTTTTTATTTTGAGCTAATTTCATGGCTATTCTTAAAGATACTATACCTCCTGAAGGACGGGTTGACAACTTTTGTCAGACTGTTGCAGATATAGGGCCAAACAATTATAGTAGATAAGAAGTTATGATTAAACTTCGTGGGCACCAAAAAAACCATAATCCTATTCATTATTAAGGTATGTCTTGAAATTAAGAAAACTCCAGTTTAAGAAGTCATTGCCCCGTCTATTTATAGCATTGATTACAGCCACCCTAATGGGTACTATTTTGCTAACAGCAGTTCCTCATTCAGTATCTGCTGCTGGTGACAAAGAACAACAGCTTCAGAAAGAGGCTAGGATCTACGCACTTTATACCGGTGCGACTAACTGTAGTACTTTCTTAGACGACTTTACCCTTGGCGCAAATGACGACAGGACGGCCTCAAACCTGTACAACGAGATGTACGATGCTTATGCTCCACCAGAAACTTACACAGTATTTTTCGGAGGAACGATTACCGGAGACGGTAGCAGCCCAAGCCTGGACTGTGATGACGATGGCTCCAAGATATTTTCTGCTTTAGGATTCAAAGAAGTAGCGCAGGTCATAGATGTCTTTTATACAAAAGACGGTAATGACTATTCTGTCCGATCTGACGCTAACGATAGGCTCAAAGAATACCTTATTAACACCCTTAAGGTTGAGGTTGGTCCAGACAATGACATAACCAGACTTAGCGACGGTGCTAAATACTACTACTACCTGTCTGAGCTTAAATCTATGTGTGGACTAAGTAGTAAGGCAGTCTCAACAGAGACTTATAACCTAGCCGACGCCGATAAAAAAGCACAGATATGGACAATACAAGATGGAAAAGTATCCAAAGAGCAAGAGAAATACACCATCAGCAAGCAAGGATTCCGAGATGAAGACGTAGAAAGTGGCCGAGGTTTTAGCTGTATAGATGCATTGAGGACGCTCTCTACCGATAAAAAACTGGTCGAGGCATATATAGGAGCCCTTACCACAGACGGCAACACAACTTCAGACAGTGATGATATTGGCGACAACGCAGCCTCGGGTGACCCTGATGCAGCTAAGAGCTGTGAGTCAGAAGGTGGTGACGAGTCATGGTTTATGTGTCCAGCACTACGTCTAGTTGGTGGGGCTTTAGAAATACTAGACCGAACATTGGCCAGCCTCTTAAGCGTCGACCGTGATAAATACGGCGATAACATAAACCTATATAATGCATGGGCTTCGTTTAGAAATATAGCTTTAACTCTTCTAATTGCAGCTATGTTGGTGATGGTGATCAGCACCGCACTGGGTGTCAGTTTCTTGGACGCCTATACCGTAAAGAAAGCATTCCCAAGGATGGTAGCCTCGGTAATATTCATCCTGTTATCCTGGTATTTCTGTGTCTTTATGATTGATATATCTAACACCGTCGGACGCGGAACTCTAGGCATAATGCTGACGCCGTTCCCGAGCGCCCAAGAGGGCAGTACATTGGCCTCGATGTTTGTCCCGTCTGGTGGCGGCGAGGCAATTACAATTGTTGGTGGAGTCGGCCTGCTCGTAGGAGCAATTGGAGTGACTGGTGGTATATCTCTAATGTTGAGCTGGTTAGCAACTGGAATGCTTGTAATGGCTATCGCATTCTTGGTGCTTATTGCCAGGCAAATGTTCATAGTTGTACTAATCCTATTTGCTC
The DNA here is from genome assembly GCA_052034955.1 of Candidatus Saccharimonadota bacterium. Taxonomy (GTDB): domain Bacteria; phylum Patescibacteriota; class Saccharimonadia; order Saccharimonadales; family AWTP1-31; genus CAZIBG01. The sequence continues at coordinate 88,816 of JBPOHZ010000006.1, read as the reverse complement.
CTGTGGCTATCTTGGCTTGGATATTCCCGGGCAATGACAAGATGTGGAAATTCTGGTGGCAAACCTTTAGTAAACTCTTACTTATGTTCCCAATGGTCATGGCCTTAATTGGTTCCGGCCGTATTTTCGCTAGTGTCTGGCAAACCATACCGGGAGCAGGGCTTGAGGCAATAATTAACCCATTACTAAAGATCACAGCCTACATTCTTCCTTACGCTTTTATACCATTCACCTTTAAAGCTGCTGGTGGAGTATTTGGCAACCTAGTTGGAATGGCTAACGACAGAAGCCGTGGCGCCTTCGACCGACTAAAGAAAGGCCGACAAAAAACAGGTGCCGAGATGGGCCAAAGAATGGGTGCTGGCCAAGGATTCCGAGGAGGACAGAAGAATCCATTTAGTAGAGGTTTAAATACTGCTGGATCTACACTAGCCGCAGGTCCTAAAGGCTGGGTGGGCCCAGGATCTACTCAGAAAAGGCGTGGCATAAGAGAAACAAGAATGGCCGCTCTTGGAGCTAGTTCAACAAAAGATAATGAGATATATCAAGCAAACAAAAACAATGATATGTTCTTGCTTGCAGCAGCCGATGAAACAATGGCTAAATCAAAGATAGCTGCAGCAGAAAGAAAGGCCCTTACGGCAACGAATGCCGGTGATCGACTTAAGTACCAACAAGAAGCTGATGCCCGTAAACGAGCGCTTGGAATGGCCCAGGCTATGCCTAATAGAAACTCTGCCACTCAAAGGCAGGCTGCAATGGATCTAGCAGCTACTGGATATCAGTTCTCTCAGGGCCAAGATGGATACAACGAACTTGCCGCTATGTCTAGAAGAATCAACGGCAACGACGATGCTGCTCATGCAGCCTTTATGAATAATGCCCAGTACAACCTTAAGGGTGCTGGTAGATTTGACTTGGCAGGAATTAACAACGGTGCAGGCTATGATCCTGGCAAGGGACTCGAAAAAGCCTCGCTATATGAACTTGCAAATAGTAAGGGTGATTCTATAGGTGCGTTTGTGGATTCAATTCCTGCAGGTCCAGCCGGCCAAGAGGCGGCAGTTGCATACTCAGAACTGCAATCTATGAGACCTAACGCAAAAGGCGGCACACTGAAGGCTATCGATGCTGCAATTGCAGACTTAGAAACCAGAGGAGTTCAGCAGTATATGAGTGCAGCGGGTGGTACTGCCAGCGGCAGAATGGTTCCTGACCCCAATAATCCTGCAGGCCCACCAGTTCAAGCAACCAAGACTGAGCGGGTCGACTATGACTCAGCAAGGGCGGCAGCCGACCCTGCATATGCCGCAAAATGGTCACCCGCTGAAGCTGCTCGTGGCTGGCAGAGCAGAACTAGGGTTGAGACACGTGCTGATTTAGTTCATGCACAAGCAAGAACTTATCAGCCACCAGATCCAAACAGGGAAGTTTAATATAACACAAGCATATTGACTTATGTGCCTTTATGTGCTAATGTTAATGCAATATGAACTCACCAAATTTCGCACCAACAGTTGCCCCACCAGTTGAACAAATAGAAGTAAGTTCTAGACTTCATGATGCAGTACAAAATCTTGCATTAAACGCTCAAATGGCTAAAGAGGGTATGACAGAAAAATCTGCAGAAAATGAAGCAGAAGCTGTACGATTTAGCCAACACCTAGGCAATGTAGCATTAGGCTTCAATTCTAACGTTGGCCATACAAGATGGGATGCCAAAGACGAAGATGGAAAGCTACCCGAACCAAAGAGTAGAGCACAAAGAAAAGAATTAGATCAAGCCCAAAAAGTAGGCGAAAGATCTAAAAAGGCTCAGACCAAGGTAAGAGGACGTCAGACTATTACTGATCCGAGTAACATGGGTGCGCCTAAAAAGATTCGAAACACTGTTGATAGGCTTAAAATAAGTGTTAATCCAAAGCTTAGCAGAAATGAAAAACGAGAAGCTAAACTAGAAACCATTATTAATCCTAAAACCAAGAAGAGCCTCTATGAAAAACGCGTAAATAGAAGCGTGCGTGGAGCAACTAGAAAATCAAAAACCGTTGGTCATCCAAAACCAAAGAATGCCGAAAAACAATATATTACTGCAAAAGAAAAGACCGAAGAAGCAAGAGAGGTAAGAAACTTAAGTAAAGTTGAAAAAGCTTACCGAAAAAGCGATAAAGAAGTTAAGAGGTCTGCAAGACGACATAATACCGACGCAAGACGTTCAAACTCACAAAGAGAAAAGTATGTAACAAGAGTTCAAAGGTCAGCTAAAATTGACCGAATTGTAGATGTCCTTAGGTCTGCAAGCTCTGCCGTAGCTTCAGAAAGAATTTCCAAGGCTTTAAGCGGTACTGCAAGAGGTCTTCAGACAGCTAGAAATGTCAACGAAAGACTAACTCAAAGAGCGGAGAGAAAAGGTTCTAATTATAAAGATTCTGTAACTAAAGAATCTAGGCGATATGAAGCACTTAAAGTTGCAGCAGAACAGAAGAAAGAAGATATAAAGACATATCTAGAATCTTTAGATAGCGGTACTGCAGCAGCTCCAGAAACCACAGCAGCATTTCCAGCGTTAAGTAGGGAAGATGCTATTGAAGCTTTGAGTTATAGTGACGTACTAAGGTCTAGTGACCCTTCTAATGCTGCAGAAAGAGCAAATGCACTTAAGGCGGTTATAGACGGCGAAGCTGGTAAAAAATATACCAAGGCCCTTCAAGAACTTGCATCTCAAGAAGGTATGCCAAAACTTGAAGAAGTTGCCGAAAAAGCCATTGAGCAGATGAAGCTCAAACTCGAAGCTGTAGGCATAACTACTAGTAAGTATGGCGAGAGCAAAACCTGGGCACTTTGGGACATAGCTAAGCAGATGTACTACGTCAATAACCCTGGCGAAGCTGATCCTGACTATACAATTGCAAATCCTCTTGAAGACGCCGATAAAATGCAAGAGATTATCGATCGCCATGTAGGCTGGGAAATATATAACCAGTACGCTGCTACACCAGTAGGTGAAAGAGACCAGTTTGTTCGTGATCACGAACTTGATATCGACGAAGTTACAGACATCCTTTCAAGGCCGCCTAAACCTAGAATTGGCCTAAGTTCTAAAGATCTTGCCGCTCTTGGTGCTCAAATAAGATAGTAGATATCTACAACAACCGAGCTATATAGCTTATACTATTAGCTATGGCGACCTATAAGGTGCTTCAAGATATTGAAGCAGAGGATAAGTTTTTTGGACCACTGACACTTAAGCAGTGTATTTTTGGTGCCATAGCTGTTGTTAGCGCTTACTTATCTGTAGTTTTTATCACTAGAGGTATTTGGCTACTCTCTATGCCTCTCGTTCCAGTCATTATTGTGACTGGCTTTTTGGCGTTCCCATGGGGAAGGGATCAACCTACCGAAACATGGCTTTTGGCTAAAATTCGATTTATGTTTAAGCCTCGAAAGCGAATTTGGGATCAAAGTGGCATGCAAGAACTGGTCAAAATTACTGCGCCGCCTCCAGTTGAGCAATTTACTGGAGATAATTTATCGCAAATTGAGGTAAAGAGTAGATTAGAGGCCTTGGCCAATACTATCGACAGTCGTGGCTGGGTAATTAAGGGTTCCTCATTGCAAGAAGCAACGGCTGGAGTTGCTACAGATCGACTAGTCGATGCATCTACATTGCCTTCAGTGCATAATAATGACACCGATGGTGAAGTTGATATATTTGACACGGCACGAGCACAGCAAATCGATTCAGCCATCTCCAATAGTAGTACTCAACTAAAGGGCAGGGTCATGGAAAAGATTGACGACACCCGAGAAGCAGGCTTAAAGACGGGCTTACAGGCACCAGCAGATAATCTATGGTTTATGGGTGCGCCAGCAGCTCCAGGACAGTCCAGTTTTACCACCACTCAAGCGCCTTCCATCTCTGACGATACCGGACTGTCGCCCCTGTTTAGCGCAGCTGGAAGTACTATAGATCCTGACGATGCTGGTTTGCTCGACAATATAAACTCAAAGCGAGCCGCCAGCTCTCATACCCTCCGAAATCATCGAACCATAAATCCTTATGATCCCAATGCCCAAAAACCAGCTACTCCACCAGTGACACCCACCGCTATGCCTGGTACAATTGAACTTGCTAGAAACAACGATCGTAACGTCGATAGTTTGGCTCGCGAAGCCGGAAATGACGAAGTTGTTGTTTCGCTTCATTAGTCTTTCTAGAGAGGTCAAACTTGAGGGTGGGTAAACAAATACATGGATCCATTTAGTCAATCACCAGCCGGTAATCCAAATCCTGTTGGTGCGTACCAGCCGCCTGTTGCCGCTGGCGCACCGCCAGCTTCTGCCAACCCAGCCTCATCCGGTATTGGTGGTCAAGAGTACGCTATGCCGGGAGCCATCGCTCCAACGGCTCCACCGCCTAACATTTATAATCCTAATGCTCCTGCCGGAGGAGTTCAGGCGCCGGCCGTAGTACCAAAATCCAACCCCAATAGCACTCAGAACTCACTTCAGATTGCTGAAGTCAGGGACGGAATCGTCATTATGAACGATGGCAGTTTTAGGTCGGTAGTAATGGTCAAGGCCGTCAACTTTGACCTCATGAGCCCCCAGGAAAGGGAAGCTGTAGAATACAGCTACCAGGGCTTCCTAAACTCATTATACTTCCCAATCCAGATCACCGTTCGAAGTTCCAAAGTAGACCTAGGGCCCTACATCGAAAAGCTCGATAAAATACGCACCGAGCACGACAACATGCTTCTGGCATTACTTATGGAAGACTACATCGAGTTTATGAGTCAACTTAGCCAACAAACCAACATTATGGACAAGAAGTTCTATGTTGTTATACCGTATTTCCCAGCTGCCGACCTGCAAAAGACCCTCGATGCCAGCAAAGGACTGATCGCCGGAATTACCAATATGTTTGGCAACAAGCCAACTCAGCAAGTAATCATTAACGAAATCGACCTTGGCAAGGCAAAGGACGAGCTACGTAACCGCGTCCAAGCCGTTTTGGGCGGTCTTATGCAATGTGGTGTGCAGGGATTGCCATTAGATACACAGGAGTTAATCGAACTTTACTACGATACCTACAACCCCGATACGGCCACCAGGCAGCAACTTAAGAACTTCAAGGACTTGAGCGCTCCAGTCGTAACCAAAGGTGTCGGCGAAGCTAGGCAACCAGACCTAGACAGGGAGATGCAGTAATGGCCTTTGGAAACAAGAAACAACAATCTGTCGACCCGGTAGCTGCCGCCCAAGCACAAAGAGCACTAGAGGAGCAAGAAGTCCAAGCCGCCTTCCAAAAAGGTGTCACCGCTTTACGAGACTTTATTGCCCCAAGCTCATTGGCCTACGAGAACGCCTTCTTCCATATCGGAACTCGAATGGCCCGAACATTCTATGTGTACGGCTACCCTAGACAAATCTTTACCGGTTGGTTGAGTAGCATGGTTAATATGGACGAGGTCATGGACCTATCCATCTACGTTTACCCAGTAGAAAGCCAAGTGGTTCTGGAAAACTTACGTAAAAAAGTAACTCAACTAGAAGCCGGTATCCAGATCGATGCCGAAAAAGGTCATACCCGTGACCCCGGTAAGCAAGCTGCAATTATGGACGCCGAGGAAATGCGTGACAAGCTACAGGTCGGGGAAGAACGCTTCTTCCGCTTTGGCTTATACTTCACTATCTATGCCGGCAGCATGGACGAATTAGAGTTTGTAACTCATAAGATCGAATCCGTACTTGGTCAACAACTTGTTTATTCTAAGGTGGCTACCAGCCAGCAAGAACAGGCCTTTAACAGTACTGTGCCGCAGTTTATGGACCAGCTTCAGATTCGGCGCAACATGAATACTGGCGCTATCAGTACCAGCTTCCCATTCACCAGCGCTGACCTTAGTCAGGATAATGGTATCTTGTACGGCATAAACATGCACAATTCTGGCCTGGTATTATTCGACCGTTTTAGCCTAGAAAACGGCAACTCGGTAGTCTTCGCCAAATCCGGTGCCGGTAAGTCATTTGCCGTAAAACTAGAGGCTCTTAGAAGTTTAATGTTTGGTACCGAAATATTCATCATCGACCCCGAGAACGAATACCAAAGAATGTGTGAGGCAGTGGGCGGCGCCTATGTCCGACTAAGCTTAAGTTCTGCTACCAGAATTAACCCATTCGACTTGCCAAAAGTTGTGGACAGTGAAGAATCCGATAACGCACTTCGGAGCAACATTATAACCTTACACGGCCTGCTACGCCTGATGATGGGTGGTGCACAGGCTCAGATGATGGCCGGAGGGGCGGCTGCTATGCCGGTGCTTAGTCCGGTAGAAGAGTCTGATCTTGACGCTGCGCTTATCGAAACATATGCCAAGGCTGGCATCACTAATGACCCTCTAACTCACAACAGCATTCCGCCAACCATCGTTGATTTGTATGACACATTACTCCATATGGGTGGTACTGGGCCGCAATTAGCTCAAAGATTACGTAAGTACACCACGGGTACTTTTGCCGGCATCTTTAGCCAGCAGTCTAACACTGACATCAACAATCCAATGGTAGTCTTTAATATTCGTGACCTCGAAGACGAGCTTCGTCCGGTAGCTATGTATATCGTCCTGAACTACATTTGGAACAAGACTAAAAGCGACCAACGTCGACGAATGCTGATCATCGACGAAGCTTGGCAGCTTATGAAGTACGAAGATTCGGCTAACTTTATGTTCAGTTTGGCTAAACGTGCTCGTAAATACAACCTTGGTATTACAACCATCAGCCAGGACGTCGAAGACTTTATGGGCAGTCGTATGGGTCGAGCCATTGTAGCTAACGCCAGTATGCAATTATTGCTTAAGCAGTCTAGCTCGGCAGTTGATACCCTAGCCGAAGTCTTTAGACTAACCAGCGAAGAACGCAAGCGCCTAAGCCAGTTCCCAGTTGGGCAAGGACTATTCTTTGCTGGCCAAAGCCACGTCCATATCCAGATTACATCTAGCCCAACCGAGATGAACCTGATTACTACCAACCCCGATCAAGTTCAGCAGATAAACCAGCAAGGTGATCTGGATCAACCCCAGGGAACAATAGACCTTGCTAACCGACTGACTCCAGGAGTGTAGCTGTAGATGAGCGTCGACCTACAAGACAATCCAAACCAAATCTACGATGACGAGGAAAGAGCCAGACTTCTTCAGCAAAAGGAGATGGAAGCCGCCTATAGTGATGACGGCCTGTATGTCGATGATCCCCGATATGAGTCAAGTCAAGTATCTGATAATGAGCTTATGGACATTGCAAACAGTGGTAGAAGTGACTATCAATCAAGCAGCTTATCGGACCAAGAATTATTAGATGTTGCCAATAGTTCCGGTAGAAAATCGGGTAGAGAAGAGTTTACCGACAATGCCATAGAAGAGCTTCGTAAGCTAGAGGAAGAAACGGGACTAGGCAACAATGTTCGAGCCAACAAGCTTGGAATCAAGGACCGTGACATGAAGTCTTTATCCGAGGCGCTTCGCGAAGCCGAAGATCGTCGCCGAAATGGGGAGAACTGGAACGACGCTGATAGTTTTTATAAAGAGAATAAGAATACCGGCAAAAGAGGTCCAAGGGGGCTTGTCGCTCTAGTAGATAACAAGCGTAAAAAGTTTGTTGCCAGTACTCTTACATTGGCTGTAGCATCGACTGTTTTTGGAGTGATAGGTATGAGTGCTGGACCAGCAAAGTTTATTTTCTTAGGTGACACTCTAGAAAAAGGACACTTCTGGACCCAAGAAGACATGAGTGCCATCAGAATGTACAAGCTAATGCGCAACGTCCGTTATGCAATTAAAAGTCCAGAGAAGCTTCGACTAAGCAGCTTACAAAACCTAATGACTAAACCGGTTGATGCCCGGATGAAACAGTCTGGCTTTGATATCGAGCTTAGTGACCGACTAGCTCAAAATAAAGCAATTGTCTTTGATGTCGACAAAGTAGATCCTACCAACCGATTAGCCGAGTTAAAAGGTAAAAGCCCAGATCAAATACTTGAGCACTTCAAGACAAACTACGGAATGGATGGAGTAGTTGAGGGCGACTTAATAAAATTCAGCACTAGTGTCGAGGATCTAAGCCCAAGAGAAATAAATAAGGTTTATAGAAGTGTATTAAAGGCCACCGGTTATCACCGTCTGTCAGGACCGGGCAGAGCAAGACTACTGACAAAACGTGGTGGATCACCCGGCATGCTACACCCCATAAAAAAAGCCGACGAAGCCATCCTGCGTAAAGTTGATGAAAAATTAAGATTTGGAGAGTGGCAAAAGAAAATCGGAAAAAAATTTAAGGATGGGGTCAAGAAAGGAAAGGCTACTTTTGCATCCAAAAAAGAAACAACCACCGATGCAGACGGCAATACCACAGACGCCACCGATCCAGACCTTGACTCAGCTGCATCGACGGCTGATGACGTTGGTAACATAAACCCCGACGCTCCAGATGCGAGCACGGGTGTAGAAAGCAAACTTTCTGGCATTGGAAATAATGCCGCTCTTAGAAAGGCTGGCGCAGTTACTGCTGTTGCCGGCGTTGTATGCCTCGCTCAAGCCATATCTAATGACATAGATAACATCAGGCAGAATAACTTAGTTCTGCCCTTAATGCGTCTAGGCATGGAGATGATATCCCTGCGATACCAGATACAAGCTGGCGAAGACGTTAACTTAAATCAGCTAAAGTACCACTCTAAACAGCTAGCCAACGAAACTGCCGACGCCACTAAGAACTGGGCCAACGATAAAAGCCTCCAATTCGAGAGGGGTTTTGCCAAACTAACCGGCCGCGATATTCCTGACTCTATTCAGTACGACCCATCCAGGAATCCTGTATCAAAGTTCCTAAATGGCGTTCCTGGATTAAGTGGTGCTTGTGGCGTGCTTGGTAGTCCTTTTGGAACAATTGCAACCATGGCGATAGATATTGGTACCGGCCCGGTCAGTGCCGTCGTAGGACTGGTAGCAAGTGAACTATTTGCCGGTCCTGCAATTCAGGGGCTATCGAACTGGATTGCAGGTGATCAAGTTAACTTAGGTCTGCTGCGGGCATCTGCCTTTGCCGGTGCCTCAAACTATGGAGCTAGATTCGCAGCCAACGAGTCCATGGCCGCCGCTGGGGGTGCCGAACTTTCGCCTGAGGTTGCTATGGAAAACAGGCAAGAGAAGCTAGCAATTCAGCACGAGGAGTTCAGCAAGAAGTCCTTAGCCCAGAGGCTTTTTGATACGACCGACTCAAGCTCACTAGTTGGGCAGGTTGCCATGGCAACCCCCGGTTCGAGCCTGGGCATGGTTCAGACATTATCTACATCCCTAACCAGGCCATTTACCATGGTGGGGAGCACTTTCTCGGGAATAATGTCGACAAGCCTGTTCGCCGACGAAGCAAAGGATTCGTACGATTACGGATTCCCAGAGATTGGCTATTCTTACTCACAAGTTAACGACCCTAGTCTGGACAACCCCTACAAGAATGCCGAGGAAGTACGGACAATTCTTAGCTCGAGCAGGGGCCAAGACTATATCGACAGGGCAAAGGAGTGTTTTAATATCTCCATCGATAAAGATGGTAATGTGAGTAGTAAAGCCTCTACCGTTATGTATGCAAAGATTATAGATAACGAGGAATGTGGCGCCAATTCTGGTACTGCAAGTCTGAACGTCGCCAACCAAAAATATGCCTCTACCAAGCCGGTAACTGGTGAGGTGCGGGGTGCAACTACCGACAAGAACTGGCTGAAAGTTAGGATGTTAATCTTCGATACTCAACTTCTGGAATCGGCTGCCTGTATCGAAGGGGTCGACGATAAGTCCTGCGATAATCTTGCCATGTCTACCTCTGGCGCCACCGCTACAGTAAGCGCACCGCAGGCTGCCGAGTCAGTTCCTGCCGACGTCGTAGACCCCGCTAAGTTAGGATACAATTCCAAAGATACTGCCTGTGCCCAAGGAAGCAATGACCTTGGAAATGTAAAATCCCGTTACACTGGGGCTCTCAAGAAAGAAGAAGGAGCTCTAGAGATTAAGCTCTGTCAGATACCTGATCTGCCCGGAGGCGGGCAAGACACCACTGGTAAGAAGATTAGCGGTGGAATCGTGGTCAACTCTACTGTATCCGGTGCTTGGGTTGCATTGGCTAGAAAGGCCAAGGCAGATGGTGTCAGTCTATCGGCAGGTAGTTCGTTCCGTCTAGCTGACTCTTGTGGTGGAACCGGTAACGGCAAGCTATGTGCGGCTCCAGGAAAGTCCATGCACCAGACAGGTTATGCTGTAGATATGGCAAATATGTCCGGTACTGGTGGTTCAACCTGTGCTAGCAGAGCAAGATTACCGAATAATAAAGGTTGGAAATGGATGGACGATAACGCACCTAAATTTGGAATAAAACAATATTCACTAGAGGCATGGCACTGGGATTCAGGACCAACCGATAGTAGATGTGGGACGGGCGAATGAAAAACTTTAGACTAAAATACACTAAACATTTTTTGGCGGCATTTTTATTGCTGGTATTCGTTGCCGGGTCTAACCAGACTGTATTTGCGGCCATTAGTGCCAAGCAAAAACAATACTACCTACAGGGCATTAAGTACTTTGACGTCGATACAGCCGAGTGCACCAGTGTTTCTTCTGCTGGCTCAACCCCTATAGCTGCCGGTAGCGATATAGATAAGATGACTAAGGCTGGAATGGCCCCCGAGTGGGCAGCATTGATTGCCGCCAAGGCACAAGAACAGGGTGTAGACCCACTGGCTATGGCCTCATTAACTTATTGGGAGCATCGTGGATTCTTACCGTGGAATGCTTCCGGTAGAGCCGACGTCGTTAACGGTGAGTCAGACACTATTGGTCGTGGGCCGTGGCAGATAATCAAGACAACTTGGGGGGAAGGAAACTACTCTAGCGATGTCTATGACTATGACAAATCAACCGCCAAAGCTGCTGGGATTGTTGCCAGTTACGGTGGAAAGATTGGCAGCAGAGTACTAGGATCTATCGAGCAGGACTTTAGCAAGGGCAATAATATAGACTCGATAGCTACGCTTGGTAAAAATTATAATGCTGGTGTTAAAACCTACCGAACTCCAGGAGTAGCAAAACATAAAGAGTCCGGCCGTATCTGGAGTAAGGGAACCGGAGTAGCATGGGGAAGCCGAAAAGACGGAATCATCGACGATTATGTAGTAGGGCTAACTTACGTCTATTACCAAATGGCTACCGGCCAAAAGATAACCTATACCAACAACAAAGCTTATATTGCCGAGGGGATTAGTAAGCAAGCCGAGATAGCCGCCTTTAAATCCGATGGTTCAACTAGCGGTGCCGTTACTGGTAGCTGCAAGTGCACGGCCCTATCAACAGACGATGCCGCCTCAACCGGTAAGGTAACAGTGGTCCTAGACCCTGGTCATAGTGTTGGTAACTTAGTTCAAGTAGATCCGGGCAGTGGCGTTATTACCCAAGAGAGCGGTGGAGCCGCAAACGAGATGCAGGATATGTGGGACGCCACCCAAAAGATTAAAACCACTTTAGAGGGCAAGGGATATAACGTTGTTCTTACCAAGAACACTGTAGACGAGAGTATTGGCCACCTAACAAGAGTTTTGCGGGCCGACGCTGCCAAGCCGGCAATTGCTGTCAGTATGCACTACGACGGTGCTGGAACATTTGGACAAGCCTCTGCTAATTACGGAGTTACCCCCCAGACTGTTGGTCAATTCCGCGAGAACATCAGTGACGCCAAAAGAAAGACCTTTACCAACCAAGAGGTGGCCACCAAGAGTCAGGAATATGCTGGAAAGATTGCTGCCGCCCGAACCGCAGCCGGTGATCCTCAAAGAGTTGTTGCGCTCGAGGGCAGTTTCGGTAAAGACCGTGGCTTACCAGCGTGGGGGAACATCCCGAATGTAATGCTATTTTCCAATACTCCATGGGTCTACAACGAAGCGGGCGGAATTGGCTTCAATTCGGATATCTACGCCAAGGGAATAGCCGACGGTATCATGGCCGCTGTCCCCACGGCTGGTGGCGCCAGTGGAGCAACGTCCGAGTGTGGTAACTCCACTATCGGCGGGCCAGTTGGTGCCTGTATTACACCGGATGGTGCCGCTAAGGCTGTCGGTGGTGATATAGTCCAGACGGCACTTCTTTATGCCTGGCCAGACAAGGGCCATGGCAAGAATAAGGATGATGCTAAACCCGAATACCAGGCAGCCAAAGAGGCTTGCAACCCCGGAGGGGAGTACTCGGACTGTGGGAGGTTTGTGTCGACCGTCATGAGAGCTAGTGGTAAGGACCCGGATTATCCTCCAGGGTCTACTGGAGTCCAAGAGAAATATGTTAAAGACCATCCCGAAAAGTATGACATTATTCCGAATGTCACCAGTACCGCACAGCTTAAGCCAGGAGATATCTTTGTAGCCGGTCCCCAACCCAAGCACGCCAGTGGCCACACCTACTTCTACGTTGGGCCTCAGGAATCACTAGGCGGTGGAGATGCTGTTAGCGCCTCTTTGGGCGGACACGTACCTCAAAAAAGCGGAACTCACTATACTAACGACGGTAGGTCATACACCGTAGCAAGGCTAAAGTAAGAGAATGAACGGAAATACAAGATTTAGACTAATAGTTGCGGCTGGAATAGTTTTTGTGGCGATTACTTTAATATACTCCGCAGCAACCTCTAATGATTTGTCCGACACCCTCACCGTCACTGAGCAACAGCAGGAAATTGCCGGCGGTCAAAACGCCGTAAATGCAGCCGAGGATATAGAAAAAAATGCTCCTGCAGTCGTTAACCTTCCAGCCATAGACATTAACTACCGAATCGACTCCGGAGCATCAGTTAAATATCCGACCAGGGATGGTGCTGTGGCCATATACATTAGAGCTACAGATGCCGAGGGACGCCAAGCTGCGCTGGAATGGTTTGGTGATAACAGTTACGATGTGACAGATTACGAAGTTATATTTGTAGATGCACCAAAAGGAGTTCAGTAATGTATCCTAACCAATCAAATACCAAGCGAAATCGCCTAATTGGAGCATTGGTCGTAGCAATATTCTTGATGGTCATCTTTTTCTTTGTCTACCAAAATCTTTCTGTAAAGAAGAGCGTCACCCTTACCCCAACTAATGGCACTACGATAGAGATTGGTCAGCAAGATGAGGAAGGCGGCATGAAGCTAGAAGAAACAATCTCTAAGACTACCGCCCAGTCTACTATCCGCCTCAATCCCGGAGTATACACAATAATCTTTAGTGGGGATGGATACGAATCACAAAACAGTAGTGTAAATATTCAAAAAGATACCGAGATAACAACTCCGCCTCTTAAGTTCACCAAGGCTAGACTAGATCAACTCTTACAAAAAGATAGAGTCGCAATTGCCGAATCTCTGCAGGCAATAACTTCCTCAGGAGATGGATACATACTTTCCGACGAAAAACTTTACCTTCAGGGCGACTGGTATGCTGCCAAATTAGTTCCTGGTGACTCAACTAAGTATGATGTTCTTCGGGTTGTGGCACACAAAGAAAACGGCAAGTGGACAGCTGCCACTCCCTCTAGATTAGTCTTCTACAAAAACCACTATCCTAAGATACCGGTCGATGTTCTTCGCGATATAAATAATCGTTAACTATTCTTCTGGATTGGCAGAATAGTACAGTTGTCCATAAAATGTTGTACTACAATGTCGGCGTCGGTGGTGGTTATGAATGTCTGATATGACTCTAGGAATAGAGTTAAGGCCTTGCGACGTGATCCATCTAGCTCACTAAATACGTCGTCGAGCAATAATAACGGCTTCTTATCCCGGATGTTCTCGATTAGTTTAAGCTCCATTATTTTAAGAGCAAGCATCAATGTCCTAGTTTCGCCACGTGAAGCCGCCAGCGAAGCCGGATGACCCCCAAGGCTTATTTCTATATCGTGCCTATGTGGCCCATTCGTGGTAAAGCCTCGAAGACTATCTTTTTGCAAGTTATTAGATAAAAGAGTCAAAACCTCTGTGCTGTAGTTTTCGACCGCTGCATCCGATTGATAGTTAATACGAACTTTAGCGTCAGTTACCGCTAGCTGGCTATACAGGCCTTGTATATCTTTGTTTAAAAGATCTACTATTGCTGATCTGGCAGAAGTTATTTTACCGCCCAACTGACTAAGCCGCACATTCCAAGCAAACATCTGGCCGTTGTCGTTACCCGACAAAACGTTAGATGTCTTTAAGAGAGCGTTACGCTGAGCCAATGTTCTTTTGTAGTCCCGTCTTATCTTTCCATATCCAGGCATCGTTTGTTCTAGTAAACCATCTAAGTAATCGCGCCTTCCGGTTGGACCTCCGTGCAGTAATCGCAAATGTTCTGGTTCAAAGACAACTACTGGAATGCTTTTTTGCATAGAAAGTCGTAGCTGCTCGGCGCCGGCAATATTAAACTTCTTTTTGGTTGTTGGAGGCTCGGTGTCTATTCGCTCGATAGTAACTGTTCTTTTGCCCTCGCTAGTCTCACTCTCGATCCTGGACCATGGCTTATTAAAGGCAACTAAATCAATGTCTTTTGCCCGGTAAGAACTCCCAGTACATAAAACCAGTATTGATTCTAGCAAGTTTGTCTTGCCGCTAGCATTTGGCCCAACAATAATATTAACGCCATTCCCAAATTCAAAAACTTCCTGCTCGTAGGAACGAAAATCATTCAATTTTAAGTCATTAATAATCATCTGTTTAACATTGTACGTTACAAGGGTAAGTGAATTCTATTTGAGTCACATCCACAGTAGGTTTGTGTTATATGTAAACACAAACCGTGCGAGGACAGTGAAGAGAATAGATATGCCCAGTCCTAGTTTACTTAGCTTTTTAAGGGCATGATTACATGAGTGTAATCTGTTGCTTTGGCATCAACTAGGATGCAAGGCTCTAGCTTGCCATTGAAACAAATTTTAATTTCGTCGCCGCTAAATGTTCCTAGGGCATCAAGAAGATATCTTGAGTTAAGGGTTATGTCGCCCTCACTAGTTATTTCGGCGGTGGCACTAGCCGTGTTTTCGCCTAGCTGCGAGGCAACCGAACGGATACTAACCTGTTTATCGGTTGGATTAAGATTTACAGTTACGCTACCAGCACTTTCGCGGGCAAACAAGCTAGAAACCTTGGTAATATTAACAAAATCAGATCGTTTTAATTTAGCTTCTGACTTAAAGCTAGTTGGGATCAGCTTACGGTAGTCCGGGTAATTACCCTCGATAAGTCGAGTTACAAGTTCTACCTCACCAACTTTAAACAAAACTTGTTGGTCGTCATGAGTAACCTCTACATCCTCGTCTTTATCACCTAGCAGTCTTAACAGATCCTGCAGGGCAGAGGCCGGTATAAGGAGTGATACTTCTTCGCCAGTTTTCATTAGTTCTTTTTCGGCCAGGCGGTAGCTATCTGTTGCGGCCATATATAGTTTTCCACCACTTGTGTGTAAAAATACTCCAGTAAGTACTGGGCGAGCTTCGTCACTACTAGCAGCCACTAGTACTTGTTGAAGACCTTTCTTTAGAACGTTAGTTGGGATATACCATGTTTTTCCTTCGGTAATACCGGGCATAACAGGGAACTCGTCGGCGGCGATACCATTAATAACCGAGTTGTACTGGTCGGTTGTAATGTGAAGCTTGTAATCGTCTAGACTTAGTTCGATAACACCACTTGGCAAACTGCTGACAAAATCCTGCATCAGTCGGGCGGGGACAGTGATACTTCCTTCTTCGGTTACTTTTGATCCAATGTAATGAGTGATGGCGATATCTAAGTT
Source organism: Candidatus Saccharimonadota bacterium (assembly GCA_052034955.1). Taxonomy (GTDB): domain Bacteria; phylum Patescibacteriota; class Saccharimonadia; order Saccharimonadales; family AWTP1-31; genus CAZIBG01. The sequence goes on along the minus strand of JBPOHZ010000006.1, from coordinate 72,971 downwards.
GGTTGCGGCAATAGTTAGCCGGGTTCCTACTGTTTTTAAAACTACGTTGGCAAGTATTGGTAATGTTCCGCGAGTATTGGCTACTCGAGCTACATTGTTTAGTGCTTTGGCTAGGTTTTCTTGTGTTACTTGAAGCTTCATATTGATTCCTTATTATTAGTGATTTATTTATAGGTCGAAAAAGTAACTTTATTAGTAAGCCATGTGGATAATGGGTACAACTTTAAATTAACAGATGGGAAATCAATAAAAAGCTGTGCGGAAGTAGGTAGTATAAGTTGCTTATAACTACCAAAACTTACCCACATGCTGCGTACAAAATTTGTGCAAAAATTACCCGACTTGTATAAACCATTACTTATACTACTTTTCTTAACCAAGCCGTCCACCGCTTGTCCACATAACTGCAACATATTTTTAGGCATATAGTCGCTCCTTAATATCTGCAATTGCACTACGAATATCAGCATCTAGGTTGGATTCTTTTTCTATCTTCTCAACTGAGTGAATAGCTGTGGTGTGATCTTTGCGTCCGAGCTCCCGAGCAATCTTAGGAAAGCTAAGGTGCAGCTCGCTCCTGAGCATGTACATTGCTATTTGTCGGGGAACTACGATGTCTTTGTCTCTTTTTGGTCCCATTATGTCTTCTAAGGAGACACTAAAGTGTTTGGCGGTACGTTCTACAATTTGTTTAGCATTTAGGTGCTTTGGACGAGACTTGGAAGATCCAAGTAGGCTAGTAGCAATTTGTAGCTCCGGTTCTAGACCTCTCATCTCACAGAAAGCCAGAAGTTGATTAAGCGCACCCTCTAGTTCACGGATGTTGGTTTGTACGTGATTGGCAAGATAATCGACTACGGCTGGGGTTAACACAACTCCGTGTCCAGCGGCCTTGGTTTGGATAATAGCACTTCGGGTTTCGAAGTCTGGTATTTGCATATCTATGCTCATACCCCAGTTAAATCTAGACCTTAGACGTTCTTCTAGGGTTGGGATGTCTTTCGGTGGCTTATCGCTACTGATAATAATTTGTTTATTGGCTTGGTGCAGGGCGTTAAAGGTATGGAAGAATTCTTCCTGAGTTTTCTCTTTGCCAGCAATGAACTGCATATCATCTACGATTAATACATCGGCGCTCCTGTAGTAGCCAGCAAAGTCAGTATTCTTTTTGTATCTAATTGCATCTAGGAACTCTTGGACGAATTGTTCAGAGGAGATGTAAACCACATGGGCATTGGGGTCCTTGGCTAGAATGGCATTACCAACCGCCTGAATAAGGTGAGTCTTGCCAATTCCGACGCCACCATACACAAAAAGTGGATTATATTTTTTTCCAGGATCGCTAGCAATAGCCTGACAGGCGGCATAGGCCAGCTCGTTGCCGGAACCGACGATGAAGTTATCAAAAGTGTAGCGCTCGTTTAGACCCTGGCGGTAAGCATGTCTAACACTAGAACTCGCCTGAGGATTGCCAGATGGTGCTGGCCGAGATGCTTCTTGGACCTGCATGACTGGCTCTTCCTCCATGCGCTTATGGAGTTTGCTGTTCCCGGCATGAATCTTGTATTCGATTTTAACCGGTTCGACACCGTTCTTCTTGAGGGTATCTAGTATAAGCTGGTTGAACTTACGCTCTAATTGGTTCTTAACAAAGACCGTTCCAACACCAACCACCAAGACCCCATCTTTGTTTTTGAGCAGGGAGGTGTTCTTAAACCAGGTAACGTAGCTACCACGAGAAACAGACAGCTCGATCTCGCCGAGTACTGCCTGCCATAGACTTTCACTATTATCCCTCACGTCCGCTCCCTTTGTTTCTGACTTTTATGTCTTCTACCACCATTCTATATAAAAGGGGGGAGGTTTTCCACAACCTTTAGTAGACAATGCAAAAGGCTTTCAAAAAAAGCAAATTCAGGGTATGACTTATACACATAGATACTTAACACCTTAGAAACTGTGGACAATACTAGACGAATGGTGGAAAAGTTGATAGAATTAGTGGGTTAAATATTGTTAATTCTACTTTCCGCTGTAGTAATATTGTGAAAATATTGTTTAAGCCAAATTGGATGGTTGAAGAGACAATAGCACTGCTTTCCACGTTCAGCAGTCGAACAGTGGTCAAACTAACTAAATAAAGGTACACTAGAACAATGCCAAAACGAACTTATCAGCCCAAGAAACGTCACCGCGCTCGCGTAGGTGGATTTATGAAGCGTATGGCTACTAAAGCCGGACGAAATATTCTTCAGCGACGCCGCAACAAGGGCCGAGCCAAGCTTAGCGCCTAATTTAGTATTCTGCGCTTGCCACAGTAAACTAGAGATATGATTTCCTATAAACACCGCTTCCATGGCCACAACGCCTTAAGGGGTGTTTATTCTAATGGTCAAACAGTCCGTACCTCTTCGGTTGCCCTAAAGTATGCCCTCAACGAACGACGCAAGGAATACCGAGTCGCTGTAGTGGTTAGTAAGAAGGTGAGCAAATCAGCCGTCAAGCGAAACCGAATAAGACGACGCATTTTCGAGATTGTTAGAAGCCATGAAAACAATATAACTAGGCCTTTCGACCTGGTTTTAACTGTTCACAGTGACAGTCTTGTAACTATGCCTGCCAAAGAAATTGAAGATCAAATATCTAAGCTTCTTCTTCAGGCCGGTTGTTTGTCGTAATAGCCAAGCTTGACTAGAAGGGTGTTATTACATCGGTCATACGTGCTATCATAAGTCTACAAATACTATCCAACTACCGCTAGGAGATCAGAGAGAATATGTTTACAACCCTAATTGTTCAACCCATCTTTAACCTTTTGGTTATTATCTATGCCTTAATACCTGGCCATAACTTTGGCCTAGCCATTATCTTGTTCACGATCTTAGTTCGTTTATTGATGTGGCCACTTGTTAAGAAGCAGCTACATCAAGCTAAGGCCATGCGCGAGCTTCAGCCAGAGCTAAAGAAGATCAAGAAGGCTGCAGCAGGGGATAAGCAAAAAGAAACTATGCTGATGATGGAGCTCTACAAAGAGCGAGAAATCAATCCGTTTGCTAGTCTTGGTCTGATGATCGTCCAGATACCAATCTTTATTGGTCTATATAGCGGCCTTAACAGAATTGTTATGGATCCTAACGCTATCCTTAACTTTAGCTATAGCTTCGTTAATAACCTCTCCTGGATCAAGGAACTAGGTTCTGATATAAGCAAGTTCGACAGCACCTTATTTGGCTTTATCGACCTTACCCGGGCCGCAATCAATAAAGGTGGCGGAATATATTGGCCAGCTATGTTTATTGTTGCTGCCAGCGCCGTTATACAGTACTTCCAGGCCAGCCAGCTTATGCCCCAAAGCGATGACAAGCGAAGGTTGCGGGATATCCTAAAAGAAGCCGGCAGCGGCAAAGAAGCAGACTCTTCAGAAGTTAATGCTGCCGTCGCTCGAAGTACTAAGTTTATGCTCCCGGCCTTCATCTTCTTGGTGACAGTCAATATCGCCTCGGCATTGTCGCTTTACTGGTTAACTAGCGGACTTGTGGCCTACATCCAGCAATCACTAGTTTTGAACAAGGACAAGGAAGAGATGGTTGAGAGCAAGGCTCTATCAGGAAAGCCAGCAGATCAGGCCATCGAGGCAGAAGTTGTATCGACTCCTAAACCAAAACAAAAAACCAAAGCCAAGAGCGGTAAAAAAGGCGGTAAAAAACGGAGGAAGTAGATGGAAGAATCAATCGTTTATGCAAAGAAATATATAGAAGACCTATTATCGTTCTTTGGCCTGAATATCGATGTTTATGCTACTAGCAGTGACGACGAAGTTATTGAACTTCATATACCATCAACCCACCTCAACGGATTCTTAATTGGCCAGCAAGGCGACACTGTACGATCTTTGCAGTTTGTAGTGGGAAGTGCTCTAAAGAATAATGGCTTTGCTATTTCACGGGTTAATGTAGATGTTGCCGACTACAAGAAGGCTAGGGCTGATCGACTGGCAGAAGCCGCCAAGGAATGGCTTGATGAGGTTAAAACTAGTGGCAAGGATAAGCCGCTCCAACCGATGAATGCCGCCGACCGACGCACTATCCATAAGTTAGCCGAAGAATTTGGAATCTCCACCGAATCTGTGGGAGAAGGCCGCGACCGCCATATTGTCCTAAAAGCCCCCAAATAATAATCTTCATGAAACGCCGCATTATCACCACAACTACTCTAACACTAGACCTGCTACTTGGTGCGTGTAGTGCCGAAAACAATATGGAACGAAGTTCGACCACCACTGTCAGCGCTCCAGAAGAGTCAAAAAAAGAGTATGAAGATTGGTCGCCTGAAAAAACATGCCTAATTCTTTCTGACTTAGGGCAAAGATTAGGCGCAATTGGTACATCTACAGTTACTCTGATGCAGGACACACTAAAGGACTCATTTCCTTGGCCTAAAATGTTGGATGCAGCCGATAGATTGAACGACTCCCAATTTGTTGATGATGAAGGAATGCAACCTTTTAACGACAGGGCCCATTCGGTAGACGTAGCTGCTAATGCAATACGATTCGTCGCCTGGGATAAATTACATTATGGAGAGTATGATATCTTTAATCTCCAAAACCCATTAAATGATCAAACCCAAGAACGCATCATCGCTGGTCTTGATGAAGCAAGACAGGCCGTTGAAATTGCCTTTGAGTTAAACTGCGAAAAAGATCAACTGCTTATTGATTTGTAGACGTCGAGAGTTTGTTGTGCCATGCGCTCCCAAGAGTATTTTTTGAGCTGCTCTTTTTCGCGGGCTACAAGTTCACGAGCAAATGTTTTATCGTTTAAAACGCGCTCTATCTTTAAGGCCATATCCTCTACATCTAAAGGATTAAAGAATAATGCGGCATCACCATAAACTTCTGGAAGACAGGTAGCGTTGCTGCTTACCAACGGGCAGCCATGAACCATGGCCTCTATTCCTGGCAATCCAAAACCCTCACTAAGGGCTGGTAGTACGTAGGATTCGGCGTTCTGGTAGAGCCATTTTAGCTCGGCATCGGTAGTAAAGCCGGGGATAACAATTCTGTCTTTGGCTGGGCTATTGTCTACTTTTTTGGATAGTTTTTTAAAGTAATGTTCGGTCTTGCCGGATAGCACTAGTTGTAGTTTGGGATAGTGAGGATAAAGAATTTCAAAAGCCTTTACTAGCCGCTCCAGATTCTTATGAGGAAAAGGGCTTCCGGTATGGAAGATGAATGGCTTAGATACTCCAGCCAGGGGGGTAGATTTGCCGGCGATTAGTGGATCGCTAGATTCGTAGGTAACTTTTACTTTCTTTTTGGTAAAAGGCTGTAGGCTGGCTAGATCTTCGGCTACGTATTTGCTTGGCACCAATATAGCTTTGCTCTTACGGTGGCTCCACCAAAACATAAAGCGGTACAGACGCATTCTTAACCAGTGAAATAGTATGTTGTGTTTACCTGCTCGGGTAAAACGAAGCATGGTTAAATCATGTGTTGTAGTTACTATTCTACCGAAGTAGAGCAGGGGCTGTTGGGTCATAGTGAAGTGCACCAGGCTGGGTCGTAAGCTATACAAAAGACCAGCAAAACGGAACTGTTCCAGTGGGTTGATAGAGAACTGCTTGTAGGGGCAGGGGAGGGTGGTAAAGTTGCTGGCCGTTGGGCGCCAAGAATCACTTGGATTTAAAAGAACAGTGTATTTATTTTCGGAATCTAATATTTGTAATTGCTCCAGTAATCGATCTGCGTAGCGACCAACGCCGGCATTTGGTCGGATACGGGCATCAATGACAATATGGCGTGGTTTCATAGTTACAGTTTACAATAGCCTTATATCTTGACCTAAGCAATAGTGTTCGTATTTTGTTCGTGTAGTGTAAACTATACTAAAGAACTAAAAAACTTATGATTAAAAAACAATTATCCAAATTTGCAAATGTTGAAGGGCTAAAGCTATCTTTCTTCGAGAAGGCCTGGTTGCTAGCGCCGGTCGTGGTTTGGTTTAGCTACAAACCGCTTGTTAGACTTGGTAAAGATTCTGTTAGTAACTTTGAGTTATCTATCACTGTTGTATATATTGCCCTGCTGGCCCTTCTTGGGTTGCCTAAGGTTTGGCGAGCTAAAAAGGACTTAATCCTGAATAAGGCCGTTTGGCTAGTTACGGCTTTTGTGTCCGTCTCGGGTATTAGCGTTCTCTGGAGCTCAGGTCGTCTACGAGGAGTACTTACTATAGGAGTTATTGGTGCATTGTATGTTATTTTCTTAGCCACACTTGCTAGTGCTAAGAAGATGATCAAAATTATCCCTGCTCTTAATAAGATATTTATTGCCAGTGCAGTAGTTATGAGCCTATTGTCGATTGCCCAGATCTTTGCCGGCATCTGGCTAGACAGCAAACAAGTACTTTTATGTCCGGGCTGTACTCCTACCCAGTTTGGCTTCGCTCGTCCAAATGTCTTTACTGTAGAGCCTCAGTTTTTTGCTAATCTACTGCTCTTGCCAGCAATAGTTACGCTTCGTGAAATATTCTTAAGACGAGGTACCAAGTCGGTGGTCTATAGCTCGATAATTATCCTAACTGCCCTTTTCTTGTCTTTGAGTCGTGGCGCAATATTTGGTTTTGGATTGGCCTTGGTTGTTTTGTTTGTAGCCCTACGACCAACCTTAAAAGGGCTCAGAAATGTATCTCTAACATTGCTAGCTGGCTTTATGGTTTGTCTACTTCTTCGGGGAACGGCCGCCGCTATGAACCCCAAGATTGATACTTCTTTTGCCGGAGCGACATCATCAAGTGTCGATCAGCTCTCCCTGGGCTTAATTGATCTTAGAGGGCTAATTACTGATGAGTCCAAGCCGGTAGAATTAAAGCCAGTCGAGGCTAAGTCGAAAGAATCTAAGCCAACAAAGACCGCTCCAAGTAAAACTGAAAAAGTAACTAGTAAACCGGTTGCACCAAAAGCTACAACCCCAAAGAAGGTCCTACCCAACTACAACGGTTATGTAGAAGAATCTACAAACGTTAGACTTAAGCTGTCCAAGCTCGCATTCCAGTCCTGGAAAAAAAGCCCATCTCGAACTTTAGTTGGGGTTGGCCTTGGCGGTTCGGGTGCAACGCTTCGCAATGAGTTTCCCAAAGATGTAAACCCGCGCGAGATCGTACAGAATGAGTTTACCGAGATACTTCTGGAAAATGGAATCATTGGTATTGCTTTGTTTGTAGCTATTATTGGCGGACTTATTTATAGACTAAAGAATCACAAGTGGCTATGGTCGGTGATAATCGCCTTTGTAGTGCAATGGAACTTCTTTAGCGGCTACCCTAATGCCCTACATATTTATCTGATTTTTATTCTGCTTTATATTTATTCGTTAACATCTAAAGAGCTAGCTGGTACTAAGAAATCATAGAGTGTTTGGCCTTCAAAAGAGTGTTCTCCACCCGGCGCATAACTAGCTAGCATAGTAACAATACTTTCTAGTTTATTTGAATTGGATGGATCATCTGGATCACTGCCGTTAAACCTTAGATGGGCTGCAGCTATCTCATTTACTGTCCAAGGTTTATCAAATCCAGGTACCCGCGAAATTACAGAACCATATCCGACACTTCCAGGAAAAGTCATCTTCCTTTCAACCTCATCATTTGGGTCACCAATAATATGACCAACACTGATGTTAAGACCTTTACTATCAAAGCCCTGTTCAACACCAACCACAACCGAAAGTCTACCATCCTTAATGTTTCCATCAGACCCTACAAAACCTTCTTCAACCAACTGGCCAAAAGAAATTGGAGCTTTTTCGAATTTTGGAGTTACTGATGGAATTGTCTCGCTCATCTAATGTCCTTATATTTTAGGTATTTTTGGCGGCAAACCGGAAAGCAACATTTGGTTTATATACTCGGGTGTAACTTTGCGAGTAGATTGTATTTTGCGTCGCTTTCTTAAAGTAGATGGAATTAAGAAAATTCCTTGGAAAAGTGCCTTTAGATATACATGAGGTATTCCGTCTCGTAATGCACCTGCAGCCATTTGAGCAAGCCTAACAAAGAACAGAATTTTATATTTCCAGAATAATTTTCCAGGCATATTTTTGTTATAAAGCAGGATTGTATTCTTGATGCTATGATATCGGGCAAAATGTCCATGCTTAGATGAAGTCGCGCCTACTAGGTGATAGGCGACAGATGTTGGTTGATACCATACCTTCCAACCAGCTAATTGTGCTCGGAAACTGATATCGACATCCTCGTAATAAGCAAAGTAGTCCTCATCGAACAAACCGATTTGTTGTAAAGTTTCAATTCTGTACAGACTTGCTCCGCCACTGGCTGCAAAGATATATTCGCCTTTGTCGTACTGCCCCTTATCTATTTGATTGCGACCTCTAGGCGATGGAATGGCCCATCTAGAATACATCTCGCCAGTGCTGTCGATATGCATTTTATCCATCCGCATTAGTTTGCCGGTTACAATTCCAACATCTTGTTTCTTGTCTGCGGCGCTGACCAAATTACTAAGCCAATCTTTTTCGGCAACAGCATCGTTATTTAGTAGTGCCACGTATTCATATTCAGTATTCTCGATCACTCTATTTAAGCCTCTGTTTACCCCACCAGCAAATCCAGCATTGTCTGGAAACTCTAACAATTTAACTTTAGGAAAGTCTTTGATAATTTTTACAGAATTATCAACCGAACCATTGTCTACTACGAATATATCCGGCTTTAAACTTTGTTTTTCCAAGGATCTTAAACAGTCGGCGATAAAATCGGCGCCATTCCAGTTGGGTATTACGACTGCTACTTTGGTCATACCAATACTATAACCCAACCCAACCTAACCCCATGCAGAGAGAATTGAATAAAATACAACTTTAAACACGGGCCACAAGACGATTATGCATGTATAATAAGCCCTGCACTTATGATAAAACCACTACAAAACGCATTCTCTTTGAAGAACCGGATCCTGCTTAAGGAAATGGTTAGAACAGATTTTAAACTTCGATATCAGGGTTCAATTCTTGGATATTTATGGTCACTTCTCAAGCCTTTGCTTCTGTTTCTGATCATGTATATTGTGTTCACCAAGTTCTTGCATATCGGAAAGGGAGTCCCTAATTACCCTCTATCTTTGTTGCTTGGCCTGGTGCTTTGGAACTTCTTCATCGAGTCTACATCAAGCGCCCTGCAGTCTATTGTATCCAGGGGTTCATTGATCAGAAAGATAAACATTCCAAGATACCTGATCCCGATATCAGTCATTGCATCAGCATTTATTAACATGCTACTTAACCTGACGGTTGTTTTTATTTTTGTACTGTTTGTAAATCCAGACGCCCTATCATGGCGAACGGCTGTGTTTATGCCACTACTTCTTGTTGAGCTAATCGCCTTCTCGGTATCAATAGGATTCTTCCTATCTGCCGTATATGTCAAATATCGTGATATCGAACATATCTGGGATGTTGTTAGGCAAGCGTTCTTTTACATGACTCCTATCATCTATCCTCTTACCTTAATCCCTTACGAGCTTGTGCGTAAGGTATTACTAATTAACCCCATTGGACAGATCATTCAGGATGCCAGGTCGATAGTTACCTACGACAAGAGTATTCAGATTAATGATGTTTACGGAACGAGTCTGGCTATATTGTTGCCACTCGCCGTTATAGTCATAGTTGGATTAGTTAGCACAGCCTATTTCAGAAGTAAGTCCAAATACTTTGCGGAGGACATATAATGGCAGACCAAAATGTTGCACTAAAGATCGATAACGTAAGTAAAACTTTTAAGCTACCTCATGAGAAACAAACTTCTTTAAAGGGTTCGTTCCTGCAAAGCTTCAAGGGCAATAGTTACGAAGTTCAGACGGCCTTTAAGGACGTTAGCTTTGAGATTAAAAAGGGCGAGTTCTTTGGCATAGTTGGTCGTAACGGCAGTGGTAAAAGTACTCTTCTAAAGTGTATCGCCGGTGTTTATACACCAAACAGGGGACACATTACAGTAAACGGTTCACTAGTTCCGTTTATTGAGCTCGGAGTGGGCTTTAACCCAGAACTTAGTGGCCGGGATAACGTTTTTCTTAATGGCGCCCTGCTCGGCTTTAGTCGTAAAGAGATGGAGGCGATGTATGATGACATTGTCGAATTTGCTGAGCTAACAGACTTTATGGACCAGATGTTAAAGAACTACTCTTCTGGCATGCAAGTTCGATTAGCATTTTCGATTGCTATTCGTGCCCAAGGAGACATTCTCTTGCTGGACGAAGTACTCGCCGTTGGAGACGCATCTTTCCAGCAGAAGTGCTTTGACTACTTTGCAACACTAAAGCGGGATAAAAGAACCATCATTCTTGTGTCACATAGCATGCCAATGATCGAACGATTCTGCGATCGAGCCCTTTTGCTGGAACAAGGCGAAGTTCAGGCCATTGGCACAAGTAGCCAAATTGCTGGTATCTACGAAGATATGATCATGAAGGAAGAGGTCGAAAAGCGAGAGAAGAAAGCCGAGAAAGACACAACCGAGAAGCCAGTAGCTAAAATAGACGCCAGTGTAGAAGTTCGAGTAGACAGCAAGCTTACCAAGAACGTAGAGACTCATGAGAATATGAAGATCATTGTCCGTCAGAAGAGTGACAAAGACGTTAAGGAAGCTTTCTTTGGGCTGAATGTCAGAAACACTGAAGGCCTACTTGTAATGGTCTTTGACTCCCGCGAGAATATTGACAACTACTCACTAAAAGCCGGAGAAGAAAAAGTAATTGCTATCGATGTACAGAACGTACTTACCAACGGTGTTTACTACTTTACCTTAGGGGTGTCTGACGCAGTGGATACGGCTCAAACTAAATTATTCAAGAAACGTAACTTGGCATCGTTCTCTGTTTTCGGAGTTCGGAAGAATGTCGAAGGCATTGTTCAGGCCCCAATAAAAATGTATGTAGATAGCGAGAATAAATAATGAAGTATGACCTAACTAAGTATGATTTTCTTGATTTAGGAAGCAAGAACGGCGGCTCGATTAAATATTGCGCTAAGCATTTTAGAACCGGTAAGGGCGAAGAAAGTTACGCTAAGGGCATTGGAATAGACATCGACCCAGAGGCCGTAAAGCGGGCTCGTAAAGCCGGTATAGATACTATTGAGCAAGACATCCTAAAGCTCGATATTGAACAGAAGTTTAAGTTTGTTACTGCCCTAGATTTTCTTGAGCACTTGCCTGGCGTCGAAGCAATGCCGGCGATAATCGAAAAGATGGCTAGCTTGGCGTCGGACTTTATCTTTATTCGTCACCCTTCATTTGAGGATGTTGAATACCTTAAGGGCATCGGATTGAAACCAGCATGGGCAGACTGGTCAGTGCACACGGCTCACGCCAAGATTTATGACTATACCGAGATATTTAATAAACTTGGTCTTAGGCAATACTGCTTTGTGTTTAGAAACGAGATTAAAGACTCGTCTCATAAATATATCCTTCCATCCGAATTTCCGACTGATGTTTTAGAGTACGACAAGAAGCTTGGACCTAAAAAGAAAGTAACTTTTGATAAGAAAGTATTTTCGCAGATTGATATCTTTGTTCCACTAAAACCTATTGACCCTAAAACGTGGAGCTGGATAACCAGACAAGACTAGCCGAAAGGATTCCATAGGCTGTGACAGATAATAACTTTGAGCAGAGGATACAAGCCGCAACAGCTGTATCAAAGTCTGGTGAATGGCAAGAGGCTGCAACCCTATGGCAGTCAATTCTAGATGATATGGGTAATAACTCTCCACCAGAGACTTACCATCGACTAGCAAGAGCTTTGATTAATACTGACAAAATAAAAGAAGCTAAATCTGTGGTAGATGCCGGGCTGGAAAAATACCCTAAAGACGTTCAAATACTTCTTAGGAACGCCGAGATTCTTGACCAAGGAAAAGACATAGGCCATAGAATAAATGCTTGGAAAAGCGTTATAGAGTCCGCACCCGATAAAGCTCCGGCCAAAGCCTGGATTAAACTTAGCCGCTTATATAACTCGCAGGGCAACACTGATCAGGCTAGGCAACTTATAGACAAGGCAATCAACAATCATAAGCTCAAGGATGCTTCCTTGCAGCTCGAAGCACTTTTGTTATCCGGGCAACAAGAAGACTGGAAAGAAGCTAAACGGATCTGGGGAATTGTAGAGGGCTCAAAGATAGATATTCCCGAAGAAGGTTATGTGTATGCGGTTCGAGCATTCATCGCCACAGGCAGCCTAAAAATGGCCGAAGCGGTTGTCCAAGAAGGGCTTAAGGGGATTCCAGATAGCGTTCCATTGGGTGTCGAAGCTGCAAATGTTTATAACTCTATGAATGACTGGCCAAAAGCCCGGCAGAACTGGGAAAAAGTTAAGAATAACTTAGAGCAAGCCAATGACCATGCCCTTTACTATCAACTGTGCAGATTTAACCTGAGTGTCATTGAGCGATTATTGGCCCTTGATGGCTATAAGAGCAGTATCGCTAGCTACAACTCATCTAACTCGCCCCGAACAGTAGCTGTTGCCACATCATTTTCAAAAGGATACGATCAGCTTAAGCCCCATGCTAAACTCAATGACAATTTTGACTACTTTGTTTATACCGATTCGCCGGTAGACGATCTTGGAATCTATAAGCATAAAGATCTCCCCGACCTAGATCTAGATGCTGGAAGACTAATACGCTACGTAAAAATGCACCCCCATCTATTATTTGGTGATTATCAAATTGCAGTCTGGCTAGACGCCAGTATTATGGTGGTCGATGACATCCAGCCGATCATAGATGACTTTATTAAATCCGGCAAAGCTATTGGAAGTTCGCCTCACTCACAGCGAAGTAACGTCTACCAGGAGTTTGATGCCTGCATACAGCTTAAAAAAGACGACCCAGAGATTATAATCGAGCAACGAGAGTTCTATGAATCCCAAGGATTCAAGGGCGAAGGGCTGACCGAAAACGGTTTCTTGATGTTTAACCTAAGGCACCCCAACTTAGCGCCGGCAATGGACAAATGGTGGGAACAGGTAAACAAGTATAGCAAGCGGGATCAGCTGAGTCTTGGTTATGCCCTAGAACAGACCGGTACCGAGTTGCACCCCCTAATGCAGCCACCACAATCAGTAAGAGACAATAAATATCTAGTACTTACTCAGCACGGAGTAAAGTACACAGCCCTAGATAGTTTAGTAAAAGAGATTAGCTAGCAGTTTTGTATAGCTTTGCGGCCTTGTCGCGCATCTTCTGAAGAGTTGGGTTCTGCTGCATGCTTGTTACTGCGCGGTGCACTCGTTCTTTGGTGTGAAGCTCCTGAAGACGACGATTACCGTTGTCCATAAGCTCGATTCTTTTATCCGATACATAGCTCTTTGACTTAGCATGGAAGATGTAGGTGTTGGTGGCAATCGCTAATCTGAATCCAGCGTTTGTTGCCCTTATGCAGTAATCATTCTCTTCGCCGTAACCATACGGGAAGTCCTTTTCGCTAAACATGCCGATTTTGTCTATGACTTCACGTCGAAGTCCGTAGCAAAAACCATGAGCAAGTGGCACAAGTGGGTAGAAACCAGCAACAGACCATTCCTCACACTTTTGATTTAGTAGCTTAGGAGTTATGCCTTTAGGCATTGTATTGACTGCAGTTTGGTTCTTGCTACTGCGGTGTTCTGGGATGGATTGGTGGCTGGCGGCAGAAGAAAGTGGACCCACTATTCCAACACCCGGCGTAGAGAAGGCGGCGTGAGTCATCTTTTCTGTCCAGTCAGCAGTCACTATGGTGTCACTGTTAAGAAGCACTACAAACTCGCCCTTTGAGGCCTTAAGGCCACGGTTTGCAGCCCTTGTGTATCCAGAACCAGTTTCTTTACGGTGTAGCTCTGACCATTTCTTGTTATCGGCATGGAACTGCTTTAGGAAATCCCGAGTTGGGGCATCAGAACCATCGTCGATAATAATCAGCCTAAGGTTTGGGTTCTTGCGGAACTTAGCTACCGAATTTAGGCAAAGTTTTACATCTTCTAGGGCATTGTGAACGCAGTAGATAATATCAACTTTTCTTTTTAACTCTGACTTAAGTAGGTCGTTACGCTTGGAGCTAAAAGAAGGGCCACTATATGGATTAACAGATTTTGATCCAAGCTCCTGCTCTAGCTTTAGAATACTACTTTGTTTGACGTCGTGTGGGGCAATAGCAAATAGTGGGTGAGTCCTAGAGTTAAACGGACGCTTCATTAAACGGTGCCATTTAATCCCGGCAGTGTTAATGGCGTAGTTTAGGCTTAACTGGTCTCGACGACTGTATTTATCTAGTTCTGCCCACCAGGTTGCAAAGAATTTTCCGATCTTTGGGTTCTTCATGTCAAACATCATAATGTTGCTTTCGATAAGATCGTTGCACTTAAAGCCAATACTTCTTAGGTGCTTCATCTGAGCGGTGATTAACGAAGAGTCATCCTTGCCCTGTTTCATGCATGCATCACCCTCACTGTAGACCGAGTTCCTTAGGGGGTGAGGAATTGCACCAATTGGCTTCTTTGATGCCTTGAACTCGTCGACCATTTCTTGAATGTCGGCTAGCATCATGATATTGGCATCTATCCAGATAACTGTCTCGTAATCGGGGAATAATAGATTCAGGTTGGTCTTTATGTACCGAGCCATTCTGGTGGTATCGGTATGGTAATAAGGCAGTGGCCTGACCTGATAAACTCCGGATGGACGAACAGGAGTATCGGTGTACAGAATATAATCGAAGCTAGGATTCAAAATCTCTGGTAGTTTGATGGTATCGTAGCCACCAGATACCGCCGAAACCACGGCCACCCGGTTTTTGATACTCTTTTTATCTTTATTGTACTTAGCGATTTCTGCCTTATAGCCAGTAACGTCTTTAAGCCTTTTAATAACTGATAGATTTAGTCGGACCTCATTATTTAAGGCTATAAATCGTGGGTCTTGGCCGATCTCTTTTTGAACTCTTTTGTAATGGATTTCGGCCATCAACCAGTTACCTCTGGCCGAAGCAGAGCGGGCCAGTTGTAGGAAGATTCCGCGCCTGTTCAGATTGTGTCTGACTTTGTTTATGACACTAATTCGGTCGGCTCTGTAGAGCGCACGACGTTTGGTACGACGAGCAATATATAAAGAGTAAAATGCCGATTGAACGAGTTTTTTATTTACCTTGTATAGAAATTTGGTGGCAGAGTTTTTTTGCCAGAACGGAGCGTACTTAACACGACGATAATGCTTTCGCAGAAAATGCTTTAATTTAGCTTTCATATCCCCTCAATCTAAAGACTTGTTGATCTTATTTTGTATGAGCTTAATTGTACACTACCACTGTAGCGAGCGACTAGGTGATTAGTTTATGTTTGAACCAGTTGGAATGGAGTTTATTAACTTGGTGTTTGTCTCTCTTGCATCAGAGGTGCTTAGGCCTAAACCGGTTAATGCAGACTTGGTTGTAACCCAGCGTTTCTGACCGTTTTGGATGTAGTATATTTTACTGTCACCAGTGGCCCTGATGGCTCTGCCAAGACTATTCTGTGAGTTAAAGTCATCTATTATCCTGTCGGGAAGTGCTGGTATTGTATCTGGATCAATGTCGTAGACCGAACTCACGGTTAAGTTATCCGGCAGGTTCCTTCGGTATTGGCCATTATAGATATGCCACAACGACCCAGAAGAATTCTTTACCAGCGGCCCAAGTGTTCCTACAGTCGGATAGTCGTTTATGCTGACACTTGGAACATTCATCGTCCAATCGATAGACATTCGATATTGCTTTAAGAGAGACGAAGAGGGTACGTATATTTTAGATGTTGGGGAGTTGATTAGGTAAACCGATTGCTGACCCTCTACTCTTACTAAACTACCTGCCCGGTATATAACTTCTCCTGTAAAGTCCAGCATCGAGGCAGTTGCCGAATTTAGGGACATCAGCTGCTCTGGGCTGTAGCCAGCATCATTTATGGTCTTCCAGCTAGCAAACCGCTTTACTTCCCCAGAAATAACAGTGTATATTTCGGGCTTCTTATCTATTTGGAATAGATTAGTAAATGATTTGCTTGGAATCTTACGGAGGAATGAATCGGGAGCAGTCACGTATGATCCATCCGAGAAACCTAACTTAGTTGACTGGGAGGCGCTTAGGGGAATCTTCTTGCCGGTATCAAGTAAGTATCTTTGGCCGCCAGAATCAAGTGCCAGTTTACCGACTGGAGTTGAAAGTGACGTTAGTGACGAGATCTGACCAGCATAGACATCAAAGTTTGGTTTTACGCCCGCTGCTTTTGCTACCGAGCTATTAATCTGAGTTAGATTGGTTCCATTCCAGAATTTGTAGGCACCGGTATCTACAGCCCGAAGCAGGCGGTTCGGCATAAAGATTGGAGTACCGCTAGACATTTTGTCTATGAAAGTTTTGCTTAAATTGACTTGAGCCAGGGCGGAGTATGTTGGATCGCCCAATCCCAGGGTCGATGCTTCTGTAAAGTGATGTTTTTGACCGCTATCTATCAGGTAGATTGAAGGTCCGTTATATTCTGTAACAACAGGAGCCATAGGCGAATATTCGGGGAAGAAGTAAGCTGTATTATCTGGCAACGTCGCCTCTTGGCCGATGGTAAATCCGTACGTGTCCTCGAGCATTTCTCGGGTTGTGAAGTGTCGACGATGACCTCTGTCCATGAGATAAACGGCTCCACCCTCGAATCGGGCAATTACCGGCAGTGGACCAGAATATGTCATGCCACTAATCTGAGAACCTCCAACCGAGGCAATTCGGTCGTTCTGCGAAGGGAATCCATAGGCCTCCAAGGTCGATCGACTCGGAATGTAGTAGTAGTTATTATTTGATCCAAGTATGTACACCTCGGGGTTGTCACCAATACGGAAGAACGGCGTGCCTTCGGTAGACCCAAACCAGTTCTCGAAGAAACTTACAAAGTTGTAGCTACCACTATAGTATTGGCCTTTTGTACCAAATTTTGGCCGACCATAAAGACCCTTGGGGTTGTTGTAGGCATGAGGCGTATAGCAGTACATGGTAGAAGAGGCAGCATTTTTAAGTTTGTAGGTTCGGTAAGCTACATTATTGTCATCGTAAAAGGTAACGTTCTGGCCAGGATATAAGCTGGGTTTGTAGTAGTTCTTGGCCGTGCCACATGTCCAGCTTGTGCTGGTCTGCCACCAGGTCATGTTTCGGTTAGCTCTTTCGTAATGATAACGGAGTACCCATGTCCCACTATCTATCTGGTAGGGGAAGGTTGAGCTTCCGCCACAGTTGCCGCTATCTGGACAGGCGTAACCCATAGCTTGTTTGACCTGCCAACTAGTGGGATTTGGAGCAGTTACTAGGCTTTGCTCTTTTTGCATGGTGGCAAGAATAACCTGAGGGTTAATTCCGTAGATCTGGGCAGCATAATAGATGATGTGCGCCGCAGAGACAGATTGGTCACAGGGCGCTCCGACCGCTGTGTACCATTCACGTTCTTGGCTATCCTGGCCATAGCAATCTAACTTAAAGCTCATTTTTGCCAGACCAGCACCCTTGCTCGATAGGAAGCTCTGAATCTGGCTTCTACTCATGGCCTTAGAATTTAGGAACAGGGAATTATCGATTATTCTGGATCCATCGTAGGCTGCTTCGGCTTTCCCTGGAGCGATCAAGCTACTAGATAGCAGGGTGGCAAGCGCCACGGCACTCAGGATGATTAATCTGGAGGTTCTTGGCAGGTGCATCACTGAAACCTTACTGTTAGTTCCACGTTCCCGTATTCGGTACCATCAGACTTAGTTAAGAAGACATCCAGACGACCTTGGTCGGCGCGAGTTTTGAAGTTGAATTTTCCAGAGAACTTCCCGCTAACCACATTTAGTTGTCCTTCGGATATAACCCCAGAAATATCGTCGATTAGTCTAAAGTTGACGGTTTTTGCCGAAGTTTTTCCAGTTAGCATGTCCCCGCTTTTTAACGAACCGTTACTAACTGGTCCATAGACTGTAACTTCGCCCGACTTGGAAGTTGTCCAACCAGACCTGCTGGGCGTGTTAGATATATCGCCGTTGGCATCTTCTACTATGCCGCTACCGTCATCTTCGCCATCGGTGTTTCCTGGGTCACGATCATTGCCACCAGTAAAATCAGACTGGGCGGTTGGTGCTGTACTGGTAGTCTTGGAGGAGGTATCTACTACTGGTTGGTTGTCTTTGTTCTTTTTGTACAGGAAGACACCAGCAACCAAGCCGACTGCGATAACCAAACATACTGCCAGAATTTTTTTATTTTTAGATTTTTTTGTATTGACCATAGGTAATTAAACATTACCATATTAACAGATCTGAATCAATAGGCTAACAGAGTTGTGAGCTATCTCACAATTAGTCGTTTCCGCGACCAACTCCGATATATTTTAGACCAGCATCTCGAACCTTTTTTATATCGAATCCATTAACACAGTCAATGAATATCTTGCCCTTCATCTTTTCTTGGACACTAGCTAGATCAAGACTAAGGAATTCTGGCCAAGAGGTGGCAATGAACACTGCTTCAGCACCCTTTAGAGCATCTTCAGCCGACTCGCAAACTTTAATATTCTTCCTAAGATCTTCGGCCGCTTCGTGATTGGCCTGAGGGTCGTAGACGCAGACCTTAGCGTTACTGTGACCTAGAATATTTGCGAGTTTTACCCCCGGAGATTTGCGAGCATCACTCGTACCTTCTTTAAATGATAAGCCTAGAACAGCTACGTGTTTGCCTTTTAGGCTTCCGAGCTCGTTTTGAGCCTTGTTGGCAATGTAACCAGGCATTGATTCGTTTACATCTGTTGCGGCCAGCATAATTGGCATGTCCACACCATGCTTTTCGGCGCTCATGATAAGTCCAGTGACATCCTTAGGAAAGCAGCCGCCGCCATATCCACGACCAGCATTTAGGAATGCCCGGCCAATTCGGCGATCAGCGCCCACGGCGTCCATAATGTCATTTACATCCGCACCAGTATGGTCGGTTAATTTGGCAATGCTATTGGCAAAAGAGATTTTTAATGCCAAGAATGCGTTAGCGGTAACTTTAACAAGTTCGGCACCATCTTGATTGGTCTCTATATAGATACCGTCCATGTAGCCTTGCTTTACTCCAGCGAATTCTGCCAGCTTATGACGTTGTGCGGCCACCGATTTGTAGATGTCGGTTACTGTTTGGTTAGCCTTGTGGTCGTTTCCACCTATGACAACTCTGTCGAAGTAGAGGGTGTCGAACAGGGCGGTTCCTTCGCGTAGGAACTCTGGGTTGGAAACGTAGCTAAACTCTTTCTGAATCTTCTTCATTTCGACGGTTACTTCACGACCAGTTCCGACCGGGACGGTGCTTTTTTGGACATAAACTGTTCCAGGCTTCATCAGCTCGGCAGCCGATTTTGCAGCAGCGAATACATACGATAGGTTGGAACTTCCATCTGGGTTGTCTGGCGTACCTACTGCCGAGAATATGACATCGCTGCTCGGAATGCTGTCTTGGTAAGAATCTGTCGGCACAAGCATGCCGCTATCGACACCTTCTTTTATTAGTGGGTTAATGCCTTCCTCGAAGAAGAATGACTTGCCTTGCTTGATGATATTTAGACGGTCTGGGTTGATTTCTATAAGATAAACTTTGTAGCCACAATTAGAAAATATTGCCGCCGTTGATAAACCCACAAAACCGGCACCGATTACTGTAATAGTTTTAGTTTCACTCATCATTTTTCTCCGTTATTTACTGTTTGCAATTCGCATCAGGTAGTCGCCGTAGCCACTGTTTAATAGGGGTTGGGCAATGTCTTTAAGCTGACTTTTGTTGATAAACCCTTGGCGGTAGGCAATCTCTTCGATACATCCAATTTTGATGCCCTGGCGCTCTTCGATAACCTGCACAAACTGACCTGCCTGATTCATGCTAGCAAAAGTACCGGTGTCTAGCCAGGCTGTCCCACGGTCCAGAAGCATTACTTTGAGCTTGCCGGCACGTAAGTAGGCGTTGTGAATCTCGGTAATCTCAATTTCGCCCCGAGCACTTGGCTGAGCCTGTTTAGCATACTCGACAACATTATTGTCGAAGAAATATAATCCCGGAATTGCATAGTTAGACTTTGGATCAGACGGCTTTTCCTCGATAGAAACAACGTCCATATTAGAGTCGAATTCGACTATACCGTAACGCTCTGGGTCGGCCACCTGCTGACCAAAAATGACTCCGCCATCTAAATCTTTGGCTGCTTTACGAACTTTTTTGTCGAAGTCGCTTCCATAAAAGATGTTGTCACCAAGCACCATTGCCACGCTGTCTTTACCGATAAACTCAGCGCCAACAATAAAAGCGTCGGCCAGACCACGGGGAGTTTCTTGAACTTTGTAACTAAACTGGCAACCAATTTGCGTTCCGTCTCCTAGTAGTTGTTCGAACCTTGGTAAATCTACCGGGGTAGATATGATCAAGATATCTTTAATCCCAGCCGACAAAAGGGTAGTTAGCGGATAGTAGATCATAGGTTTGTCGTAAATTGGAATTAGCTGTTTACTGACGCCTCTTGTAATTGGGTATAGACGAGTCCCAGTGCCACCGGCTAGAATAATGCCTTTCATGATTTCTCCTTTGCAATGTATTGCTTGAGTCCTTCTTTCCAATCGATTGGTTTGAATCCGGTAGATTCAATCTTGGCTAAGTCCAGAGTACTTTGAAGCGGGCGGGGGGCAATTCCTGCTTTGTCTTTATAATATTCGGCCGTCGTAACATTGGTTACTGTATTGTCTAGCCCTGCCTGTTTAAAAATCTGGCGTGTAACATCTGCCCAACTTGCTGGATCGCCAGAATTGCTTAGATTATATGTTCCGTATGGAGCCTTATTTGTAATAAGGTGGTCGATTGCCCTAACAAGTTCACTTGTAAAAGTAAGGCGGCCAATCTGGTCGGATACAACGGATGGATTTATGCCTTTTTTGCCCAAGCCAAGCATGGTTCGGACAAAATTATTTCCTTCACCAATAACCCAACTGGTTCTGATAATGTAGAACCGTTTGACGCACTGCATCACTATATCGCCGGCGGCTTTGCTGGCTCCATAAACTGATAATGGGCTAAATAATTCTTCTTCCGAGTGCAGGCCTTGGGACCCGTCAAAGACATAATCTGATGAGATGTGGACCAGGGTGAACCCGTGCTGTAGGGCTGCTTCGACCAGGTTCCTTGCGGCAGAAGCATTTACATTCCATGCCGTTACCCGTCCTTCCGGAGTCTCGGCGCCATCTACATTAGTGTAGGCCGCAGCATTAAGGACTACTTTTATTTGGGACCAATCAAACCCAGCGACTGAAGGCTTGCTGGTTATATCCAGCTCATCGATATCGGCAAACAGTGCTCCCGGATAACGCTCCTTAAGCGCTAGTCCTAACTGACCATTGGCTCCGACAATAAATATTTCTGAATCTTTCATTTCGACAAAGCCTCTTTGAGGCTTGGGCTTGATTGGTCTTTGTCGGATATAATCATTCCTTCGCCGAGTTTTATAGGCCAGTCTATGCCCAATTCCGGGTCAAGTGGGTTACAGGCTAGTCCAGGCATGTTTGGTTGCCATTCTTTTTCGAAGTAATACATATATATTGAAGGTTCTTGGCTTGTTGATTGAAAAGAATTTCCCAGCCCACTACTTACAAAAAGGCCTTGTCCTCTTGATAAGTTAAATCCTTGCCACTTGCCAGCGGTTGGGGAGTCTTTTCTAAGGTCAACAATTACGGCATAGATCTCTCCGCTGGCTACAGACACAAGCTTATGAGCAAATTCTGCATGGATGCCACGTACGGCACCACGAACTGATAATGGTGCATTCACCTGTGGACGTTCTCCGAGGCTGGGAAGACCAGCTGACTCAAAATCGGATTGTCTGTGGAACTCCATGACAGATCCACGATCATCCTCGAAAACCTTAAAATTAACAGTGAATAATCCTTCTATCTCGGTCTTTTCGACCCCGAATGTAGTTTGTGACATTAACGTCCCATCTCTTTATATTTTTCTTCGGTGGCGTGCTTTTGGGGCTTCCACCAATCTTCGTTGTCTTTGTACCACTGTATGGTGGCTTTTAGGCCAGCCCGAAAGTCTGTATAGCTTGGAGACCAGCCAAGTTCTTTGCGTAGTTTTGTGGAATCGATTGCATAGCGTCGATCATTCCCTGGACGATCACTAACCTTGTCGTAGTCGTCGGGGTCTTTGCCGAGAAGTTCTAGGATTAGTTCGATTACCTCTTTGTTGGTCTTCTCGCCGTTGGCACCTAGCATATAGGTCTCGCCAATTTTGCCTTTTTCTAGGATAGCCAATACTCCAGATGAATGATCTTCGGCATGAATCCAATCCCTAACATTATGACCAGTACCGTAAAGTTTTGGCTTTCGACCTTCAAGAACCTCGGTAATATTACGGGGGATTAGTTTTTCGACATGTTGATAAGGACCGTAGTTATTAGAGCAGTTACTAATTGTAGCCTGTACCCCAAAGGTGTGAACCCAAGCCTGCACCAGAAGGTCAGAGCCGGCTTTTGTAGCAGAGTAGGGACTAGATGGCTTGTAGGCAGTAGCTTCCGTAAACTTTGGATCGTCTGGTCCTAAGTCTCCATAGACTTCGTCGGTCGAGATGTGGTGCAGTCTTTTGCCGTGTTTTCGGACGGCTTCCAGGATGTGGTAGGTGCCAATTAGATTTGCTTGGATAAAGGGATAGGGGGAGTGTATAGAGTTATCGACATGTGTTTCGGCGGCGTAATGTACCACGGCATCGACTTCTGGAACAAGTTCGTCCAATACCTTGGGATCGCAAATATCACCAACTACCAGCTTTACTCGGTCGCTATCTAGACCATCTAGATTTCTTTTATCACCCGCGTAAGTTAGTTTATCTAAAACAGTGATATGCCAGTCAGGACGTTCTTTGTAAATATAGTGAACAAAGTTCGATCCAATAAATCCTGCTCCCCCGGTGACAAGTAGTTTCATACAATAGATAGTATACAACCATAAAGGGGAAGATGGCAGGTTAGATTTGCAACACTTAACACCTAGCGATGTTACAATGAACCCATGAAATTAGTCGTTGTGTCAATATGTATGAACGAAGCCAAGACCATTGGGCAAGTACTGGACGCGGTACCAAAAAAGATTCCTGGTATAAGTAAAATCGAGAAATGGGTAATAAGCGATGGCAGTACCGACGACACTATCGAGATTGCCAAGAAACACGGAGCGCTTACAAGGAACGATGGAATTAATAAGAAGTTAGCTTTTAGATTTCGTGAGGCCGTGGACCTGGCCCTGGAGCAGCAGGCCGACATTCTAGTAAATATTGATGGCGACATGCAGTTTAACCCAGCTGACATTCCGGAACTGGTAAAGCCAATCGTAGACGGTGCCGCTGACTTTGTTGCGGCCGATCGATTTACTGATCCAAAGACCGGGATTGTTCGCAGACCAGACAACATGCCGGCCGGCAAATACTATGGCAACAAGCTAGGGGCCTGGGTAACCGGAAAATTAAGCGGCCAATCTTTCCCGGACGTAACCTGCGGATTCAGAGCTTATAATCGACACGCCCTGTTGACCCTAAATATTAACGGCGTTCATACCTACACACAGGAGACCTTCCAAGTGATGGCCATGAAGCGGATGCGCATCCAGGCCATGCCAGTAAGGGTTACATATTTTAAAGATCGTAAATCCAGAGTAGTCACAAGTATTCCAAGTTACGTAGCAATTAGTGCCGTCAACATATTGCGAGCTTACCGTGATTTTGCGCCGTTAAGGTTTTTTGCGTGGCTAGGCGGGATTCCTTTTTTTCTGGGTGTCGTTTGCTTTGTATTTCTTGGCATACACTGGCTAGATGCTGGCGAGCTAACACCCTATAAGTTCCTCGGTTTCGCTGGCATATACCTTACTACCATGGGGCTAATTCTATGGGTAGTAGGACTGCTTGCTGATATGCAAGTCCGGCTTCTAAATAACCAAGAAAAAATCTACGAAAACGTCAAAGCCATTAAGTTCCCTAAAGACTAGTGTATCCAAGGTGCAATGAATTGTAACCCGCGCTTTCGCCAAAATACCTGTATAGTCAAATAAGTTATATAATAAGTTAATGTTAGAGAATTACACTCTTCCTGTCAGGCTCGATACGTCCGGTGAGTTAGTCGAGAAGCAACAAGCGTATTTCAACGCAGTAAGTGCTAGCCCGGCTCTTGATGCGATTGAGGATCGCTATGACATTGAGCCAGGGGATATTGACCAGCGATTAAAAGATGTGTTCCGCTTGTCATTTTCTATGTCCAACGGCTCTCCTTTGTTGCAGTGTTTCTATCAGTTCGACGCGGTGCGAATTATGCGTACGTGCTTACAAGATGAGGATTTGTTTAGAGATGCGGTTGATAATCTGCGACTACTTCCGGAAGATTATCTACCTCCAAAAAACCATAAACCCCTGAATAGGACAAAAACACTTTTTAGGGTCGCGCAGATCGCTAGAATTTATAAAGACATATGCGTCAACAATTCTCAGCCACAGGAAGTCCGAGAAGACGTCGAGTTGGTGCCCCGGGATTGGCTCCGATTTAAGTTAGAATCTAGATGGGGGATACACTTGTTTACGATGCTAGGTTTATTAGCAGAGCGAGACATGGCATATCTTTCCGGAGGTCGTCCTAATAGTGTGTCGAATGTTGCGTCACGACGGAGCTTCTTTAAGAGTTACGTTTTAGATCTAATGCCAACTGGTAGTCCAGAGGTTGACTACACCAATTCTTTGCTCAGAGCCACTCTTGATTATCAACTCCAGCCAGGCTTCGAGTTTATGCATTACATGGAAGTAATGCCTGTCATTAGATATAAACCACTTGGCATCAAGTGGGAGTCATTGCATGATGGCCAGTTTTGGCCTGCTGAGATCTCCGAGTGCATTGGACAGCCAGCAATCGGATCTGGCGTATCTGGTACCAATTGGGAGTTTTCTGACTACTGAATCTCTTGTCGGACTAGCTTAGTAATTTGATTACGGAAGTTTTCTTCGGAAAACTTTTGAGCATAGTTTGAGATTTGTGCATTATCAAACTTACTGCTATCAAATTTTTTAAGTGCCGCGCATAGACTTGGAAGGGTTTGTTCGTCAAAGAAAACACCGGTTTTACCAGGTACAACATAGTCCAAAGCACCACCGCCTTTGTAGGCGATCAATGGCGTACCACTAGCTAAACCTTCTAGGGGAGCAATGCCAAAGTCTTCCTCTGCAGCAAATATAAAACCCTCGGCTCCGGATAGATAATCGAACATTTCGCGGTCGCCTACATTCTTTGGAAAATTAACACTAGGACCGGCACGCTTAACTAGGTCTTCGTGTTCTGGGCCGTAACCAATAACTGTAAGGGTAATATTTAGCTGAGTACAGGCATCGACAATTAGATCAGTCTTTTTAATCTGAACTTGTCGACCCATAGTCAATAACCCAGATCGTTTGCCGGTAACATTGCCCTTGAATCTTTTAGTATCGAGTGGGGGATTTATGACGGTTGATTCTCGTCCATAAGATTGTTTTATTTGGTCGGAGATAAAGCTGGAGTTAGCGATAAAGTAATCTGGTTTTTGGGCGGCTTTGAAATCCCTGTTGCGGAGTGGCTTAACTAGCAGGCGCAAACCAAGCCTTGCAACTGGATTGAACAAGCCAAATCCCGGCTGCTTAATATATTTGTCGTAGTCACGCCAATAAAAACGCACTGGGCTGTGACAATAACAGATGTGTTTAGTGCCGCTAGGAACATTAATGTCTTTGGCTTCACCATTACCGCTACTACTGATTACTAGGTCGTAACCACTAAAATCAATACTGCCAAACCACCAAATTCTTAGTGGACCAACATATTTTCGTAGCTTATTGAATGGCCATTTTTGCAAGTACCCTGTGATGACTTTTCCGTCCAACTTTTTACGCCATTCTGGCGAGCAATATGACGTATAAATAGGGGCATCAGGATAGAGCAGATGAAGTTGTTCTACTACCCGTTCGGCTCCACCACCAACTAGCCAATCGTGAACAATGGCGACCTTCATTAGCTTTTAATTACCGTTTTGATGGTCTTAACCAAGATGGCCAGGTCTAGCCAAAAGCTCCAGTTTTGTACGTAGTAGGTGTCTAGTTTGCGACGTTCTTCGAAGCTAATATCACGCATTCCAGACACTTGAGCTAATCCGGTTAGGCCAGATTTAACGCTTAGGATGGTGTGCTTCTTGTCATATTGGTTTAGTTCGGCGGGTATTAGAGCTCTTGGTCCAACTAGGCTTATCTCGCCCCGCAAGATGTTGAAAAGTTGAGGTAATTCGTCGATGTGTGTGCGTCGTATGACTCGACCTACGGGAGTAACTCTGAAGTCGTTATCTAACTTATCGCCGTTTTCGCGGTATTCCTTTATAAGTTCCGGTTTGCCAATCATGGCAAAGACTTCTTCGTCCTTTTTTCCATCGAACTTGGCGTAATGAGATCTAAATTTATAGACCTTAAATATATTGTTATGTCTGGTTAATCTTTTTTGCTGGATACCTCGCATTAGTATTGGCCCTTTTGGATCTCCAAGCTTAACTGCCAGTGCGGTCAGCAACATAATTGGGCTAGTAACAACAATCAATAATGATGAAGCAAAAATATCGAACAGTCTTTTTACGATTCTTCCCCACCCAATAAGTGCTGTTTGATGAACTGCAATCATTGGGATGCTGCCACCAAATAATTCGACTTCCATATTGCCTACAAACAAATCGCTATTGCCGGGTACAAAGCGGTAAGCAGCGTGATTAACCTGAGCAAAGCGGAGCACGGTATCGTTCTTTTCTTGATCTTTATACAGCTCGGTGTGGATTATGCTATGAATCGGCACGGCTATTTTGCTAAGCGCTTCCGAGAAATTGGAATAGGTTTTGAAGTCCTTGGACTTTACCCCGACGATTCCGATAACATTCTGACCAGTTGTTCTAGTGTTAGATATTGCCTCGGCTAGCTCAAGAGATTTTGGAGTATTACCAACAATTAATACATTGCTAACACCCACTCCAAACCCGAACAAAAAACGTCGAGCTAAGCGAGCAATTGTTCTAAAGACTAGCAAGAAGCTGAATCCTAATAGGAAGCCGTATACCGGAACCAATCTAGCGGGGAAAAGCTTATCGTCGCTGGCAAAATCGTAGCCAATAATAACTAGTATTCCCAATATTGATCCAACTAACAGGCGGCCTAGCTCTTGGAATCGCCTATCGTAAACCTTTTGACTATATAAACCAATAAAGGCATGGACTATAACCCAAAGCGGTAAAACACTGAAAATAGCTATAAAGTAGTCGGCTGCTTTGATTTGTTCCAACAACGGCCGTTCGTCCACTTTGACTCGGAGTATGAAAGCTAAGCTAAAAGCGGCAAGCAGGGCCAGGAAGTCACCGACAATTAAAAGTACGGCATAGCCTAAGGCGGCGTTATTCTTCATATTTACAATTGTACCTGTTGCTGAGGGTAAAAGCTACGTTCCAGATATGCCAATGCTATGAGATACTATCTATAATTACATAACGAGGAATACCTATGCCCAAAAAGCGGACTGATAAAACTAAGCTGACTAGACTACAGCGATTTAGCCTATTTTTCTTTGATCACATAAAGACTAGCGTTGCCTTGTGGATCGCGGTAGTAATCTTTGGAGTGCTTAGCTATACGGTTTTCTTAGAGCGTCAGGGCTTCCCGGGCGTTAACTTGCCTTTCAGTATTGTGAATGGAGCCTACTTTGTTGACGATCAAGCCAAAGTAGACAAAGATATCGCCGAACCAGTGTCCAGGGCCATACTGAGTATGCCCGAAGTTAAAACAGTGACAACTTCATCAGCTAAGAACTTCGTTAATGTTCAGATTGAGTACAAAGAGGGAACTGATTCGGTTGCTGCATCGGCTAAGGCTCAAAAACAAGTTGAGGCTCTTGGCTTGCCAAAAGCCGCCCAATTAAAATTCCAGAGTATCGACTTTACTAAATTTGATAATAAATATAACTTATTACTCTCGGTTTACGGCACTAGCAACATCGATCAGATGACGCTAAAAACTGAGGCTAATAATATAGCCAATCAGCTAAAAACAGTCGAAGGCGTTGTTAAGGCAGAACCCCTAAGCCAGACGGAGCAGGCAGTAGATCCTACAACTGGTCAATCAAAAGAACAGCAGAAAACTTTCGACCGAACTGGCGTCAGTAAAGATGGAAAGATAGTTTTAATGATTCTGTATCGGTAGGGGTTGTTGCCAAGGCAGGTACAGACAGCTTGGAGCTCTATGATCGAGTTCAGGAGAAGTTAGACAGCATTAAAAGCGATAAATTTGCAACTGTAGTAACCGGAAGTGAAGCGGCTAGTGTTCGTGAGCAGATTCACGGGCTACAAACCAGCCTAAGCGAAGGCCTAATAATCGTGGCTATTATTAGCTTGGCGCTGATTTCGTGGAGGGCGGGAATTGCGACCTCACTGAGTATGGCCACAATTCTGCTTGCAACCATTGCCGGCTTAAAAGTGTTTGGCTACACCATAAATACTATTACTCTGTTTGCACTGATTTTGTCATTAGGCTTAATTGTTGATGACACCACTATCGTGGCCGAGGCCATAGATGCTGGTCAAAAAGAGGGAAAGAATAAACGAGAAATAGTTGCCCTTGCTGTAAAGCGCGTGGCACGGGCCAGTACAACTGGAACACTAGTAACAATGTTAGCCTTTGCGCCAATGATATTCATTGGTGGAATTCTAGGCAGCTTCATTCGTGCCTTGCCAGTAACGATTATTATAAGTTTGGCATTTTCATTGTTAGTTTCGTTGTCGCTAATACCGTTCCTAGCCAGACACCTTATTTTGTCCGATAAAACAAAAGTTAAAGAGCAAAGCCGTAATCCTATAATTCGCGCCGAGCACCTTATTAGCAGTGGGTTGGCCAATGCAATAACCTGGACCAGAGGTAGTAAGTGGCGACGATTTGGAATGTCGCTGGCAGCGGTTACGCTTGGGATTGCATCACTACTGGGAAGCTTTGGTTTCTTTGGAAAGCTAAAGTTTGATATATTCCCGCCTACCAAAGATGGAAACGATATGACAATTACGGTTCGTTTTGCACCAGGTACGTCGATTGCGAAGGCCGAGGAAGTCACCGACAAAGCAGACAAGATAATGGCTGATACATTGGGTGAATTTGGAGAACGGATAGATTATATGAGTAACGCAAACAGTAGCTTGGCCATGGCGGTAGTTGTTCTGACTCATTACCAGGACCGTGACGTTACTGCACCAGAGCTAAAACAGCGTTTAGAAAAAGCCTTTACTGGATTTAAAGATGCCAACATTAAGGTAAGTTTGAATGGTGCGGGCGGCCCGGCCGAAGATCAGCCGTTTAAGGCCCAGATTAACACTGATGATCCTGCAAAAGCAGCTATGCTTTCGGCAGACATAGTTAAGTTCTTAAACAACACAACTTTTGAACGACAGAATAAAACCAAGTTCAAGGCGGTAAATGCCCAGGCTGCGGATAGTGGAACAGTTACGCGCAAGAATGCCAAGCGAATCTTCGAAGTAAAATCAGGCTTTGATGCAGACGACGTTACCGCATTAGTGACAGTGGCTCAAACAGCAGTCGAGAAAGAGTTCACGGCCGAGAAGCTGGCTACATATGGCCTTGGAAAAGATGCCCTGCAGTTTGACTTTGGAAACGAATCAAATAACCAAGATTCATTTAAGTCGATGATCACAGCCTTCCCAATACTGATCCTGACTATGCTAATCCTGCTGGTCATTCAGTTTAGAAGCTTGCTACAGCCACTACTTATCTTGCTGGCTATTCCATTCAGCTTTTTGGGTGTAGCAGTCGGACTCTATCTTACAGAGAACACACTGAGTTTCTTTGTAATGATCGGTTTCTTTGCGTTAATCGGTATAGCGGTCAATAACACGATTATGCTGGTGGACTATGCCAACCAGGCATTACGCGCGGGTGCTACTCATACCGACGCCATGGCAGAGGCTGTCCGGCACCGTTTTAGGCCTCTAATTACTACTAGTCTAACCAGTGTCATAGCCCTGGTGCCATTAGCCAGGAGCGATCCTTTCTGGAATCCTCTAGCTGTAACATTAATTTCCGGTCTGCTAAGTAGTACGTTCTTGGTGATCGTGGCTTTCCCGTACTACTGGTTGATAGCCGAATGGCTTAGAACAGCAACCAAGAAGAACTTTAGAAAGTATATTCTTCGTAAGGGTTAGGGTTGGCTAAAGAAGCTTTTGGCAGCCTCAGTAACGCTTGCTTGCGCAACTTTGAGGCTGTCGCCACCATCGAGAGTAAATTCTTGAGGCTGACCATCTAGGAAAAGTTTAAGTCTTTCGGTTCTATCTTCGATACTAGGCTCAATGCCTACAAACATTTCCTGACGACTTTCGTAATTCCTAAGAGCAATTCCTCTAAGTGCGAATATGCCACTTCGTTTGAGCTCTATACAATTTACAGTTGCCTCAACATCACGAGCCCAAGAAGGAACGTAATTTAGAGTAACTCCCATTAATAAACTGTTTCCTCTTTGGAATTGGGGAAGCAGTGATACTGGTTCAAATTGTCCTTTGGTGCCTGCAGCTTCCGCCAAAAGCCAAAGTCTGTGAGTTCGTTCTGGATCACTGGCAGGTCGAAACTCACCATTTAGGGCGTCCTGAAAACGAGATGAAATGTAAGGCTTAATATTTGCTGCGCTCATTATAATATTATAACAGAAAATACGGTAATTACCAAGTAGGGCCAGAAGGGGTGGCGAAGTCGCTACCAAGTACGATTATATAATCTGGTGAAGGTGCTGACGCTGCCGTAGTGCTAGTCGTGCTACTCTTTGGTGTCTTTGGTGTAGGTACAACGTTCGCAGGTAGTGTGCCGGTTAATACGGTCTTGAATCGTATGCCTAGGAATCTCTCGGTAAACGGCTTCTTGGCATCTTTATTCATCTTTACTACCAGTGTTTTTGGCTGAGTAGAGGCACCGGTTTCTTTGGCTAGGACTTTGTATCCCAGGCTAGCCAGAACTTCGCCAACAGTTGTTGCCAGACCTGTTTTGCCAGTTGAGTTATATACAGCTACGGTTGGGGCCTCGGCAGCCAGATATGGATCCACCATATTACCCCGGGCATAGGCTTTTATTTTACTAAAGTCGCCAAAACCGGCTTGTGGTCGAACAATTGATTGACCGCCAACATTTCCAGTCATAATAAGTGGTCCATCGGGCTTGGCTAGGTCTAGCGATTTAATCATTTTCTCTGGCAGTTCCTTGGTTTTACCAAATAGTCGCTTAGCCTCGTCTAATGATAGGTCGGTACGAATATTCTTCTGAACGGCATTGGCTAGGCTGTTGAGCCTAACGGGGTTGGCTACAATGCCAGTGCTGGTTGCCTTTGAGCGCATGGCAATCAACAATCGTCGTTGGTTCTCGTTTCTGTCAAAGTCGCCCCTGGTGCTACCATGTCGGGTACGAGCGTATTTAAGCGCCGTTAAGCCATCCATCTTTTGTTTGCCAGCAGGGAACCTCCAGCCAGTGAAGTTGTCGTAAATAGCTTCTGGGTTGTTAATGGTGACTCCACCTAAGGCGTTAACTACATCTCGGAAGGCTTTATAATCGGTCAAGACGTACTTATGGATTGGAACACCGGCAACATTCCTAACCACGCCAATTATGGCCTTGATTCCGGCGTCTTCGGCGGCATCCTCTGATTTCCCTTGGGCCATAGCCGACTGTTTGGCGAGGGCATAGGTAGCATTGATTTTGGTATTAGTACCGTTGGTCTGTATCCATGTATCCCTAGGGATGCTCAACATAGAGGCGCTTTGATTCTTTAGATCGATGCTGGCAATTAGTATCGTATCTGTTAGATCAGGGGCTGAGTTCTCGGTACCACCACGACCCATTAACAGCATATTAAGTCGGCCGTCTCCCTCGGTGTTTAGATCTTCAGGACGGACCCTATCGTTAAGGGCAGAGGAGCTGTTCCCGACGCTGCGCCCAAAGACGGAGTTTAAGAAGCTGTATATCCTGATGCCGGCGGCCGAAAGGAGAGCGATAAGTATTATTCCACCTACCAGGCCGAGCTTGAATTTTAATGAACGACTCTTCCACCAGGCACGTATTCGACCCGGTTTCTTCTCTTTTTTATCTTTGTCATTGCCACGACGTCTAGAATTTCGAGGTTGTAAGCCTTCTCCTTTGTCGCTAAATACATCTTGTTCTGGTTGATCGAAGTTGCCTAATGTAGGTGTTTCGTCGTCGTCAGGTACATCAAGTGTCTCTGTAGGTATTGTCTGCCTGGTCTTTAGTGGACGTCTTGGGCCACCGCTAATAGTAGTTCCCTTGCTGTAATATTGAGGCGTAGACAGCTGAGGCTTACGTTGTGGCACAAAACCGTCAACCGAGGTTGTGCTTGTTTGTTTTTTGAGACCTTTAAATCTGGGTTTTTGGTCGGACATATGCAGGCAATTATACCAGGCTTAAGCCTAAAATGTCCTTAAATTATGCTTAAGAGGTTAAAGCAGGGATCCCCTCTGTTATACTTATGGTTAAGTAAGTATTATGGCCAAAATTAAGAAGATTTATAAGAAGAACAGATCGGAAATGATCAGATTTGCCCAATATCTGGTTAGTGGTGGGGCCTTCTTTTGGACTGGCTACGCTGTATTCTTTGTCTGCGACCAAGTTCTTGGACTTAGCCTGTGGTGGGCAAAACTCATTGCTAACCTTGCTGGCTGGACAGTAAATTATGTTTTGCAACGCTACTGGGTGTTCAATAATAAAAAGCTCTCAACCAAGAAGACTCAAGTTACTGGCCGTTACATTGTTTTGACACTTGTTAACTTTGTACTCGATTACTTTATTGTGGCTGGCCTAAAAGGCCTTGGACTCTCGCCTTACCTAGGTCAGTTTATTTCGGCAGGATTCTTTACGGTCTGGAATTACCTGTGGTATAAACTTTGGGTGTTCTCTGCAAAACCCAAGAAGGGTAAGAAGTAATGCCAGAGACTGTCAGGCCAACAAAAAAGCAGCGTGAAATACTAGATTTTATTACTAAGTTTATTGCCGAACATGGCTACAGCCCCAGCTACCGCGAAATAATGAGCGGACTAAACTATACTTCGGTTGCCACGGTTTCCCTGCATGTAAACAGTTTGATTACTAGGGGTCATTTAAGAAAACGTGATCATTCGGCAAGGTCTATCGAGGTGGTCGCCACAGTTGAGCCAATCAAGGTTACCGGAACTCAAGTTACGGCCAGCCAAGAAAAGTGGCTAGTCAAAAAAGTCGAAGCTATGTTCAAAGATTTAGAAGGCCAGCCGAGACCCAAGAGCGACGATGTCGACAGTCTGTACGTTTTAGTCGGAGCGCTAAAGATTCTAGGACTTGAAGGCGCAGCTCATTCCTTTATTCCTAGACTCAAGCCCCTTAAGGATAAAACTATTAACCCAGCCGACAAATAGCTATGATGCTGGTCTAATTGCGACTAATTCCTTGGATTCGATATTTGGATCTGCCCAAGCTTCTTCCAGCTCTGCGTATGAAACTTTGCGGCTAGGTTTTGGAGGAAGTCCGGGGTCATGGACCATAAAACTTTTATCATCATATCCAATCACAACAATAGCATGACCAAAATAGCCATCTTTACCATTAAGCCTTCTTGAGTTAACCAAAACCTTAACCAAGTAACCTTTGTCTAAAAAGTCCTTAATATCATTAATCGTAGGCGTTTGTTTAGTAAATACGTCTAGGGCTAGCAGCTTTTTAATGCGTTGTTGTTCGACGGGAATATTGCTGTGAGCGATTTGCCATTCACCAATCTTCGGACCACTTAGTTTTATAAGATAATCTCCTCCGTCTTTTACGAAAGCTTCGTTATCAAAGACTGTCAAAGTCTGTACTTCAAAGCCGTTTTCTCTAAACCATAATAGAGAGCCAGAGTCCCATGTTCCTTTATCTTTCTCAAAACCTGTTATTTTATCCCATGCATCGTCGCTAATTGTAAAATCGGGTTTAAAATACTTCAGGATCATCATAAATGACGATTGGGCGCAATGAAGGCCATCTGCAGTATTAGGAATAAAGGGTACTTCTAGTATCATCTCTTCAATATAGCAGACATGGCTTATACTTGAAGGTAATGGCAATACTGCAAGCAATACTACTAGGCATAATCGAGGGACTGACGGAGTTCTTGCCGATATCTAGCACTGGACATTTGGTGGTTGCCGAACGTCTGATTGGATACAAGGATACTGCCGAGTTATTCACGGTAATTATCCAACTAGGAGCAATTGCATCTGTTATTTGGTATTACCGCAAGGATTTGGTAGCACGGGTCAAGGATTTATTTGCCGGCAGCAAGTCATCTATAAAATTTTGGATTAATCTAGTTTTAGCTACTTTGCCGGCAGCCCTTGCCGGATTACTCCTTAGTAGTGAGCTGCATCGCTTTGCTACTCCAAAAACAGTTGGTACAACTCTAATTTTGGGCGGAATAGCCATCTGGCTGGTGGAATCCAAGGTCGCTATTAAGCCGTCTAAAACCTCGCCGTCCTTAAATAGCATTAGTAATCTACAAGCCATTAAGATTGGTGTGTTTCAGATACTTTCATTGATCCCTGGTGTTTCCAGGTCGGCTTCGACAATCATGGGTGGATTGATTGGTGGTGTCGACCGCGTAACAGCCACTGCATTCTCTTTTTACCTTAGCATCCCGATTATTATCATGGCCGGAGCATACAAGATGGTTAAAGAAGGCGATAAGATCGATCAAATAACTGGTGGAACTTCGGCTTTAATTGCCGGTACCATTGTGTCCTTTATTGTAGCCCTAGCTGCAATTAAGTGGCTGCTTAAGTACGTAGCAACTCATAGTTTTAAGTTCTTTGCCTACTACCGAATAGTTATAGGGACAATAATTCTGGTCTCTTTAAGCTTGTTTTAGATATCAATTAAATTGGTGCAAATTCTACATTGCAAAAATGTTCTACCAAAAGCGATTTGGTGACATACTAAAGGTAGTTAACAAATAAATGGTGGAATCCTGTTAGATTCAGGAACTGTGCCGCAACGGTAAGCTACAGTAGTAGATGAGTCCGAACACCAGCAAGACTTCCGAGCAGAAGCGTGGGTAACCCCTCTTTTCTGCATATCGGAAAAAGAGGGTATTTTTTTGGGTCCTGAGCAAGCAGAAAACGTCATATTCATGTCCTCCCGACAAATCTATTCAGGGGAGGAACTGCCTTTTGCTGTACCCCAGCTAGTGGTTGATAATGAAGCCAACGGACTAGCCTTTGAGCATGGACTTCAATTGGCCGCTAGGGACGGCGCTATAACAGACAGCTTTGCAGAGTTCGTTGAAAATATGTTGTCCGATCGTCTAACCGAACCGGATAATCCAGAAGTCGAAGAGTATGGGGTGAGTATGCGAGTGGTTCGAGCCGCTGGACGGGCTGCCCTAAATGCCGAGGGTGAGGTACTCGAGATGCCTGAAGTTAGACGACTTAGGGACGAGTTCGAGACATCAATTGACGAAATGGAAAAAACCGCCAAAGGCATTGGTGAATTTATAACAATTGAACGCGATGACACCTTTGATGTTATTGGCGGTAAGATCAGAACTGCTACCGGCGAGCCAATAAGGGATTTGATAGAACGCGGAGCGGTGCGATCTCGTGAGATTGGGGAGCATGTCGATCCTAGGATGATCACCCAAGCCGATAGGGATGATGCCGATTTGCGTTTGCTGGATGAATATATCGAACCAATGTTTAGTGGCGCAGGACATAACACCGTTATTGCTTTTAGCGCCTTCCCAGAAGACGTCATAGAACGATTTGGCAGTGATTTTATAAAGGAGCTTGGTTACAACGTTGATTTTGAGTGCGCCATGGGGCAGTTATCACATGCCGAGAATGGAAGATTACGGACTAAAGTAATGTCCATAGACGAAAGCAATGTTGGTCTATTGGCTTCCAAATTACGTGGTCGTGGAGTACAAGTCCCAAATACCATTAAGCCACACGAGCTTATAAACCATCCATTTATCGGTAATATGGGCTACGACGAGGCTTGTGAATTCTTGCGAGAATTCATTGTCGAGTACGAGTCCGAAAGAGGTTTGCCACCTAAAGTAACGACAACCAGAAAGCTGGCTCAGGAGCAAAAGGGGCTTCGTGATAGGGCATTCCAGACAATGTATCTGCCAGTTGCCATATCTTTAGAAGAGAAAGCCAAGACACCAGTGCTTAAGGCCTTTATTGATTCTGTAAAACCGGTTGCTGGTTACATGGATGCCGCTAGTCGAGCTCAATTCGAAAGAGTAACTAATCAGCCAGAATTCGACGATGACGCGGCACGAACCATGCACGGTGCTGTGTTATTCGCCGTAGCGGCTCATATCCGAAAAGCAATTGTCGAAAAAATAGAACTAAGAAGTGGAACCGCAGACTTAGACAAGAGAGACTTTAGAGTTTATTTTGACTCACCTACCTCCGACATAGCCTTTATCCATCAAATGGCATATAGCTTTAATAATGGAGTCAGGCAGGGGCTTAACTTTGGTGGATGCGGCACGCTGTTCGACTTTAACAGGGGTCGAAATCCACAAGATATGTTTGGGGGTGTCAACCAGGGCAATCAAGACGACGACACTGATAGCCTGGGCGACCGTAACTTTACATGTTCCAAGGGGCACCCCAACTATCGGGCTATTCGAAACAGAAAAGTATTACGCTGTCGAACCTGCAAAGAAGACGTTAGCTGCGAAGTTAAGGTATAGTTGTTTCAATGAAGCGGATCGGTATATTCAGTGGTAGTTTTGACCCAGTTCATAAAGGTCACATTGCATTTGCCTTGCAATCATTGGAGGCGGCAGAGCTAGATATGGTTTATTTTGCTCCAGAGGTTAAACCTCGTCGTAAACCTCAAGTTACTCATATCGGGCACCGTCTAGCGATGCTCAGGTTAGCTACGCGTCCATACAAGAATCTTGGAGTCTTAGAACTTCCCGACGGGTACTTTCTGGCCAAGTCGACACTGCCAAAACTGCAGGCCAAATTTCCGGATTGCCAATTGGTTCTGCTTATGGGATCTGATCTATTTGAGCATATGGATCATTGGCCACAGGTTGAGATGATGTTACCTAAAATTGGGCTAGTTGTTGGGGCAAGGGGAGGCCACGAGGTAGCCGAGACCCTAAAAGTGGCTCACGGCCTGCCGGTTCAACCGAAAAGTCTGCAGGTAGTAGACAGTGTCGAGCGGCAGTTATCCTCGGCGGTCATTCGCCTGCAGCTTGCTGCCGGAAAAACTACCGACAGTTTGGTCAAAAGCGTGGCCAATTACGCCAATAAGCACTGGCTTTATCACGATATCGAGCGCGCTCGAAAAACCGAATAATCTATTTTTGTCTTAGTAACCTAGCTGCAGCACGACGCCCTGATCGATTGTTGGAGAATCCGGCTTCACGAACAATTTCTGCGGCTGACTTTGGGATTACTAGTTCGCTTGGCGTGTCGTCTGGCGAGCCTGTCCTCGCTCCCAAGTAAGGATCTAGCTGATTAATAGTCGGATCATCATCTCTAGTGACCGACAATACCAATGCAGCTACTCCAGCTCTGATATATTCAATAGGAGTTCTATGCGATAAACCAGGATCTTTATTCATAAAGTAACGATACTACTATTTTTGAAGATGTCAATTATAGATCTTCAGCGACGTCGACGGCATCGAAGTGGGATTGCAAATATACTAGGTGCTTTTCGCGGAAGCGTTTGAATTCTGATTTGTTGAAGCCGTTCTTTTTTATGAAGCTACTTATTTTTTCGCTACCTATGTAGTGCGGCATCATAACGTAGCTAGCACCGTCGGCATATAAGTCGCTGGCGTATTCTGCACGGTCGGCCGAGCAAACAAATACAGCGCTTGGGTTATGAGTAGCCAGCCAGTGAGCTAAGAACTTGTTGGTTTCGCTATCGCCAATGGTAGAGACTACCAGTTTGCTCTTGCCAAGGTTGAGCTCATCCAAAAGCTCTGGATCGGTGGCGTCACCATACATATAGTTTATTTGCTGTCGTTCTAAGGTCTCGATATTCTCCGGGTCATAGTCTACAACTACGTAACGCTTATTCATGTTTTGGAAGGTCTTAAGGAACTCGTGACCACCCTTACGATAGCCGAACAAGACAATAGGATAGCTGGCTAGTCCTTTGCGATTGTCGTTCTTAGTAACATGTCTTTCGAATAATCGAAGATGTTCCTCTAGGTTGGTATACAGACGGTTGTCGTAGTTGATCAGATAAGTAGAGGCTGCAAAGGTAATTAGGGCAACCAGGGTGAGGGTGGCCGATGCCTCTTGCCCCACAAAGCCAGAGGCTTTAGCTGCAACAAGGAATACCAAAGAGAATTCACTAACTTGGCTCATTGCAACGGCTGCTTTAAAGCTAGCTCGTTTGGTGTACCCCAGCATCCCCATACTGGTCATAACGGTTAGTGGTTTGACGATTAGGACAATCAAACTAAGCACTACTGCGGGCAGGATAACTCCACCAAGTTGGCCGGGTGACATAGTCTGGCCCAGTGTTATAAAGAAGATTACCAAAAAGAAGTCACGGAGTGGCTTGAGCCGAGAAGCCATCTCGTTGCTATAGGGCAAGCTAGCCAAACTTACACCGGCAAACAGGGCACCGATTTCTATCGAGAAGCCGGCTTTTTGGAACAATAATGCTAATCCAAGTCCCCAGCCCAAAGAAAAAATTAACAGTAGCTCGCGTCCATGTTCTAACGTCTTGGTTAGGAGCGGAATAACTTTCTTGACTACCAAATACATACCGGCGCCGATACCAATACCTCGAAGGCTCAAAGTAACAAGTGTCTGAACCGTATCGCCACCTTGAGATTTGGCAGCCAGTCCGATCTTGGCCAAAGTCGCTACAACATCTTGCATTAGCAGTACACCAATTGCTATTTGGGCATATAGTCGGCCGGTCTCTTTTTTATCATTGAGCAGCTTAACGATGATAATAGTACTGCTCATGGCTAGGCCCAACCCCAATATGGCGGACTCGGTCTTGGTGAAGCCCAGGAGCAGACAAACGGCATAGCCTACGGCAGTAACGGTTCCAATCTGGATGGCAGTGGTAAAGAACACCGCCTTTCCGACTCGCGATAGGGTTTTAATACTGAGGTCTAGACCAATAATAAATAGCAGTAGTGCGACACCCATTTCGGATAGTCCAGTAAAGCTAGCGTCGGCATGGATAATCCCCAAGAACGATGGCCCGGCTATAATGCCAGTGAAGATATGACCGATAATCAAAGGCTGCCGGAGGGCACGCATAATTAGCGATACAACCGCCGCCAAGGCGATGATTATACTTATTTCGCTAAATACATTTCCGTGCATAGGCAGGGCAGGATTTATTTCTTCTTAACTGATTGAGTTGC
Source organism: Candidatus Saccharimonadota bacterium (assembly GCA_052034955.1). Taxonomy (GTDB): domain Bacteria; phylum Patescibacteriota; class Saccharimonadia; order Saccharimonadales; family AWTP1-31; genus CAZIBG01. Next base: position 33,404 of record JBPOHZ010000006.1, on the reverse strand, counting down.
CATACCAAGAACAACTCCACCTAGAACAAGCAGGGCGGCCGCGAAGCCAATCAGTAATAGCTTTATATTGTCTTGTTCTTGGATTGTTCCAAGTAATGCGACGGCTGCACCGGCGAATAATATTCCAGCGGCTGCACCAATGCGATTGGTTTGTTCGTTTACAGAAGATTTTTTAACAGTTTTTTTGGATTTTTTGGCTGGCATAACGTTCCTTTTATTGTTTTTATGCTTATTTATGACAACAGTATAACATGATTATTCCTAAGCATAAGCTTGACAATACGATTTGGTTTGTATAGAATGCACATATTCTCTGAGAGCAGCACATAGTGCCAACGAAGACTCAACAGGAAAAACAAAAATATAACTTAAAAAAACAAGGCAGAGGTATCGTGAGACAATACTTTTCGCCGTCCGTGAGGGAGACAATATGGGAGTTAAAATAAAAACATTTAGTAGGGAATATAAAGTGGAAGTAAATATCAAAAAAGCAAGCTGGCAGAAGTTTCTACATTACTAGGCAATCCTAGTCGATAGCTACGCTATCTACCAGTGAATCTACAGCTGCATCATAAAGGACGGCATGGGCTATGCCGAAATCTGAAATGTTTGTCGTATCAACATTGCCAGATGTCGGTGGTTCATCTAAACCTTCGGGGACTAAAAGTCCGCATGTGAGTTGAACAGCGCTAATCTTGCGATGATTCTTGAACTTGGTTCGTTCTACGGCTAGATGTCCGGTCTCGTAGAGGACTTTTATTCCTGACAGTGTCCAGGAATCAGCCTTGTGTATGGGGACATTAAAGCCGTTACTCATTATTTGGGCTATTTCTGATGGTTTGTGGGGCTCCACAGGGGCTTGAGCTAAAATCGCTAAGACGCGACCAGCAACTGGCTTTAGTCGCCAGCTTCTGTCGTTCACGTCCCATGCTATAGGCTCTTCTCTGGAGAAGATGGTTCTTCCGTAAGTTCGCCGACCCTCGCCGACCGCGGAGTTGTGAAGTGCCAGACGTTCCAGACTGAGCATTGTGAGGCCCATACAGGGTATACCCGTCTCTCTGTTAGGGAGCTCTCTAATTTCTATTGACATCTTCTAAATATATCATTATAGTATACTTTTTACAAGTGTATTACAGATGACAACAGCACACGAATCGCCAAAATTAATTCAAATTGATCCTGAAATTCTTGATTTGGTGTGGGATGATGTCGTAACTTCAGATTTTGATGATTTTAGAAAAGAAGAGCTAGCCTTTATGGGGGCTACAAGTCGCCCTCTGGTTGATCTAGTAATAAATTCATTTGCCAAAGGAATACAGTCTCGTGAAGGTGGTCATGACTGGGCTCATATGCTTATGACTGGGCATTTGGTGGGGCACCGAGTTTTAAGAAAATGTGCCGATAATATGCCTAGCGTCACAGAGGCTTCTATAATTGGACTTACGACTGTTGTTGATGAAGTGACCGCCGATATTTATCAAAGAGGTGGCGACCCAACCAAAACTCCAATCGATGTTCTATTCGAAAGAACATTTAGTGCATCAGATATGTTGATAGATTTTTGTGGACGCTTTAGGAGCGAGACAACCAGAGCTGGTGCTCAGTGTATGTTTATGCTGTTCGAACCGTTCATTGCCGATAAATAGTTAAATTAAGCTTGTGCTAAGGCCTGTTAGATGTGGCACAATACGTCTATGAGTAGAGAAAAAGAACCAAACTTGTTCGTGGTCGGCACACATGTAGATAATTCATATTCACCGGATATTCAGAATGCCGCATATCAGGCATTTGAGTTAGCCGATGATTTCTATTACGGAGCAATGAATTTGCCCAAAGAAGATAGCCTCGAAGGTCGCAAAAAAATGGTTGGCGACTTCTTACAACAAACACTTCTAGAAGGTCGGGTCAGAGGGTTGAGCGTGACTGTCCCTTTTAAACTAGATGTTCTAGAATCGGGCCTCGTTGTAGCTGGAGATCCATCGGTAAGACACATTGGGGCAACCAATACATTGGTGGCTGCTGGAGACGTCTGGATTGGCTACAATACCGATTGGCAGGGCATCGTTGGGGCTCTCGAGGCCAACGATCAGCCCATAGAGGGTCAATGTGTGTTACAGCTAGGTGCAGGCGGTACCGGAATGGCTGCTGCCTATGCTGGCGGGCGAGCCGGCGCTGAACAGGTTGTTATTGCTAATCGTACATTATCTAGCGCCCAAGATTTGGCCGAATCTATGTCCCAGCTTTGGCCAGAGACATGGTTCCAGGCAGTTCCGCTGGATAACGCACCCGGCTCAGAGTTAGCCAGAAAACTAAGAACGGCCGACATAGTTATTAACACTACTTCCATTGGTCAGGCCAATACCCCGGGCCAGGGCGTTTCTCCTCTGGAAGGAATGATTATAAATGACCACGTAGTCCTAGATGCCGTATATGACCCGTTGGTAACCCCCTTGATAAAGCAGGTGCAGGAGTCATCAGGCGGTATTGCAATCCAGGGAATAGAAATGCTTATCCATCAGGCAATCGGACAAGTCTACTGTTTTACAGGCATGAGGCAGGAGGGGGAGCTGGCGTTTGATTCACCGGACCGAAGAGCACTAGCAAGAGTCATGAAGGGGGCTTTCTTGCAAGCAAGACAAATGAGGGAAGATCCAAGAACCGTTCGAAAACCGGTCCCAACTTGGTCTACTTAGAGTTCTTGATAGCCTCGTCGATTAGTTTGCTAAAGCCATCTAAGTCTTGAGGATTTACGATCTTCTTTCCTTGTAGGAAGAAGGTTGGTGTTGAGTTAACTCCAAGTTTAGTTCCTTCGGCAAAGTCGGCATTAATAGTGCTGTTGACGGCATCGCTGGCAAAATCTGTTTTGTACTTAGCCAGGTCTAGTCCGATTTCTTGGGCGTAACCTTCGAATATAGTGGTTGCTGTGCTGCTTGATGACCAGCTGGCCTGTGACTCGTATAGTTTGTCATGCATCTCCCAGTATTTTCCTTGTTTGGCGGCTGCTTCTGCGGCTCTAGACCCGGCCCTGGCATTGGGGTGAATCTGTTGAAGCGGGTAGTTACGGAATTGGAACTGAATATCCTTGGAGTATTTTTCTACTACTTGCTTTACCAAGGGATGGTATTTACCACAAGCAGGGCATTGGAAGTCGCCGTATTCGACGAGTGATACTTTTTTGGAGTTATCGCCAGTGACGTTATTGCTTAAAGAAGAGGTGTTGCTGCTTCCAGAATCGGCTTTTTTGCCGTCCTTGTCGGAGGTTAAGGCATAAATACCAAAAAGTGCCAAAATACTAACTACTATCGCGATCAAAAATTGTTTACTCATGACACGAGTATACCAGGTTGTCCAACTCAATACCTGAGAGTCTGCTGAACGCAGGCCTGTTATACTAATGTCATGATTAAGTTCCTACTAGTATTGCTATTAGCAGCATTCACTTTGGCTTGTATTTCTGTGCAAAAGACTTATTCCAAAGTTCCTTTAAAAGAGCTAAAGCGGCGAGCCAAAAAAGATGATGAAATGGCCAAGGCGCTTCACTCGGCGGTATCTTATGGTGCCAGCCTAGACCTGCTGCTTTGGGGGATTATTGGATTAAGTGCGGCCGGTTTCTTTGTGGCCTTGTCTGCTAGTTTGCCTTCTTGGCTGGCAATATTTGGTTGTGCAGCGCTACTGTGGGTTGGCTTTGCTTGGCTGCCTACCTCTCAGGTAAGTGGGTTTAGTGAAAAACTAGCTAAGTATTTATCTCCAGTTATTGCTTGGGTTTTGTCTCATACCTATCCTTTACTTAATAAACTAGGCGAATTTATCCAAAAGAACAGACGGTTTACGTTCCATAGCGGTCTTTATCAGAAAGAAGATCTTATTGATCTACTCGATAAGCAGCAGCAACAACCCGATAACCGCATGACTGCCTACGAACTAGGGATTGTTAAGAGCGCCTTAGTGTTTAGCGATAAACTAATTCGAGAGGTCATGACCCCTAAACGAGTTGTCCGCACTGTTAATCAAACCGACTCTACCGGTCCGCTACTTATGGACGAACTTCACAAGAGTGGCTTTTCTAGATTCCCGGTTATTGGAGACAAGCCAGACGAGATTGTCGGAACCCTGTTTATGCGCGATCTGGTCAATGTAAAACAAGGCGGCACCGTTAAAGACCACATGAAGAAAGCTGTTTATTATGTAAACGAGGAAAAGCCTCTGCAGCACGCTCTTCAGGCCTTTCTGAGGACCAAGCATCACTTATTCATAGTTGTTAACTCTTTCGAAGAAGTGGTTGGCGTAATTACCATAGAAGATGTTTTAGAACAGGTACTTGGCAAACAAATTGTTGACGAGTTTGACCGTTACGAGGACTTGCGAGCTGTTGCAGCACTGGAAGCCAAGAAGGACGCCAAGACCCATCGACATACCCCAGAAGAAGAACCAGCTGCCGACAATAGCCAAGACCAGCAATAAAACCACCAATATGTTATAATTTAGCCCATGATAACAGTGGTACGAAACACAGATAATAATCTCCGGGTCGACGTTAAGACGACACCGGCGAGTCTTAACGTGTAATCGACCCCTGCAAAAGCCCCTAAGCAAACTAACTTAAGGATTCTATGAGAACATTAGCAAGAGATGTCGCAACAAGCGACGGACAAGTCACAATACAGGGGTGGATACACAAAAAAAGATTAATGGGAGGCCTAAACTTCCTTAACATTCGAGACCGTTCGGGACTAACTCAAGTATTGGTAGAGAAGGGCGAGGAAGTCGAAAAACTTCGCGGTATGCAGATCGGTACAGTGGTCGAGATCACTGGTACAGTATTCCCAGACGAACGCGCCCCAGGTGGAGCCGAATTACACGACCCTACAATTACTGTTTTAGTACCTGTGGACATCGAGCCACCTATCGAGATAGATAAGCCACTTAGCCATAAAAGCGAGCACCTCGACACACTACTAGACAACCGAGCCATTGGACTTCGTAACTTACAGGAAACGGCACTGTTTAAAACACAGTCGAGTGTCGGCAAGGCTATTCGTGAGTATTTCGAGCAAAATGAGTTTACCGAAATGCATACTCCAAAATTGTTGGCCGAGGCAACGGAAGGCGGCACCGAAGTGTTCAAGCTCGACTACTTTGGCAAAGAAGCCACCTTGGCGCAGAGTCCACAATTCTATAAGCAGATGATGGTTGGCGTATTTGAGCGAGTTTACGAAATCGCACCAGTCTTTAGGGCCGAGCCGAGTGCTACTACTCGCCACATGACCGAATTTGTCAGTGTCGATGCCGAGATGGGTTACATTACCTTTGAAGATCTCCTCAATTTTGGAGGTGGATTACTAATTCATATCGTTGAGAGTACTTGGGAATCAAACCAAGACGCCTTTAAGATGTGGAACGTACCTAAGGTTGCATTGCCAGCTACTGCCGAAGAAATCCCACGGATTACCATAGACGAAATCCACGAGATGTTCCTAAAAGCCACCAAAGAAGACCATACTGGCGAGGACGACCTTGCCCCAGCGGAAGAGAAATGGATCTGTGAATGGGCCAAGAAGAACAAGGGAACAGATGCCGTATTTGTAACCGGCTGGAGCTCTAACAGCAAGACCTTTAAGTTCTACCACAAAGCAGATGAGCAGGATCCGAGTATTGCTCAACGGGCAGACTTATTGTTCCGTGGCGTCGAAATAGCCACCTTAAGTATGCGTGAAAACAGCTATCCAGCACTTCTGGAACAGATGAAAATTAAAGGCGTTGACCCTGAGCACCCTGGCTTTGCTCCTTATGTTTCTGCTTTCAAGTATGGTATGCCAGCCCACGGTGGGTTTGGTCTAGGTCTAGAGCGAGTTGTCGAAAAGCTATTCAAGCTAGACAACATCAAAGAAGCAACCCTGTTCCCACGCGATATTAACCGCCTAGCTCCCTAAGTAGTTAGATCATGAAGGCCAGTGGCCGTGTAAAATAAATCGGCAGTTTCGTGGTCCATTTGTCCCGGCACACCCTCGCCAATGCCGGCCGGTCGGATATACATAGCAGGCGTCCCAAAAAGGGCCAATATGCACCTGGTTTCAACACCTAGATCGCCCATACTGCTAACAATTGCGGTATGGTCGGTTAGCGATGAGAATTCTATGATTCTGTCTTTCTGGAGGGCGTTATTGGTGGTGGTCGCGATCTTTACAAAATCGGCACCTAGTCTTAGGCCGTAATCATAGATGTTCTCTAGTATCTGCACATGGGGTGTGCCCTTAAAATCGTGGTAAGAAGCGATAGATATCTTGCCAGCAGAACGGGCGGCCGAGATTACACTGGGGGCAATTGGCGAAGCCATCTCGACATCGACGGCATCGGCAATCTCAAGCGCTCTTCGGAAGCCGTAAAGACGTATATTGTCATCGCCCATCCACCCACCGCCCTCAGATGCTAGGCGGTTAGTGTAGATTGTTCCAGTAGTTCTGGTTATTGTTTCCAAGGCTTTCATCACACTTGGCAAATGCATGCCTAATTTGTCGTCACGTATTTCGGCCATTTCGGTGAAAGGGGCGAGTTTTTTGAATTGATCCAGCGCCTCCGGAGACTCTAGCATCATAATTCGGGAGGTAACAGGTCGTGTTAGGGCGTCTCGGGCATCAATTTTTGACATGCTGGAGATTATCTTCCTAGACAACCTAGATAGCAAGCATGAGTACTATTTCTTTTTTGGCTTGGAATCGATGTTATACACCGGTCTTGGTGTGCTGGCTTCCAGTTCAAGAAGGATCATTCCGGTACCGATTGAAGCGGCAAATATTAGAGCGATCATCCCGATGAAAGGTATGAAGTAGGTTAGTAGCAAAAGCGTTCCTCCGCCAAACATTATGGCTGGAACATTCTGATTGCCCCTAAGCACTAATCGTCCAAGATAGTAGCCGGCAAACGGTCCGCTCAAAGAGAGCACTAATATCCAACCGATGGCCAAAATGACGGCCAACGGAACGCCAATTACGGTGATGGCTGTTAGTCCGATGATGGCCGGCGCAACTAGGTTGAATATGAAACCGGTAAAGAAGGCTTTGAATGGCCTAGGAAATGCCCGGTTGGTAACTCTTGGAAGTAGGGCGGGGTAAAGTAGTGCTAATGTCATCGATACGATGCTCAGTGCTACAAGTAGATAAATAATCCAGCCCAAAACCATACCAAATGCAGCTCCGTTCTTGGGTCGAGACTCTTGTTTTGGCAGGGTTTGACTAACCTTACCGCCAATCTGTGCGCCACTGCTCTTTATCAGTTCGTTACTGCTGGTGTAGTCGATAGATCCTTTTACCTGCGCCTGATCGGTGAGCTCAATTTTGCCAACACTGGCTTTTATGTCACGGCCGATGAGATTATTGACGGTTATGGATTCGCTGCCAACAGCAAGATCTCTACCAATAGTACCGTTCAATGCCGATGCGCTAGATCCAATACTAGCATCACCCATTATCTTGGCCTTTGATCCTAGGTTGAAGGTTTGGCCGCCAATGCTTGCGTTGCCGTTTACCATTCCATCAAGATTGACTGTTTGTCCCGCCAGACGGACATCACCGTCAACTTTACCAGTTACATTAAGTGTCTGGCCGGCACAGATCACATCTCCGTGGACTGTCCCCGATATGGTAACGGTTTGGCCGCCACAGAATAGGTCGCCAGATATCTCGCTGGCGATATCTATGTTTCGCCCAGCAGCGTAGACTGTTTGGTCGATCTTTTTATCTTTGCTAAAAATTACATTATCACCAGTATGAAATGACTGGGCCCGGACGGTGCCAAATCCTAGGATGGCGAACAGTCCACCAAATAATATTAAGCTGATGAGGCCGGTGCGAATTGAGATTCTCTTCATGTTTCCCCCTTTATGTTCTTAGCATAGTCCTGTATCTAACAGTAGGCAAGTAAGTTGACATAAGCGGTAAGCGGTATACACTTGAAAGTACAAACATAAAACAAAAATCAAAAAAGCATGAGCCTACTTTCTGACCTCACACTAACCTACGAGAATTTAGCCGACGATCCCATAGAAGTCGGCATCCATTACGGACATTCTATTTTAGGGGCTCTTTCGGCTACATTAGTGCCTCACTTTCCAGAACCCGTCATGGAGACTGCCTCGGCGCACAGCTATTTATTACCAGTTACGGAGCGCGTCATTCAACAGCCCGAAGTAACCAGGCAGCAGGCCAGGGGAACAATTAGCAACCAAATGACCGGTCGCTTACGCACCTCTCGCGAAAGCTACACCCCACGAGGTTTTAAACCTCGCGCCGTACAGGGCTATACACCTCGGACACTTGTCGGTACAATCTGAATATGTCCTCACACCAGTATGACCCCGAACTTACAGGGGCGGTTGACGCAGTATTTGTTGATATTGAACCAGAGCATAGGTTTATCGAAGTTGTGCGCCAGGAGCAGCTAGCTAAACTTGGGGGTGTTCGCTTGGCCACCTTGCCCGACAACACTTATGTAGAGATAGACACCGTAAGTCCCGAGGGACCCTATCGGGATAAGACTGTATGCCTAATAACAGATCAGACAGAGGCAGTTCGCTTAGTCGATTCTATGCCGTTCTTTGCTGGAAACCGACGACTAAGAGTAGGTTCTTGGCTTCCAATCTGTATAAATCAGTTCAAGATTGAGCCCTTTGCTACCATGGGCATTATTCGTCCTGGTGATAGTTTGGCCATTGCCGAACCAGAAGAATTTGATAATGAGTTTAGATATGTACCCGGCGTAATATCGGCCATGAGGGCTAATGGGCAGCTTGTTTTTGGGCCAGATAACTTTAGAGTTAAGCAGTCCATCGAGGAACAGGCTGAATTCTCTAGTGGGCCAAGGCGTCGTAGTCTTATTACCCGTATGCTTGAAGCTCTTGGAACATCCTATGCCCCGATAGGCTTTAGTATCCCTAGGTTCCAATAGCGCCTAACAGGCTGTGGACAGCCAGGGTATACTGAGTATATAAAGGGAGAGATTATGAAGAAACTAGCAATAATATTAATTGGCGCCATAGTGGTTGTTGGTGGCGGTTTTGGAATTTACAGTGTAACCAAGGGTTCTGGAGATAAAGATGACTCCAATACATCAAGTAATTCCTCTAATACTTTTAGCCCGGTAGCGAACTCCAAGCTTTCTTTCGAAGCGACCATTACAACCGTTTCGAAAGGTAAGACCACTGTTGCCGTTATGGAATCTGACGCCAAGACCGGGGCAGTTCGCTATAGTGCCGACGAGAATGACGGATCGCTAGCTATGATCTATACCAAAGATGCCTACTACACCTGTCAGGATGAAGGTGGATGCTTCAAGTTTGTACTTGGCAAAGGACAGGGAGCTAGCTTTGACCCTAAGGCCTACCAATATAGCGAAAGTAGCCTAGAAACTTTCAAGCAGTCTTCCCAGAAATTGGCCACCGAGGATTGCAAGACGGGCAAGTGTGATGTCTGGCAGGTTGCTAATACCGACGGCACCAGCACCAAGATTTATATCGATAATGCCACTAAGCGAGTTGTAAAAGTTTCTGGTCAATCTGGCGGAGCCACTTCTACTATCGAATATGACTACAAAGAAGTCAGTGTCGAAGTTCCAAAAGATGCCAAAGAACTACCTGGCATTAATAGCACTCAGCCGTAGCCGATAGGTCCGCTTTACTCTATACTGCTTATGTATGCAGAAAGAAGATTTTAACCCATTTGATCTAAGCGCTCCCCCTAAGCCAAAGGTTATTCCTTTGCCCGAAGCAGAGCCTTTTCAGGCTAAGCCAACGGTCAACAGGGTAAGCATGGGCCCACTCTTTCATAGCCGAATTACTCGTACCCTGGCCCTGGTGCTTGGCTTGGTACTGTCTGCCCTAATTGGATATACAGCCATGAACTACTATTACAACCGACAGGCAGAAAAATCTGTCACTACCGAAATGCTGCTGATTCGTATTGGATAGTTGATTATGAAAAAGTCCGCTTTATCATTTTGGCGTAGCCGACCATTGTTGATCGGCTTAATTGCCTGGTTCTCGGTAATGTGGTCGTGGGTTTTTATTACCGACAATCTTGAGCTAGCCGGGGGTAAGATTCCTGGCATGTTGATAGCCACTTTAGTGCTGGTTGTTAACGTTTCCATATCTAGTGCTGTAATCTGGCAGAGCTTTAACTTCTTGGATCGCTTACGCCAGAAAAAATCCCGGGCCAGGACTTTACTGGTCGCTGTACCAGTTATGGCTTTGGCGGACTTGCTGATTAGCTGGCTGGTGGCAATAGTCTGGATGGGCCCCCAAGGTAGCATAGATAATACCTTACCGATGGGTTCGCCAGCGCTACTACTAATGTCCACACCCTTAAGGTTCGCCTCTAGAATATTAGGCCTATACGGACTGGCTGGGGCGGTTTGGTGTCTAGTATGGGTTCTAGCAAGAGACTTTAAACATAAAGCGATGACGTCCGGCATTCTGCTTGGCGGGCTGGTTTTGGTCTCGGGCCTGGGATGGGCTATTTATGGACAACCAAATGGCAGCGATACCTCGGTGGTTATTGTTAGCGAGACTATCGAAAAAAGGATTGGCCCGTTACAGGCCAAGGCGGACTTGGTTATATTTCCAGAATATGGCCTAGACTTGGTAGATAACTCCAACCGGCAGTCCAGACTACAGGTAACCAGTTCGCCACAAAAGAAAACTTATTTCGTTGGTTCAGGGCAGAAGTTTAGAGTCCAGTCCCCGGTCCACCAGAATATCCTAATTGTTGGCAATTCTACCGACGGAATTACTAACAAGAGTCAAAAGAAGCGTCTGATTCCTGGCGGAGAAGACCTATCTTATGTCGCCAGGTTCTTACTACGGAGTACCGGGCAACTTAGGACTCTTGATTATTTTTCTACACAAAAATCGATTAGCAAAGGAGCTGACGACTTGAGGCCTATCAATCTGGGTGATGGTCGTGTCTTGGGGCTGGGGCTATGCTCGAGTATTATCGCACCCCATGACTATCGAAGGTTATCCAAAGAAGGAGCTACTCTATTAGCAAACTCGGCATCACTAACAATCTTCGAAGGGTCCAGCATCTTTGCATGGCAACAAAAGAGTTTGGCCAAGTTTAATGCTGTGGCTAATGCTCGATTTTTCTTGCAGTCGGCAAATTCGGCCACAGCTTATGCGTTAGATAGTTCCGGTAAACAATATGCCGAGGTAAAAGGCCTTGATTCTGCGGCCGTTATAGCCCGTAATAACTTCAAAAAAACCTGGTATACCCATGCCGGTGAGTGGCTAGCGGTAGTGGGGTTGGTGATACTAATATGGCGAATGCTAGACCAGAGGCTTAAGCGGTGATAAAATAACCATAAGCATGAAAAACATCGTTCGCTCTAGTTTGGTAATAGTATCGGCCTTCTCTTTGTTCTTAGTGGCGCCTTTGGCATCTGCGGCAACGGACAAGACAACCTCTCAGCCGACGGCTGCCGACAAGCTAGAGATGCGAAACAAGCGAGTGGCCGCCTACAAGCTCAAACATACCATCAAATTGGCCGACAAAGAGCAAACCAGGCTCAAGGGTGTCTGCAAGGCTTCGCAGAACAAGGTTGCATCTTTTGCTACCAGAGCAACCAAGACTAGCCAGGTCAGGAATAAAGTTTACGTCCAGGTAGATACTAAGCTCAAGGAGTTAGTACCCAAACTTAAGCTAGCAAATGTGGATACTACCGATCTCGATAAGGACATAACAGAACTACAAGTGTTAACAAAAGCATATGGCGCTTCTTTTGTAACACTCCAGACCGACCTACAGGATTTATCCGAATTGGAATGTCAGATCGACCCTGTTGCCTTCAAGTCTGCGCTTGAGGCGGCAAGAGAAGACCGAAAGACGGTGGTCAATAACGCCACAGCAGTCAGGTCATTTATAACTACAACTATTAAGGATGACCTAGCAAAGGCCCAGGCCTCTATTGTAGAAAATAACATTAAGAACAAGGCCAAGACCACTGACCCAGATACGCCAACAAGCTCCCCGCAATCAACCGAAAAAACTAACACGGAGACTCAGTAATGGACGACATCAAGCCAACATCTCCACGCCCTAGCTTGGGTGCAAGGCCGCCACGCCCCAGGATCTCTATTCCGATAAGTGGCCATGATTCGTCGGCTGAACCGGTTATTTCTAAGCCGGCTGTTCGCCGAGTCGCACCAACTATGACACCGGTTACACCGCCTCAGGTAGAGGTTTCCCCGCAGCCCGAAGCACCAGCTCCTGAGCCATCTCTAGCTCCACAGCCAGTTGTTGCCCAGACTCCAACGGTAAATCTACCCCCTAAAGCCGAAGAACCTGTCAGCGACGATCCATTTGCAGCCCCGCCAGTGTCACAGGACATATTATCCAAAACCGAAGATCCAGAGCCTACTGCACCACCAGAAGCCGCTGGTCAGGTAAGCCAGGCACCAACTAGCCAGGGGCCCAAGAAGAGTCATCTTGGCGCTGTATTCATAGCCATACTGGTCGCCTTGGCGCTTGTCGGTGGCGCGGGATACGCTTACTTGCAGAATCAGAAGACCGCCCAACAGGCAGACACCAAAACAGAATCTAAAGCCCAACCAAAAACCGAGGCACCTACACTTAAGCCTGCAACCGAAGAGGACATTACCTCTACCAACGAAGCCATCGATAAGTCCCTTAAATCAGTCGATGACACGACCGACGCCTCCGAGGCTGACCTAAGCGATTCTACGCTTGGTCTTTAGATCTTGTAAATTGGTGAAGTCTTGTCGCTAGAAGCAGCTCAAAGCGGTATAGTTGGTCTTAATGAAGACTGAGTACGTTGTTTATGTAGATCGGAATGGTGAGTCAACAGGCGAGATCGCACCAAAGCTAGAGGCACATAATGCCAATACGCGTATTCATTCAGCTTTCTCTTGTTATATATTCAATCAAAAGGGCGATCTACTGGTGACACAGCGGGCACATTCTAAGAAGGTATGGCCGGGAGTTTGGACCAACTCAGCTTGTGGCCACCCTGGGCCCGGAGAATCCCGCGAGGACGCTATCGTTAGGCGTGTTAACCAGGAGCTTGGCATGAAGGTTTCGGATCTAAAGCTTGTGCTCCCAACCTACACATACAAGACACCGCCATTTAATGGAGTTATCGAGCATGAGTTTTGTCCAGTGTATTTTGCCATAGCCGTAACCGAACCAGAGCCCAACCCGGATGAAGTGGCTGACTATAAATGGTTGAAATGGGATGATGTTAAGTCCGAGATTGCTAATAATTCAGATGACTGGTCCTGGTGGTCAAAGGACCAGATAAAAGAACTGGTTAAAAAAGGATTTATTTCTTAGGGCTTTTGACGGGCTTAGATATTCTAGATCCTCGCGGAGCAAATGGCACATCGATGCCGTTCTTGACTAGTTCAGCGCGGAGACGTTTTAGTAATTCGGTTTTTACTTTCCATTGAGCACCGGGGGTGGTCTCGCCAAGAATCTTAACTACCACACCTCTTTCACCAAACTGAACCACCTGTGCAAAGTAGGGTGCTCGTTTGGTCTTCTTACCCCATGTTTCGTCAGCCGCTAATTCTTTGCCGACTTCATTAACAATCTCTTCTAACTTGTCTAGGTTAGTGTCTAGGGCAACGGTAATGTCTTGGTTAATGCCGCTTATGCCAAAGGTCATATTGGTAGCCACGACGATGCTGCTGTTGGGAACGTGATGGACATTGCCATCGAAGTCGCGCAGTATGGTGGTCCGAATGGTAATGGCTTGTACAACTCCTGATATGGTGTCGAACTGTACAAAATCCCCAACCCGATATTGATTTTCGATGATGATGAACAGTCCATTAGTGAAGTCTTTGATTAACGACTGGGCTCCAATGCCGAGCGCTACTCCCAACACTCCGGCACTAGCAAGTAGCGGAGCGGTGTTTATTCCCAGCTCGTCGACAATCATAATAACGGCAATTGCCCAGACAAATATCTTGCTTATTGCACTTATTAGGCTATCTAGTGTGTCGATTCTCTTTTTGCGGTCGGCCTCGCTAGAAAACGGATGTGTTCGGATGGCTCGGTTGAATATGCCAACTACCAATGCTACGCCGATCCGCCGAAGTGCCCAGGCGCCAAATAGGATAATCAGTATATTAATGCCATGTGTTTCCAGCCACTTGACCGGTTGGTCGAAGAGTGTAATCTTATCGGAGTTCAGTAAATTGGCGACTGTATTCATAGCCCTTAGTATAACAGTTAAGGCTACTAGCTGACGTGATATCATGGTGGAATGAGTAAATTCCTAGATAAAAAATTTCAGAAAGAATATTGGGAGAGCAACGCCAATAAACGTGATTATAAACATCCCATCGTAAAGTTCTTTGTGAAGCAAAGACTAGATTGGGTCAAAGAGACCATCGATCTAAAAAAGATAAAAAGTGCTTTTGACGTTGGCTGCGGAGACGGATTCGCTACATACTATTTTGATAAAGAAATCGACAAAGTAGAAGGAGGCGACATCGCCGAGTACATGCTGGAGCTAAATCCCTTGCCGCGCAAGAAGCTCAGAGTTATAGACGCCGAGGACTTGCCCCTAAAAGATGCTAGCTACGACATGGTATATACCTGGGAGGTGCTTCATCATGTACCAAACCCCCAAAAAGCAGTTGACGAGATGGCTCGGGTGAGCAAGAAATACGTTGTCATTTTCGAACCTAACCGAAGTAACATCTTGCAGTTCATGTTCGGTTTACTTACTAAGCAAGAGCGGGGAACATTGCGTAGTACCAAGGGGTACTTAGAGGGTCTTTGCAAGAACGCAGGTCTAGAGATAATTAAATCTGATTTTTGTGGCAAGATTCCGCCCAACAAAACACCGGCCAGGATGATGCCATTAATGAGTAGACTGTCCTTCAAATCCAATCTTTTCACCGGTATCTCTATCGGTATAATTGCCCAGAAAAAGTAGCTCTATCGGAAGATTATCTTCTTGTAGATAATAAAGTTCCAGATCATTATCAACCCAAATATTATCGGCCTAATTATAGCCGGCAGTATTCCGTTATCTACAAAGTAGGCCGTGGCATAGGTGGCAAAAACCATATTAAAGCCTGCCAGCGCCAAGTTGATGGTTAATTGGAGTGATGTTTTTTTGGCCTGACCGGTGCTATTAAAGGTCCAATACTTTTGTAGTACAAAGCTTAGCAAGAAGGCAGTGGTGTAACTAGTTACACTAGCTAGCTTAATACTTAGGTCCAGCTGGTAATGAAGGAAAAGCAGTAAAAAATAATCTGCGCCAAACGCTAATCCGCCGGTAACAATAAACTTTATTAGCTCTGCTTTGTTGAGGTTCTTTATCATTCGTTAAACTCGCATTGTTTATTAGTCTTAGCATTTGGTTGATCTAAGTTGTTCCTGTAAAGGTTATATCCGGACTCGGTCTTTGTTAGCTTAAGATTTCTATCTGACTTTGCGATATCGTCCAGATCTGACGATCTAGCGGCTACCAGATATTTAATCCTTACTTGGTCCATCAGATCTTTATCGAGATTGTTGATGATTAGATCACGACAAACACGTCTTTGTTGGTTGTCGGAGGCCGGAGTAGCTCGGGCATCGCGGATAGCAAGAACATGAACAGGGCTTACGGCTGGCAGTAAAAGGCTAGGGTAATCTTCGGCCAGCACTACTGCGCCCGTGTCGTTGGGCGCTACAGAATTTATAGCCTCAATTTGTGATAGATATTTCTGCTGTTTGCTGCGATAACCCTTGGTTGTTGGCTCGCTGAGCCTAAGAGAGTTAAAACTATTAACAAAGGGGAAGGCGCCAAAAGCGAACAGCATCACACAGGCTCCGGCCAGCAATTGTTGCATGTTGGGCTTTAGTATTTTTATAAATCTTAGTATGTAGATAATGGTGGCAAATAATCCAAAAGGAACAAATAACAGGAATAACTGGTTAGCTCCAGTTAGCCGTTCAATTCCCCAGACCGGTAAAAACTTATGCAGCAGACTAAATGCCAGCGGGTTATTAATAATAAGCGGAACGATGACTATTATGCTGGCAATAATTAGTTTTTCGGCTTTTCGTTTTACGACGAAAATCAAGTAGGCCAATCCAATTACCGACAAAATCGACAGTAGTGGACCGTTATTTAATCTACTAAACTGAGTTACGGTTGGTTGTAGCGCCTCAAAATTGCCCAAAGAAAAATAGCCAAACTTGTCGGCACCAGACTCCCATGCCGCATCAGATATTTGATTGGGCAAGGAAAGTGTAAACAATGGAGTGGAAATTAATAGTAAGCCGCTAGCAACAAAAGCTAGTATCATTTTTTTATTAACTATTCTTCGGTTAAATAAGATTATTGCCAATGCACTTGTACCAATAATCAGCAGGCCACAGACTGCACCAATTGAATGAGTCAAGGCTAGTAGTCCGCTGGCCAAAATCATGAGCCAGTAGTTTCTATGTACTACAACTTCCAGGACAGCGATAGTTAAAAGTATCAACCAAACCAATGCAAAATCAGTCGGCAGCCCCAGGGCATAATTACTAAATAGCACTAGAGACATTATTGTTGTGCCAACAGCCAGTAGCTCTCGGACTAGAGGCTTGAATCTATCTGCTAACCGGTAGGCTAAGAAGTAGACTGCCAAAGACTTTAGAAATTTTAGGAATCCAATGCTCAAAAACCAACTCTGAAAAGCCTCAACTTTAAACCAGGTCGGTATGGCGAACAAAGTGTGCAAGATACTAATGTGATGCCTTGTTTCGGGGATGCCTCCATAATAGGCGTCTTCTATGGTGAATCCTTGGCCGACAAGATGGCGAATCTTGGCGATATGTACCGGACTGTCTCCACCGAGGTTCATGCCCATATAAAGGCAAATTATAAAATCGGCAATTAGGACTAAAACAAGCATAAATCCCGGAGACCACGGCCGTAAATTTCGAATAGACTTACCTAGACCGGTTATGTCTTTGGCTATTTCTTTTCGGACATAAGAGATACCCAGGAAAATGGCGCTAGCAAGTACAAGTAGGTAACTAAATCCCAGCCACCATCCTGGTAGTCTAAATATGTAGCCAATCACCGTAAAGATACTAAAGATCGTAAATGCCGAGGCGGCCGATAGCAGTATTTTGCCTGCCAGCGGGAATTCGCTCCAGCCGTCTATAAATTTGTTTTTATATCTTTTTTGTAAAGAGGCGGTGACTAGGTATCCAATTGCCAATAGTGAAAACCAGAATGCTTGGACTAGGAGGACTGTAGATAAAGAGAAGCTCATTTGGTCAGTCTGGTTTTGTATTTTTGCCTAGCACCGTTTAGAGCGTCAAGTCGGGCCAGTCGGTACATCAGATCTTTCTGTTCTTGCTTGTGCAGATAGTCGTTAAGTACATACAGAATAAATGCCACAACCGTTAAGTACAACAAAAGGTCGGCACCTCGGCCTACTCCAACCAGATGGGCCACATCGTTAGATAGTTCTGGGAATAGAACGGCAATAACCATCGATAGGGCGATAAAAACAAGTCCTAGTTTTTTCCAGGCACGTATTGACTTGGATGTTCGACCGCGCAGCACAATGATAATAAACACCACAGCCGCTAGAATTAATGGTATCTGGATCAAGATCATCCGAATAATCTCCGTAGCAAGCTATCAAAGCCAATGTTTATAGCATTAATGTGTGCCTGACCATTTATATGGGTTTGATTCTTGGTGGTGGAATAGTCGCTATAAACAATTGTGACCGGCATTTCCTTGTAACGGTATTTATTCTTAGCTATCAGTTCCAATATTTCAGAACCATGAGCCATGTCCGGCTGAGTTATTTGCATGGTTTGGGCAACGGCCTGATTAAAGACCCGTAGTCCATTATGGGTGTCGGTAAGTTTGAGTCCAGATGTGAGGTTACTGAATGCAACGGCCATCTTTAGTAGCCGTCTTTTGCTGGCTGGCATATTGACCGCTTTGCCTAGGAACCTAGATCCCAGCAAGATGTCGAACTTTCCTTTACGGATCTCGGCAATCATTTTTAAGACGTCTTTAACTTGGTGTTGTCCGTCGGCATCAAAATGTACAAAGTATTTAACACCCTTGAGCTCTCTTGCGAACTCGGCCCCAGTTTGTAGGGCTGCTCCTTGGCCCATATTAAATGGGTGACTAATCAGCATAGCCTTGGTTTTTGCAATCTCGTCTGCCGAGCCGTCGGTGCTGCCATCTACAACACAAACGATATTATCAAAGTACTTACTAATACTTCGAACCGTTTTCTTGATAACCGGCGCTTCGTTATAGACCGGGATTATAATGGCAACGTCTGGGTTATTTTTAGTCATCTACAGATAAGAGTATACCGGTAGAAGTCTATATAGTGAAGCTAGTCCGAAGCCATTCGTCGAGGGAGTTGCCGCCCCCGCCAACCATTGCTACTACCATATCCCCGGAGTCTAGGTGTCTCTGAATTATTTGCTTCAGTTCATCGTCTCGTTCCATAGCGACTGCAATAGAGGGATCGGACAGGTGGGTGATGAGTTCTTCGGGCGCAAGAATCTCTTGGTTGGGGTCTTCACGGGCCAGGTAGCTTGGTATCCAGTAGACCTTCTGGGCGCCGGCAAAACAGTCTTTATAATCGTCCTTCATAAAATGTTGTCGGCGGTTTGTTAGTGGCTCGTATATTACTACTACTTTTTGGTCTTTTTCGGCAGCCATTTCGAGCGCTACACTCATGCCACCCCGAATCTTTTCGGGAGTATGAGCATAGTCGCTGAATAGCCCAGGAATAATCTGCTCCATCCTGCGCTGTAAACCAGGGAAGTTATTCATCAAGGGGACTAACTGTTTGACCGGTGTTTTGGTTAGCTCGTGTACGGCTTGGATAACCAGCCAAGCGTCTAATCGGTTGAACTTGCCGGGCAGGGCAATGTCCTGAATATGTGGGTGGTCGGATTCTAGGACCTGCAGCTTTTTTGTTCCATTAATTCCCAGGTAGCTATAGTCTTCTTCCCACAAGAGTGTCCAGTCGGACTGCGATATAAATTCTTTGAATGCTTCTTGGTAGTCTTCGCGGGTTGGGAATATTTCGTGGTGATCCCAACTGACTCCAGTAATTAAACTCAGGTGAGGACTAAAGGCCAGGAAGTTACGGTCGAACTCGTCGCATTCATAAATAAAAAGCTTAGAATCTTTGTTGTAGTGCCCCATGTCGGCAAAGCTGGTCTTGGCCGGCAGGATGTAGCTGATGGGTTCTTCAAGCTGGGTCATTAACCAAACCGCCATGGCTGTGGTAGTGGTCTTGCCATGTGTTCCGGCAATGGCCAACATGTTTAGTTTGTGGTCACTAATTATTTGGTTTAAAAACTCATCCCGTTTGCTGTGTCTGATGGCTTGTTCTTTTACAAACACTAGCTCCGGAGCCTGGGCATTCTCTTTCTCGATAGCCGAAGAATAAACATACCAGTCGATGGGGTCGGAGGCATGAGCTTTGGATATGTCGTCGCTAGACTGTCCGATATGTATGTCGGTGATTCCATGTTTTTTTAGGTAGCTAATATACTGCGAATCTTGCTTATCGCTACCACTAACCTTGTAGCCAGCTTGCAACGCAACCATGGCTAGTGGCCCAATACCGGCACCGCCAATTCCGCTAAAAAAGATGTGGCCGAGGCTTTTTGTCATACCTAGAGTTTACCACGCTCAAGGTACCGCTTATGCTAGACTTAAGGTAGGAAATAACAGATGTTAAGACAAATACTTCATAAAAGTCTAAAGGGTCGGCATAGTTGGCGAACAGCCAGTTTTAACGAACTAAACGAGATCTACCTGGCGATGTTCGTTAGAGGTGTCTCGCTAAGTATGACCGGTCTATTTACGCCAATTTTCTTGGCAAAACTGGGCTATAGTCTAACTAGCATATTGTCTTTGTTCACAATTTATTTTATTGCCCGAGTAGTTTGCGACATTCTGGCTGGCTACTTGGTGGCCTTTCTTGGACCAAAGCACGTAATGTTTATTGGTCAGGTGATTTTTGCAGTATCTTCGGCCTTGTTTTTGACTCTACCCACATTTGGCTGGCCAATAAGCCTCCTCGGAATAGTTTGGGGCGCCTCTCAGTCCTGTTTCTTTTTATCTTTTGATGTCGACTTTTCTAAGATTAAACACAAGTCTCACGGCGGCACCGAACTTAGCTATGCCGAAATAATGAGCAAGTTGGGGGCCATTGCCGGGCCTCTGCTCGGTGGAGTTGTGGCCCTATTGTTTGGAGCAAGATATATTTTTGCGGTATCCACGGTACTTCTGTTAGCCGGGTTACTGCCGTTGTTCAAAACACGTGAGCCAGTTAGAACCGGACAGCATCTGGATTTTAAAGGATTTCCTTACAAGAAGACGGTCAAGTTTATGCCATCGATCGTTGCCCTGCATCTAGAGAACACTATCTCTGTCATGCTTTGGCCGCTGTTCTTGTCTTTATTCGTTCTGCACGGTGATGATGTCTTTATTAAGGTTGGCTTGATATCGGCCTTGTCGATGGTCTTGGCCATTGTAGCTACTCGTTCAGTCGGACAGCTGGTTGATGCCGGGCGGGGAAGGCAAACACTGCGAATTAGTGCCATCAGCAATGCCCTGCTACACCTAGTTAGACCGTTGGTAAGCGGTTATACGATGGCATTTGGTCTGGATTCTGCAAATCAGGTGGTGACGGCAGGCTATCGCTTGCCATTCCTAAAGGCGCATTATGATCACGCCGACGAGCTTCCGGGGCATAGGATTGTCTACGTTAGCCTGACAGAGTCCATCTCTAGTATCGTAAAAGCCTTGGTATATGCGCTGTTAGCAATATTATCACTAACCATATCAAGCAAGTCGGTGCTGACCATTGCTTTCTTTATCGCCTCTGGCGCATCAATCATCATAGCCACCGAACGTTTTCCGTCTTTAAGACCAAAAAACAGTAAAAATAGAGCATAATAAGTTTATGGATAATAAGTTCTTTCGCCATTTTCGGAAAAACCTAAATCGCATTAATCTTTGGGCCTTATTGGTTATTGCTATAGTCAGTGGCGTGATATGTGTTTTTGCCCTGCGCAACAACAATAGTACAGCGATTGAACTTCGAGATAAGGTGAGCCAAGCCGATAAAGCCGACGGCGATGTAGAGGGCGCTCTGCGTGAGCTTCGAACTTTTGTGTATGGCCATATGAACACCAACCTCGCCAGTGGTCCGAATGCCATCAAACCCCCAATCCAATTAAAGTACCGCTACGATCGCTTGGTGGCCGCCGAAGAGAAGAAGGCCGGGGCAGAGTCGGCCAAGATATATACTGCGGCACAGAAGTATTGCGAGAAGAAGTTCCCGGTTGGATTGTCGGGCAGTGGCCGGATACCTTGTATCAAAGATTACATTGCAGATAATTCGGCTAAATCCAAGGGGGCTACAATACCAGATAGTCTGTACAAGTTTGATTTTGTCTCACCAATGTGGTCACCCGACCTTGCTGGCTGGACCCTTCTGTTAGCTAGTTTAAGTCTGGCTCTATTTGTGATTCGTTTTGGCATGGACCGCTGGGTGCGGGCCGAGCTACGCGATCTCTAATGCCAGTGGCTTAATGGTTTTGTCAGATCGTAAATAATATGTCACCCCTGTTAAATTGATTTCTATCACCTTAGCCAATCTGTAAAAAAGTCATCTAAAATTAACAGAGGTACACCGATGTAAAAGTGTGAATTCTTGTTGACAAGGGTCAATCTACCGGCGTATGTTAGGGATGCACTAATAGTTTATAAGAGAGGGAGACAAAATGGCTTACAAGCACACAAACTCAAAGGGCGTAACATACTACCTAAACTCAAAGGCAGTCGTACTTCGTGGCGGTAAAGAGCAGACTATCTATTACTTCAGCAAAGACTCACGACCAGAAGCAACTGACCTACCAGCAGGCATGGAAGTAAACGAAAACCCACGTAACGGCTTCCTAACCGTTAAGCGAATCAAATAGTTTAAATCTATTTGCAACTAACACCTCAGTAATCTGGGGTGTTTTTGTTTTGTGAGAATTATCATTGTCAAGACGGATGTGCGGTGATACAAAAGTACTATGGCCGACAAAAGTCGTACACCAGAGTTTCAAACACCCGACAGCATAGTGGGGGAGGAGCTTGCTCGGGGTGTCTCGCCGGAGGAGCTAGAAAGAATTGGTTACGATGTCGGACGAATCATCAGAAGTCTACCCGAGCCCGGTGAAGACCAACAAGAGTATTCTGACAAGCCATTCAGTGACGTAGACGTAGTCGAAGAGGAAGCTTCGCAGTCTTCGACAAAAGAACCAAAGCCAAAGAATCCAAAGCCAAAGAAGCCGCGGCCGCCAAAAAGATTACGACCCGACTTAAGAGAGATAAGCTATAGTGATCCAGTCTGGAGGGAACCCGATATGGTAGATGATCCAGTGGACGACCAGCCACCACCTTCGGACTATATTGCAGCTCAGTTGGCGAGTGACGAATAGAAAGCAGCAATCAAAAGAAATGTGCCCGAAATTAGAAGGTTGTTAGCTGATATTCCGGAAAGAGATTAGTCTGCATTGCAATTTATAACACTTATGCTATAATAAGAATATGGAAACACCCCTAAAAACAAACATAGGCAATATCAGCGATGATCCTCGATGGGAAGAAGATCTATTCGTGCCTACTTTCAAAGAACAACAGACTGGCATGAGAGACCCGGTTCTTGAAGACGCTCGCGCAAAGCGTGCTGAACAAATCAGGGCTGACTACCAACAGCCAGTTACTTCGGTAACAGCACCGGCTGCAGCTGTAGACCATGAAGCAGCTACCGAAGATAGAATCATCGAGAGCCAGCAAGACTATGATCCAGTACCAGGCCTGGTTGATACCGTAGATGTGAATGCCCCAAGGTACCCCAATGCTGATCAGCCACATATACCCGATCACGAGTACTAATAGGGTATAATTAACAGATGTCACTAGCAAAATATCAGATTAAATCTTCCGGGCCTTTTTTTGTTTTGGCACCTATGGATGATGTCACGGACACTGTTTTTAGACAGATTATTGCCGACACCGCCGCACCAGATCTATTCTTTACCGAATTTGTGAATGTCGACGGTTTGCAAAGCCCGGGCAGGGAAAAGCTCTTACCCAAGCTAGCCTATACCGATAAAGAGACGCCGCTTGTGGCCCAGGTGTGGGGCAAGAACCCAGATAATTACCGAGAAGTAGCCAAGCAAATCAAGCAGATGGGCTTTGTTGGGATAGATATAAATATGGGTTGCCCGGCTAAGCCGGTGGTTCAAAATGGTTGCTGCAGCGCCCTAATAAATAACAGAGAGCTAACAGGGGAGATACTGAAGGCCGTCAGGGAAGGGGTGGGACCGGACTTCCCTGTTAGTGTAAAGACTAGGATTGGCTTTGGGCAGGTAGACCTGACATGGATAGAGTTCTTACTGTCACATAAACTTAACATGTTAACTATTCATGGGCGTACGGTCAAAGAAATGTCCAAAGTTCCGGCGCATTGGGATGTAGTTGGTCAAATTGCGGACCTGCGCACTTCCCTATCTCCGGACACGCTGATTGTTGGCAACGGTGATGTTATGAATCGACAGCAAGGTTTGGAGCTAGCCGAGCAATACGGACTAGACGGTATTATGGTTGGTCGCGGCATTTTTCATGATCCATATTTATTCGCCCAGCAAAGCCCGTGGACAGAGATGACTAAAAGTCAGAAGATCGACTTATGTACTAAGCACGTTAAGCTATTTGGCGAGACCTGGACTAATGCCGAACGGAAATTAGTTACGCTTAATAAATTCTGTAAGGTATATATCGAGGGCTTCCCGGGCGCCAAAGAGCTACGCGAGCAACTTATGAGCGCCGAAAGTATCGATCAGTTGCTTGAAAGTCTGCAAGAAGCAGCTAGTGATTCGTAGCTCCTAGTTCAATTCACTGCCCCAGGGATAACACGGTACTGTCTTTTGTTGCATCACGCTATTGCTTAGTGTTTGAATTTTAACTACACTATAACCAATAGTACTTTGATGGAAAGAAGTCATGAAGATAAAAGCTTTGGGGTTGGGTGCTCTGGCAATGAGCCTTATCGTTGCTACGTTGGGTGTTTCATTAAGTCAAGAAGTCTTAGCCTTTTCGGGAACTGGATCCGGCACCGCGTCTAACCCCTACATGATCGAAACTTGCGAGGAGCTACAAAGCATTGGCGCCACAGAGTCAACCGACAATAAATTGTATTGGTTGTACGACGACGTTGATTGTTCGGCTAGTTCTGCCTGGAACGCTGGTACCGGTTTTGACCCGCTAGATCAATTCTACGGAACACTCGATGGTCGCGGACACAGCATTACGGGGCTGACCATTAATAGGCCACTAGAAGAGTATGTCGGTCTTTTTGAATCAATTGAAGAAGGCATGGTTACTAGTCTAAATATCGTAAATGCCTCAGTTGAAGGTGATCAATATGTCGGTATACTGGCTGGCGAGCTAGATCATACGGCCGTTCGTGATGTTCATGCTGGCGGTGAGGTTATAGCTAACAACTACGCCGGAGGCTTGGCAGGTACGATAAGCGGCTGGCAAGATGATATGGAGATAAAGTATAGCTCGTTTGGGGGCTCGGTAATTTCTGACAACTGGGCCGGTGGCTTGGTTGGACATGCTCGGTATGGCTTTGGTATATACAACAGCTCAGTCGACGCCGATCTTCAAGCCGATGGAGTTGGTGGTATTGTCGGTCATGTTCAGGATTCATGCGGTACTCGCTACATCAACTCGGTAGCTGTATTTGGTAGTCTGGCTGGAGCCAGCTATGGTGGTGGATTCGTTGGTCGCTATCAAGATATAAGCTGTAATACGTCCGAAATTAATGACAGCGTGTCCTATGCGACGGTTACCGGTGCAACTGGTAAGGGTGGTTCTATCGGCCAACTTATTAATGCGACAGTTACAGTGAACAATACGTACTTTGATGCCACTGCGGCCGGTACTATTGATTGTTATGGCATTGCCGATGGTGGTAGTACCACACCAGCTTGTAGTGATCTCGGTGCCAACGAGCCACCGGATGATGCGCCATTCAACGACGCCGACTGGGATTTTGAAAACACTTGGGATAACAGTGCTGGCTTAAACTTGCGTACGCCATTCTCATTTTTATCTCCACCTGACGTCGTGGCTGAAATCTCAGCAATCGAAGGTGAGTATGTAAACAGTTTGGCTGTTTCGTGGGGTGCGCCTGACGAGAACGGTGGTGAACAAATTGTTAGGTACCGAATCGAGATTAAAGAAGAGGGAGAAGAGTGGGATAACATTACCGATAGCAATAGTGAAGAAGAAGACATGGTAACTAGCTTCTATGATCTAAAACTGGGTCAAACATATGATGTCAGGGTCCGTGCCCAGACGCTTTACTCGGTGGGTGAGTGGATAGAGACATCCTATAGTACCCAAGAGCCAACAGTTATAGAAGTGGATACCTGTGCCGAGCTACAAGACATGCCAAATCAAGCTTCTTACTTAGACACGTACGTACTGACTGATGACATAGACTGTGCTGACTTTGAAGGTTTTGAGCCTCTAGAGTGGGACGAGAATGACTTTCGTGGTGTCTTTGACGGTCAGGGCCATTCCATCAAGAGTCTCCACATTACCGGTGAAGATGAGTACCGGTTTGGCCTATTCAAGTACATAGAGGAAGCAACAGTTGAAGATGTTATTTTTGAAGACGGATCGGTCACTGTCGCCGAAGATGGCGGCTCATGTGGCGCATTAGCTGGAGATGCCGAAAGTACAGCTATATATAATGTCGCAGTTATTAATTACGACATAGATTGTCGAGAAAACGTTGGTGGAATTGCCGGATCATACGAACAAGATGACGATCAAAGCCTCACTATCTCGGGACTTTCCTCTTCTGGAACATATAATGCCCGGGAGGCAAATGCCGGCGGCTTATTTGGTCGCTTTGAGGTTGATGATGAGTCGGTTATAAACCTAGAGCAAAGCTACTCAGATTCAATTGTTACGACACAGTACGCAGCCGGTGGCCTTATTGGCTACGCCGATATAGAGAATGATGATGATGACGAGGACCCAGATGCAATTTTAACTATGGCCGATACCTATTCAACGGGGACTGTTGACGCTGTTGGTGAAGCCGGTGGACTAGTAGGGATGGTAGAGGTCTCTCAAATTGGTGGACCAGAAGCGAAAAATTCTGAACCTTTGCAATTCATCATCGACTGGCTACTAGAAAATCTAGACGTGGCGTGGCAAAGTGAGCTCAGAGAGGCTGCTCAGACAAGAGTTCCTGAGCGGTATATGCTCTAGTAGCTTACTAATTTAACTATAGCGTGAAAATGGTTGAACCAATTAGGACGTGACTGCGCTTGCGCCGACTAGTCTTGCAAGTCTAGGGTGGTGTGCAAAGAAGCCTGTCGCTGCTTCTTGAGCAGGCATGACAGGGGCTTCTTGAACGATCTCTTCTTGTGGTAGCCACCTAAACCATGCGGTTCTTGATCCATCTTCCTCTAGTTGCATGCCAGTCAACTCAAAGTCCAAGTCTCTCTCGTTAACTGCAACTCGGCCTCGCTTTGAAATAGTTCCATCTTTTGATACGTCTAGACGAGGCATGGGCTTGTCGGTCTCGAGATAACCATTGAGGTACATCCTCATAAGCTCGCCACTTGCGGTTGTTGTTAGAAAACCTAGGTTGGTAACCCTGAAGCTACCGACACGACTTCCATCGATACTACTTGCAACAACTTGCTGGGCTGCTAGGTGTATATCAATAACCTCACGCATACCATCTGCAATTTCACCACCGTTAATACCGTCTAATGCCCAATCGACTATTGAATTGCCGACCAGTCTCTCCCGGGGAGTAATTGTTTCTTGACTCATAGCAACAACTATACTATAAAAATACAAATATACAATTTATCGATCCGTGATCAACAAAAAATAGCCGATCCTAAGATCGGCAAATTTCATGGTGGGGGTTATCATCCCTTTGGGATGGAGAACTGCAGCCATGCTCGAAGCAAGCTTCCGTGTGTGACTTTGTCCTTTGAACTTTGCTCGCGATGCTCGCTAAACTTCAACTTATTCCACGATCAATTTAAAAAACCTAAGCTGTGCTTAGGTCTCTCAAATTGGTGGGGGTGGTTGGGATTGAACCAACGACCAACAGGTTATGCGTACCACTACAACTTTCGTTGCCCTTTTCAAGTTTGATGGTCTGGACTGTCCCTTTATCTAAATACTTAGATACCTGCCATCCAGTCTCTACACCTTCCTTGGACAAACCAAGGCTTGGCTCGGGATTACCATGTGCAATGCACTAAGGCTTCCCCGAATTTGACAGGATATACTTACCGGTCACCCGCGTAAGCAGCCCCTAACATATTGGCATATCTGATAAAATTAAGTTATGAAAAATGAGTCTAACTGCAAAATCTGTAGTAAAGAACTAAAGGGTAAACAGACATTATTTTGTTCATTGAAATGTAAGAATAAAGCTCATCAGTCATACCCTGCTCAAAAGAAGCGTGGGTTAGCCAGAAAACTTTATCTTGTAAACAAGCTTGGTGGAGAATGTACTAATTGTGGATATGCAACAAACCTTGCAGGCTTGGCATTTCACCACCTGGAAGGAAAAGAATTCCAACTAGATGTACGTTCACTCTCGAATCGCAAACTTATTTCAGTTCTTAATGAATTTGAAAAATGTATACTACTTTGTCATAACTGTCATGCTGAAACGCATAACCCAAATCTAGACTTAGCCAAATTGTTAATTGAGCCCGCTGCTCTAACCACTGAGCTACACCCCCGTAGCCAGACACATGGATTATAACAGATATAGGGCACAGTCCCAAGACCGTATATAATATAAGCATATGCAAGAAAAACTAAAACAAACACTCAAACATCCTTATGCCACCGCCCTAAACGATACTCGTGTTTTGGGACTGCTTGTATTTGGAGTTATCGCACTACTGGTTACCTGGAGCGGGGTTAAGTCTATCCAGACTAACTACGAACTGCAAAAAGAGATATCCGAGATTACCCAGCAGAACAGCGTTAAGAAGCTCGAGAATGACAACCTCAAATTAAGAAACCAGTATTATAAGACTGATCAGTATTTAGAGCTTTCTGCCCGTCGAAACTTTGGCAAGGCCGCGCCAGGCGAGAAAGTATTTATTGTTCCAAAGAGTGTCGCCCTGGCAAGCACCATAGACCTTCCAGAACAATCAAAACCAAAAACCAAAGCAGATAATCGGCCCGGATACCAAAAGAACCTAGAGGCCTGGTTTAACTTCTTCTTCCACCGGGATTAGTAGCCAGAGAAATAGTCGGTCTTGATCTGGTCGCGCGCAATGCCCAGCGATCTAAGTAGGCGCTTGTTGGCTTGGACCATGGCGTCTGGGCCCGAAACATAGTACTGCCGCGAACCGTAATCTAGGACGTGTTTTTCGATCATGTCCTTGTTTAAGAATCCGACTTCGCCCTTCCAGCTTTTTGGTGCTTCGGTGCCGGGGAGTGGGGTAAGAACATATACTACTTTTAGGCCAAACTCTTTGGCATCTTTTAGGATGTCTTTATAAACAATCTGCTTAGGATCACTAATTGCGTAGAACAAAGTTACGCTTCGGTTGTGCCTAGAATCAGTTATGTATTTGAGCATACTTCTAAACGGTGTAATTCCAATGCCGCCAGCAATAAACACCATCTTTGCTCGGTCATCTAGTGGTAATAAAAAGTCGCCAGCAAGGTTGTTGGCGGTTACAATATCGCCCTTACTTAGTTTGGCTAACCCGGCTTTAAAAGTACTGCTAGGCTCCATATGCTTAACACCGAATAATATGTGATCTTCGGTTGGAGAGCTGGCAATGGTAAAGCTTCTTCGGTTTCCACGGGCGTCATTCTTACGAAGAGGTAACGTCAGCTCGACATATTGACCAGGTCGATAATCGACTGGCAACACTGGCTTAAATTTATATTCTGTAATTGTGTCGCCAATTTCTTCGGCCGACAATAGCTTGAGCGGTTGGCGAATTCTGGGTGCAATGGCAAACACTAACAAGTTACCAATTAGTAGGCTCAGCTCTGGGGTCATGGTACGACCAGCCAGTGACAATCCGGAACTAAATAAAAGTCCAACAATCGCTCCATAAACTATTTGTTGGTATCTGCGTGGAGGTGTCGATACAGGTTCGGTTAGCATAAACGCTCCAAAGAAAATGATAGGGAAGGAGAATAGGCTGTCCTTTAGAGCTAATCCAAGACTGGCATTGTTACGCATTACTGCCAAAATAGCCGCCGTTGCTCCAAAAGCTAATACCATGGGGAAGCGGTGTATTTTTCGAACCAAAAGCAAACCAAGTATTAATACAAAGATAAACATCGTGTCGCGGCCTATCCACCAACGACTGCTTAGTATCCCGGTTATTCCAACTACAAATGCCCCAATAGCAGCTGGGTTAAATATATGTCTTTCATGATGGACGATAACGTACTTGGAGGCCATGGCAATAACGCCGGCCAAACCAAGGCCTAAGGCCTCTGTGGTGTCTTTGGGCGGCTGGAAGATAAAGAATAAAAGCAGGGCAGTGATGATGGCCGACTCGCTATTGGCTGCAGATTTGTAGAATTTGGCTAGTAGCAAATTAGACACGTAACAGACAGCCACCAGCAGCGAAATACCTGCAATAGGTCGGATCGGTCCGTAAGGTAAAATACCAGAGAGGCTAAAGATCCAGCTTATAGCTACGAGTCCAGCGAGCCCCCATGTAAGGAGCCTATACATGGTCAACGTATTGACGAAGTCATCGATGGCGACCATTAGGCTGTTATATAAATTCTTCATGACTGTTTGCTAAAAAGCTTTCCTGGAAAGTTAGGTGATATCTGCATATTATTATCCTCCATAACTCTTATATATTCAAAGTTGTAGAGCTTTGATAGATTTGCAAGTTGGCTGGGTTCTACAAAGAACAGGCAAGTAGCCAGGCCGTCAGCTACCATTGCTGTGTCGGCTACCACCCAGCTGGCCTTAACTATGGTTACGGATTCTAGGGTAGAGGGGTTTATAACGTGATTATATCCCTCCCAAGCTCTACGATTTCCAGCCGATCCACAGATGGCACGGTTACTGATGTAGCTAACGCCAATTGCTTCCGAAGGGTCGTCTGGGTTCTCTAGTCCAACAGGGGTGGAATCTGACGAAGCAGGGGAGTGCTGCAAAATATCACCCCCAGCATTAATTAAGTAGTTATCGATACCCTGCTTGGCTAAAAGGTTACCAACCAGGTCAACTAAATATCCTTTGCCAGCAGCACCAAGGTCAATTGTGCATTTATACTTAACATGTAAAGTATTGTCTTTAAATTGAAGGACCTTATTGAGTCCTGGTATTTCTTTTAGTTCTTTTGGCCTCAGGCTGTAGTTGGCGTCATACCCTGCCCTTTCCATTGCATCACCAATCAACGGCGTCACCAATCCATTTGTTGCCAAATACATCTGTTTGTAAAAACTAAAGATTGGTTCAAAATCTGCGGGTGCTTTATGACTACCAGGATTATTGCCGGCATTTATTATCCAGGAGTCGGGAAGAAAGCGGGAGTAGTTGTGGTCGAAATCCCGAATGAGGTCGGCGACTTCTTTGGCGATAGCCCCGGCATTGTCGGCTGGAGCATCAAGTTCGATTTTCCAGGCAGTTCCAATGGCCTCGAACTCCAGCTTTACGGAGTGTGAGGTTTGGGCAATCATAGATTATATCTTGGCTTGAGACTTTATGATTTCCAGGGCGTCGTTAAAGCCACGTGAAGTAAGTGAAGATCCCGAAACGTTGCCTAGTCTTAGGGTGGCAACTCTTTTGCCAACTACTTGGTCTTGGTAGGTACTCACAAATTCGTCTTGGTATTCACTTGATTCACGGCTGGCGGCCATGGGTTTGGCGCTGGTAGCCGAAATGGTGTTGTTAGCTAAAGTTATCGTAATCTCTATCTCTTCATTACCACCTGGTGAGCTATAACTACCGGTGGCCGTGTAGGTTCCGTCCTTGAAGTTTGTATTAGCAGGAGTACTAGTAACTGTTTCCGAAGAGCCCGAATTGCTAGTGCTGCTTGTAGCACTGTCTTTTGGTTTAAAGACTACCGTGCCGGCCACTAGGGCGCCAATGATAACTACGGCAATGATGCCGATTAGTGCTGAATTGTTTTTTTGTTGCATTGCTAGATTATACCAATCTTTTTCTGATCGTTTGCTGAGTGGTTTTAGTAACTAGCGACATTTACGCGTTTACGCGTAATAAGTCGTAGGTTTGCCAGGTACTGCCTAGGGTCGGCAGAAGGATGTTTGATTAGGTAGTTCTTGTGCTTTTCTACGAAAGGCATTTTGTGATCTGGGTAAAGATCGGAGTTGGCGCTATAGCTGGCGTCGGTATTAAAGCTGTCATCAGTGACCATATGCTTTAGGGCTTCCTCTATTTCGACGCCTTCGTCAGATTCAAAGAATAAAGTAGTTCTTTTAGGAGATGACATCTAGACCTTCTCTTTCTTAGGTTTTTTTACCTCTTTGCGACCCTTGTCTTTTGACATATTCTACTCCTCGATTTGGTATCATTGTACGCTATAACTTGACATTGAGCTAATCTCATACCATTACAGTTTGCAAATTTTGACTATCTATTTGAACATTCGCCACTGATAGTGGGCACAGATTAACTTATAATTCCTGCGTTACAATTAATGTGAACTTGTGGGCCAAAATAGTTAATTGGAGACTTCTGTTCAGAAAGTCGGCATTGATCACTGTAAACAAATTGCCATACTTAATGCTAAAATAACCACAAGCACAAAGGAACAATAAGGAATCACTTGAATGCAAAGCATCTTAGAATCTATCATTAGCATCAGTAAAACAAATAAACTAATCCTGGCAGCCTTCGCCTTTTTGGCGGTGCTTTCCTTTGGTGGCGGTCGGGCGCATGCGGCGACACTAGCAGTGGACGTTAACTGCACATTAAATGATGCAATAAGGGTCACAAACGAAGGTACCAATGGTTACGGCTGCGTAAAGACAGGTGCAGCTTATGGAACCAACGATACAATTAATCTGCCGGCAGGAACGGTTACACTAACTGAAAACATAAACTCGTTTACTTCTGGTGCGGATATCATTGTCCAGGGCGCTGGCAAGTCATCAACAATCATTGACGCGAACGGTTTCCGTGGCTTCACAGCTAACGCCGCAAACACCATCGATAAAACGCTCAATGGATTTAAAATAATTGATGCCTCGCCCTACGCAATTG
Source organism: Candidatus Saccharimonadota bacterium (assembly GCA_052034955.1). Taxonomy (GTDB): domain Bacteria; phylum Patescibacteriota; class Saccharimonadia; order Saccharimonadales; family AWTP1-31; genus CAZIBG01. The sequence continues at coordinate 1,066 of JBPOHZ010000006.1, read as the reverse complement.
ATATAAACGGTGCTCACGACATAACTATTGATGATGTAGAGGTAGAGAATTCCAGTTTTGGTGTCAGAATTGAAGCAGTACATACCACTGTGACCAATTCGAATATCCATGACAATGCTGCAACAGGTAATTCCGTAGGGTTGCACCTAATTGCTAATGCAATCAATAGTACTGATGACATTTCAATAACCGTTACAGATTCTCAAGTCAATAATAACTCGGGTGCTGAAGTTGATGAAGTTGCTGGGCTGTATGTTGAAGCTAATTCAGCTGCTGCAGCTTCGCTTGCGTTAACGATGGAACGAACAACCGTTATGGATAATCAATCCGTGGGTGACGCAGGTGTTCGGGTTGAGTATAAGGATAATAGTGCTTTTGCAGACATTAGAATAGATGCGGTTACGGTCGCTGGCAATATCTCGCAGCCGACTCAGGCATCGAGCAATGGTAGCCCATTTCAGCCTGCCTATGTCACCGGTTTTAATCTTAGCGTCGCCAATATCAACCCTGGCTTGAACTTAACAAATGTGACGGTCGTGAATAATCAAGCTATTAATGAGTTTGATAATCATGTTTCTGTCGGCGGTTTCTTTGGCTTGCTGATTAACGCGCCTGAAAAAATAAACTTCACTAATTCTACTGTTGTAGGCAACAGTGTGACACAAACTACGCCTAGTCCTTTTGGCTCAATTCCGGCATTCTTCATCATTGGTGCGACTCTGGATGGCAACAGTCAGCCAATCAATGCTGAATCGGGTGGCTCTGCTCAGAACAGCCTAATAGCTCACAATACTTTTAACGGCAATAGCTATAGTTGTCGATCTGATTTTGATGGTAGCGCTCTTGGTCTGAGTGGTAGTTATGACCTAACACCCGAGAACCTCGGAAATAATATGGCCGATGATCCAAAGTGCACCGACTATACGATCGTTCCTAACTTATATGACACCATAGAGCACGAAGTTGCAGATAACGGCGGCCCCGTACCAACAATTAAGCTCCTTCCTGGTTCCCCTGCAATAAACGCGGGCGGACAAGTGCTGGGTATAACAACCGATGCTCGCGG
>JBPOHZ010000026.1:0-15930 GCA_052034955.1 Candidatus Saccharimonadota bacterium | reverse complement strand
GCACCAAATAAAGATGCCTGTCACAAGACAGGCTTTTTTATTTGCTTATATTGATAGTTCTTCTTGTTATGTTATAATTATGCCCATGTTATTACTAACCAATCAGCATCATACCCATATATTGCCGGAGTTGATCGGTTAGTTTCTCTTTGTCCTAAAAACAAATGAACGCCGGATCACCCGGCGTTTTTTAATTTACTTAATTTTTACTATTAAAAGGATAAATATGAATAATTCAAGAAAAATACAAATAGGTGTAATCGGATCATGTACTGATCTTAACTACAGTAATGAAGCGAGTCAGTTTTCAAGACAGCTAGGAAGAACACTGGCAAACAGAGGCTATATTTTAGTTTATGGGGCTGAAAAAGATATTAACTCCCTACCCACAGAAGCTGCAATGGCTGCAAAAACAGCAGGCGGAACAACAGTTGGTGTCACATACGAGAAGGGAATAGATTTGTTCAACAAACAAGCTGCAAGCATTGTAATTGCTAGTGGATTGGTGAGAGGAGGCGGAAGAGAAACCACTCTTATGTTAAGTTGCGATGTCGTTATTGCAATTGCAGGTGGTTCAGGGACTTTAAATGAAGTCTGTGTTGCCTATCAGGCAAATATACCTGTAATTGCAGTGCCATTATTTGGAGGGTGGAGTAGAAATCTAGCAAATACTTATTTGGATGATCGAAAACGTTACAAAATATTAGAAGCTACAAGTGTAAATCAAATAGTGTCCCAGATAACTAATTTCACTGATGGAAATAATAATGCTTAAAGAATCACTAGAAGGAGTGATTTTTGATCTTGATGGAACATTGTATCCATTTGAGAATTCAAATAATTACTACCAGTCAAACTTGTATCTTTGTATGCGGAGTAATGCAATAACCTACCTTTCCAACAGTCTGTCAGTATCGATAGACAAGTCCAGACTAATATTCGATTATATTCTTCAAAGATATAATGGTGAACTAAGCCTTGGAATGGAAAAAGAATTTGGAATAAATAGGTATGATTGGTTCGAGAATACCTGGCAAGTTGATCCTACAAAAGTAATTAAAGTTTTTGACAGTAGGCTTGTTGAGAAAATCCAAAATTTGCCCTATAAAATTGTGCTACTGACAGCGGCTCCAAAAGTATGGACTGAAATAGTTCTTGAATATCTTGGACTGAAATTAGCATTTGGAGACAATATTGTAACCGGAGAGTCAGACATAAGAAAACCAAATAAATCAGCATTCTTAAATGCTGCAGAGAAAATATCAATTCTACCGCAAAACATTGTCTCTATCGGTGACCAAGAAAAAACAGATATATTACCTGCAAAAAATCTCGGGATGAAGACAATCCGAATTGGAGACGGCGAAAGTGAAGCTGATTTTATAGCAAAAGATATTATCGATGCACTAGATTATCTAGAACAATTAAATATCGCCCAAGCTAACTAATTTTAAGATACAATAGGAGTAACTATGTCACTTTCAACTAAACCATATAAGGGTGCTCGAGATTTTTATCCTGAGGACCAAAGAATTCAAAATTACGTAATAAAAACCTGGAACAAGGTAGTCGAGCGATTTGGCTACGAAGCCTATAACGCCCCCATGTTAGAAAGCATGGAGTTGTATAAAGCGAAATCAGGTGAAGAGATTGTTAGCGAACAGACCTATGCTTTTACCGATCGAGGTGGCAGGGAAGTAGTTATCCGGCCAGAGATGACGCCAAGTGTTAGTCGAATGATTGCTGGACGACGCCAAGAACTGGCCTATCCGGCCCGCTGGTACAGCGTTCCCAACCTCTGGAGATACGAGCGCGCACAAAGAGGCCGACTACGTGAACACTGGCAACTAAATGTAGATATGTTTGGCGAAGAAGGACTGCCAGCAGAACACGAAATGATACTAATCATGGATTCAATCTTAGTGGAGTTTGGTGCAACCAGAAGTATGTATCAGATAAATATCAATAGTCGTGAACTAATGGACTTCATCATGAAAGACTATCTTGGACTAGATAATACTCAGACACATACTCTTTCTAAGCTAATTGACCGTATGCACAAAATGCCCAGGGCCGAGTTTGTTACCAGTGCCGATGCCATGCTTACACCATCTCAAAAAGGCAACGGAACTAGCGAGAAGTTATTAGAGGTTCTTGCCGTAAAAAGCTTTAATGAACTTCCCGATCAGGTTAAAGAGTGTGCTCCAGCTAAGCAGCTATCTGAGCTATTAGACATGTGCCAAGACAGTGGATTAACTAATGCTATCTTCGACATAACCATTATGCGTGGATTCGATTACTACACAGGAATTGTTTTTGAAGTCACCGACACTGACCCAGAGAATAACCGTTCCATGGCCGGTGGAGGCCGCTATAACGGTTTGGTTGGACTCTTTGGAGTAGACCCTGTTCCGACAATCGGTTTTGGTAGTGGGGACGTAACAATGATCAACTTTTTGGAATCGCATGATTTAATGCCAAAGCCACAATCCGAAACCGAGGTTTACGCAATCTTGATTGGCGATGTCTATACACAGTCCCAGAAACTTCTTAAAACACTGCGACTAGAAGGGTTAACCATTGCAGTGGATGCCAGTGATCGAAAACCAACCAGCAAGATCAAGAATGCGCTCAAAAAGAATATCCGTTACGCCCTGTTTATAGGCGAAAAAGAGCTAGAAGAAGGTCGTTTTAACCTCAAGGATCTTGTATCGGAACAAGAGCTAACACTTAGCCCCGAGAGAATAATAAGTACAGTCTTAGATCAGCGTGCCAAACAACTCCTCTAGTCAGATCTAAAAAGAAGCTGTATACTTGCTATCTATGCAAATAAAAGTCACCCACAATACAGATACCAATGTCACCCTGGCTATTACTGCCGACCTTGAAAACCTTACCAAGATCAAAGATAGTGTCGTCAAACGACTAGGTACATCTGTCAAAGTTGCCGGCTTCCGCCCCGGTAAAGCCCCTATGGAGGTTATCGAAAAGAACTTAGACCAGCAGGTATTACAGGGCGAGTTCATCGATACCGTTCTTAATCACTACTACACGCAAGCTATTCTAAAGGAACAGCTCCGAACAGTTGGTCAACCAGAAGTAAATCTAAAGAAGTTTGTTCCATTTACTACATTTGAATTCGAAGTTACTGTAGATGTACTCGGGGAAGTAAAGCTTCCAGACTATACCAAGATTAAAGTTGCTCGTGAAGTTGCAAAGGTAGATGCTCCTCAGGTTAACGAAGTTATCGAATCATTACGTACTCGTTTGGCCGAAAAGAAATCAGTAGATCGTGCCGCAAAAGATGGTGATGAAGTTATTATCGACTTTAAGGGTGTTGATGACAAAGGTAAGCCAGTAAACGGTGCCGATGGCAAGGATTACCCGCTAACACTCGGAAGCAATCAATTTATCCCTGGTTTCGAACCTGCCGTTGTCGGAGTTAAGAAGGGTGAAGAGAAGACATTTACCATCCCATTCCCTAAAGACTACGGTGTTTCTGCTTTGCAGGGCAAAAAAGTTACATTCACCATCACTGCTAAAGAGATTAGCGAACTTGTACTACCTAAGGCTGACGATGAATTCGCTGCAAATGCTGGTCCTTTTACAGATCTTAAAAGTCTAAAGGATGACATTAAAAAGCAGCTTGGTATCGAAAAACAGAACGAACTTGATCGTAAGTTCGAGACCGAGCTACTTCGTACAATTGCCACCAAAACCAAGGTAGCAATCCCAGACAGTATTATCGAAGACCAGCTGCTTCGAATGGAACAAGAAGAGAAGCAAAACTTGGCTTACCGTGGTCAAACTTGGCAGGAGCACCTTGACGGCGAAGGTGTAACCGAACAAGAACATCGAGACCGTAACCGAAAAGACGCCGAAGAGCAGGTCAAAATTGGAATCATTATTGGTGCTATTGGCGATAAAGAAAAAATCGAAGTCACTCCCGAAGAGCTCGAAATCAGAATCAGCCTTCTAAAGGGCCAATACCAAGATCCAGCTATGCAAGCCGAGCTCGATAAGCCAGAAGGCCGTCAAGACATTGCAGCCCGAATTAGAAGTGAAAAAATTGTAGCTAAACTTGTTAGCTATTCAGATAAGAAATAGAATAACATGTCACCCGAACGAGACCCTGGAACAGGGGAGATTAGTTATGTTTTGGACGCCCAAGTTGAAATCGATGAGGCGTTGCTCGCCCTACGGATTTTACTTGGTGGCGAGAGTGTAAAAGAAGATGCTTTCACCCTTATGCTCCGTGCCGACCAAGAGGCAGTACAAAATGCCGCTGCTGATGCACGTGTAAACGTACATGTCAGCGGATACACTGGCAAGCTCGTCGGTCGACTCCTTCATATCAATGCTCGAGATGCCGCAGCACAAGCTCCTGTTGGTCATCGTAGCACCCCCAAAAAGAAGGTTGGCGCCAGAAGTTAGCACTCATGCTTGACGAGTGCCAATTGTACGTTTAAACTAATGGGTATGAGTAATCCCATGAGCTATTCAACCTTAGTACCAACCGTCATCGAAAGCGATGGCCGTGGAGAGCGTGCTTACGACATCTATAGTCGACTTCTTAAGGATCGCATTATCTTTTTGGGCGATGGCGTAAACGAGCATACCGCCAACGTCATTGTTGCCCAACTACTTTTTCTTCATGCCGAAGATCCAAAGAAAGATATTCAGTTTTATATAAATAGCCCAGGCGGTAGTGTTTATGATGCGTTAGCAATCTATGACACGATGCAGTACATCAGCAATGACATTCAGACAGTAGGTATTGGTATACAAGCATCTGCCGCAGCATTCTTGCTGAGTTCCGGCACCAAAGGAAAGCGAATCATACTTCCTAATGCCACCGTTATGATCCACCAACCAAGCAGCGGTACGCGCGGTAAGATCACCGACCAAGAAATAGACCTGCGAGAAGGCCTAAGGCTCAAGAAGTTGTTGCACGAAATTATGGCAAAGAACACTGGTCAGAAGTACTCCAAAATTCACGAAGACATGGAACGTGACAAATGGCTTAGTGCCAAAGAGGCCAAAGAGTACGGAATTGTCGACAAGATTGTAACAAGTCTCAAAAACTAAACCTAGAGATTAATATATTTCTGTGGTATAAAAAGATCTATTCTAAACAGGAGTTGTTATGCCGGTCAATGGATTTGATATTGAAGGTTTAAGATTCGAGCTACGCGACCCTAAGAGCATTTATGGCTACGAAAGATGGAAGTGTCTAAAAGACCTAGCCCAAAAAGGATTCCGTCAATCACTACCAAACAGAACTAAAGAAGAGGTTGACCATCTTTTATCTGCCCAGAGCGTAGATATATTCAGAGAATCAAGACAACGCCCAACTAGAGCCGCTAGACGTTCCGACCACATGCGGTCCAGCTGGTTTTACTCACCTACAATGACTATTGCTTATGATGGAAGTCATCCTGTCGGATATGCATTTGCAGCACATAACATTTCTGGTAATCCGTTTGAAGCCCTAGCAAAAAGGCTTATTACCAGATCTTATGTGAATATCAGAGAACTAGTAGTAGATCCAGAGTACCAGGGAAACGGTATTGCCGAAACTCTTGGGTACTTATCCGTAGCCAATCAGGGCTCCGCACTTCCGGTCACGGCTTATGTATATGACGAGAATGAAGGAATTGGTTCGGCCCTTATAGGCCTCGGAATGGACGAATACACCGACCCAAGCACAGGCTATGATATGCCGGAAGCAATAAATGCCTTCGGACCAGACACACAACCAGCCATGATGCGAAGATTCGAGGGCCCGATTCACTTAGTTAAAGATACGATCATGTCAAGAGTTGGAGCAGATCTGGCAATTGCCCATGCCTTGGATTCAGTAGAACAAAGTCGAGCCACACAATAGCCCTATTGACAATACTAAACTAATCCGGCAAACTTATTCTAAGAAGTAGAGTAAGCGGGCACTGCTGTGGTATCAAAATAATCCATATTTCAGTCTTCCGGTTAGAGAATCTTCGTCGACGACAGATCAAAACAGATACAAACATCATTTTAATCAACTTTATAAAATAGCTACTAAGCAGAGCGGAGCATATAGCGCATGGCAAAAAGTGCAAAGGTCGTCAACGACGACAAAAGAGTTTATTTTACTGATTCTAAAGATATTATTGATCTACCCAATCTGGTTGATCACCAAAATAGGTCATGGGACTGGCTTATAAAAGAAGGGCTTGGCGAACTATTAGCCGAGATCAGCCCAATCGACGATTACACCGGTACAAAGCTAACCCTAGCTTTCAAAGACTACCGCTTCGAAGACCCTAAAACTACAGAGGTTGAAGCCCGAGAAAACAACGTTAGCTACGAAGCACCTCTAAAAGCAACAGTCGTACTAACAAACAAAGTTACCGGCGAAGTTAAAGAACAAGAGATCTATCTTGGTGACTACCCATGGATGACCGAACGCGGTACATTCGTCATTAACGGTGCAGAGCGTGTCGTTGTTAGCCAGCTAATCCGATCTGCTGGTGTTTTCTTTACAGCCGATAACAGCGGTAGCACTCGTAAGTACGGTGCCAAGGTTATCCCTGGACGCGGTGCATGGCTCGAGTTCGAAACAGCTGCCAATGGCGCTCTTTATGTAAAGATCGACCGTAAGCGTAAGATTACAGTTACAACTCTTCTTCGTGCCCTTGGCATGAACGAAGCTCAAATAAAAGAAACATTCAAACACGTCGACACCGGTAAAACCAGCTACATCCAAGCCACTCTAGACAAAGACCCTAGTCGTGGTGTTAACGATGCTCTAATCGAAGTTTACCGTCGCCTCCGCCCAGGTGACCTAGCAACTGTTGATAACGCTCGTTCACTGCTAGAAAACATGTTCTATAACTTCAAGCGTTTCGACTTTAGTCGAGTTGGTCGCTACAAGATTAACAAGCGTCTTAATATAGACATCCCTAACGTTGCCGAAAACCGTATCATGCGTCTTGAGGATCTGACATCTATCATTGCCGAGATCATCCGCTTAACTAACACCGGAGAGCCTGCAGATGATATCGACTCACTAGCAAACCGACGCGTTAAATTAGTTGGTGAACTTGTTCAACGACAATTCCGAATTGGTTTACTACGTATGGAGCGAAACACTAAAGATCGTATGAGTATGAGCGAGATCGAAACTGTAACTCCAGCTCAACTTATTAACGCTCGTCCAATCGTAGCTGCTGTTCGTGAATTCTTTGCTAGCTCACAGCTATCACAGTTCATGGACCAGATTAACCCACTTAGCGAACTTGCACACAAACGACGCCTAAGCTCGATGGGTCCTGGTGGGCTTTCACGCGAACGTGCTGGTTTTGAGGTACGTGATGCTCACGCTACTCACTACGGCCGTATCTGTGCCGTAGAAACTCCAGAAGGTGCCAACATCGGTTTGGTGCTAAACCTTGCCAGCTATGCCCGAATTAACGACTATGGCTTCATCGAAACACCTTATCTTAAAGTCACTAATGCACTACCAGCTTCTAAAATCGAGGGATTTGTAGCCAGTCAAAACCTAGAAGACGAGAATGGTAAAGTCATCGTTGCCAAAGACAAAGTAGTTACTGCCGCAGCCGCTAAATCTTTGGCCAAAATAGACCGTGCCACATGGCCGGTTAAAGCCCAAGTAACATCAGAAGTTGAGTACCTAGACGCAGTTGCTGAAGAATCAGCAGTTATCGCTAGCGCCGGGGAAGAATACGACGAAAACGGTCACTTCGTAAAAGAACGTGTTTCAGCTCGAAAGAGTCTTGTTGCCGGAGAAGTTGATGCCGACGAGGTTACTCACGTTGACGCCTCTCGCCGACAAATCATCGGTTCATCTGCTGCACTTATTCCATTCATCGAAAAGAACTACGTTTACCGTAGTTTGATGGGTAGTAACCAGCAACGTCAGGCCGTACCACTTATCAAACCTGCATCTCCTATTGTTGGTACAGGTATGGAAGGTGATGTTGCCCGAAACTCTGGACAAGTCGTACTTGCCGAAGCCGAAGGTACTGTAACCAAGGCCTCAGCTGATGCCGTTACCGTAAAATACGGTTCTACCAGCAAAACCTACGAACCTCTACACTTTATTCGTTCAAACGAAGGTACCAGCATTAACCAGCGCGTTGTTGTTGATACCGGCGATAAAGTTAAGGCTGGCGATGTTCTTATCGAAGGTATGTCCGTCGAAAAGGGTGAACTTGCACTTGGTAAAGACCTAACCGTAGCATTCATGCCATGGAATGGTTATAACTTCGAAGACGCCGTCATTCTTAGCCGACGTCTTGTCGAAGATGACACCCTAACCAGCATTCACATTGTTGACTACATGACAGAAGTCCGCGAGACCAAGCTAGGCCCCGAGATCGTTACCCAAGATATTCCAAACGTTTCCGAGGAAGCTTTGCGTCACTTAGACGAAGATGGAATCGTCCGAATCGGTGCCGAAGTCCATCCTGGCGATATTTTGGTTGGAAAGATCACACCTAAGGGTGAACAGGAACTAAGTTCCGAAGAACGACTACTCCGAGCTATCTTCGGTGAAAAAGCCAAAGAAGTTCGTGATACTTCACAGCGAATGAGCAACGGTAAGCATGGTAAGGTTGTTGGTGTTAAAGTCTTCAGCCGCGAAAATGGCCATGAACTAAAGGCCGGCGTAATCATGCAGATCCAGATCTTCGTAGCTCAAATGCGAAAGATCTCTGTCGGAGATAAGCTTGGTGGTCGTCACGGTAACAAGGGTGTTATTGCCCGAATCCTACCAGTCGAGGACATGCCATTTACAGCCGACGGTACTCCTGTAGACATCGTCTTGAACCCACTAGGTGTTCCAAGCCGTATGAACGTCGGACAGTTGTTCGAAACTCACCTTGGTATGGCAGCTAAAGCTCTTGGCTACAAAGTAGCTACCCCATCTTTCGACGGTGTCACTACTCCAAAGATCCAGGCTCTTCTAGAAGAAGCTGGACTACCAAAAGACGGTAAGCAACAGCTATACGACGGTCGTACCGGCGAACCATTCAGCGAGCGAACCACTGTTGGAAGCATGTACATGATTAAGTTAAACCACATGATTGCCGACAAGATCCACGCTCGTTCTACAGGACCATACACCATGGTTACCCAGCAGCCACTCGGTGGTAAGGCTCAAAATGGTGGTCAGCGATTCGGAGAGATGGAAGTATGGGCACTCGAAGCTTATGGTGCCAGCAATACTCTTCAGGAAATGCTTACAATCAAGTCTGACGACGTTTACGGACGTTCAAAGGCTTACGAGTCAATCATCAAGGGAACCGAGATTGTTGGACCTAAGGTCCCAGAGAGCTTTAACGTGTTAGTTAAAGAGTTACAGGGTCTAAGCCTTAAGGTTGACCTTATTGGCGGATCTGGCGACATTGTAGACGCCGAAGATGTCTTGGCTGAAGTCATCAAGGACGAAGGAGCCCATCAAGCAACAGTCGATGTTCCAGAGCCAAGTGCATCTGATATTGATGTAACAATGGATGCCGTAAGCGACGAGTTCAGCATAATGGATATCGATGATTCTATTAGTGATGATAGTACTATCGCCCTAACAGACGACGATGCAACAGATGACAATGACGATAATGCAACCGACGAGGCCGATCTGGTCGAAGTGGATGCTGAAAAGGAGGCAAAATAATGAGACGCTATTCAACCGGAACTAATATTGCCGACTTTGATGCAGTACGACTTGCAGTAGCTAGTCCGACCGACATCCTAGATTGGTCACATGGTGAAGTTACCAAACCAGAAACAATTAACTACCGAACTCAGAAACCAGAACGAGATGGCTTATTCTGCGAAAGAATCTTTGGACCAGTAAAGGACATTAGTCCTCATGATGCCAAGTACAAGGGAGTTCGCTCCCGCGAAGCCGCAGTCGATAAGAACGGCGAAGTAGTTACTAAATCTATCGTTCGTCGAGAACGCATGGCTCATATTACTCTAGCTAGTCCTGTTGCACACATCTGGTTCCTACGTGGAACTCCAAGTGCTATGGGTCTTGTTCTTGGCCTAACAGTCAAGAACTTAGAGCGAATTGCATATTTTGCTAGCTACATCATCAAGTCTGTTAAAACCGAAGAGCGTGACAAAATGCTTGCCGACCGCGAAGCAGAATTCAATGCTGCCAAAGAAGCTATCCGTCTTCGATTTGAGCACGAAGCTAAAGCAGAAGACGCAAATGTTAAAGCACTTGCCGAAATGCAAACTAAAGAACTTGAAGAGCTTGCCATTGATTACGATCAGATGAAGGCTAAACTGGAGTCTCTAGCTCCACTGGCATTGATCAGCGAAACTGATTACCGAGATCTACCAAAAGAACTACGCGAACTAATCACCGTAGGTATGGGTGGAACAGCATTACAAGAGCTATTGGACGGGGTAGACCTAGGCGAACTTATCGATACTCTTTCTAAAGAAACCGACGAAGCTAAGGGAATGCGCAAGAAGAAGCTAATGAAGCGACTTCGATTGCTAGAAAGCATGCACCGTGCCGGAATTGCACCAGGCAGCCTATGTGTTAGTGTATTGCCAGTTATTCCTCCAGATCTTCGACCAATGGTTCAGCTTACTGGTGGACGATTTGCGACTTCTGACCTTAACGACCTTTACCGTCGTGTCATTAACCGTAACAACCGTCTTAAGAAGCTAATCGATCTTAACGCACCAGAGGTTATTCGTCGAAACGAACAACGTATGTTGCAGGAAGCGGTTGATGCTTTAATCGACAACAACAACGCACGAAGTGGTCGTGCCGTAGCTGCTACTGGCCAACGACGTCGCCTAAAGAGCCTTAGCGATATGCTAAAGGGTAAGCAGGGACGTTTCCGCCAGAACCTTCTTGGTAAGCGTGTTGACTATTCTGGTCGTTCAGTAATCGTTGCTGGTCCTGAACTAAAGATCCACCAATGTGGTATGCCAAAGATGATGGCTCTAGAGCTATTCAAACCATTTGTTATTGGTTACCTAATTAGCAATGATCTAGCCCACAACATTCGTTCTGCTACTCGTATGATCGAAGCTGGCGAAACTGCTGTTTGGGATGGACTAGACGAAGTAATTAAGGGTAAGTACGTATTACTTAACCGTGCACCGTCACTTCACCGTCTTTCAATCCAGGCTTTCCAGCCAGTACTTATCGAAGGTAAGGCTATCCAGCTTCACCCATTGGTATGTAAAGGCTTTAACGCTGACTTCGATGGTGACCAGATGGCCGTTCACCTTCCACTTTCTGACGCTGCTCAGGATGAAGCCAAGAACATCATGGCAGCTAACATGAACTTGCTTAAGCCAGCTGATGGTTCACCAATCTTGCACATCGAACAAGATATCGTTCTTGGTTGCTACTACCTAACATACGACCGACCTGGTGCCGAAAAAGAAGAACCACGTGCCTACATGAGTATCGACGAAGCTATCATGGCTCTCGACAGTGGCATTCTTAAACTACAAAGCCCAGTGGTAATGCCATTCCGTGGAGTAAAGCGGACTACCACTATTGGACGAATCTTGTTTAACGAAATATTCCCAGAAGATTTCCCATTCCAAGACGGAGCAATGACTAAGAAGAAGTTAGCTAATGTTATGGCTGACGCTTACCAACAGTACGGTCAAGTCATTACTGCCGAGATCGCCGATGATCTAAAAGACATTGCCTTCACCTATGCCACTAAATCTGGTATCAGCATGGGTATGGACGACTTCCGTGATGTTGAAGGCCTAAAGGCAATCATCGACGATGGTGAAACTCGTGCTGTCGGCATTAGTGAACAATTCGATCAAGGCTTCATTACCGACGACGAACGTTACCGCTTAACAGTCGACAACTGGCTAAAAGTTGACGGTGTGGTCCAAAAAGCACTTAGCGAGCAATTCGTTAACGAAGATAGCTCAATGTCTATCGCCGTTGTATCTGGTGCCCGTGGTAACATTGGTCAGGTTAAAACTGCCGTTGGTATGCTTGGTGTGACCATGGATACTACCGGTCGTGCCATTGAGCTTCCAATTAAGTCTGGTTATAAGATCGGTCTAACACCACTTGAGTACTTTACCTCTACCCGTGGTACCCGTAAGACCATGATCGATACAGCACTTAAGACTGCTGACTCTGGTTACCTAACTCGTCGTTTGGTAGATGTTTCACAAGATGTCTTTACTATTGATGACGACCTTAACGGTGACCCAGGCTTCTCTCACTTCCGAAGTGACGCTGCCGAAATCGGTGTTAGCTATGCTTCTCGTCTAACCGGACGATTTGCTGCCGAAACTGTTGGCAAATTCGTTAAGAAGGGCGAGCTAATCACCGCCGAGATCGCCGCTGCTATCGAAGCTGATGAATCTGTTGATGGCATCAAGATCATGAGTGCATTAAGCTCAACAAGCGTTCGTGGCGTAGGACGTAAGTCTTACGGTGTTGACCCAGCTACTGGCAACCTAGTAGCCGATCACCACCCAATTGGTGTCATTGCCGCTCAATCCATTGGTGAGCCAGGTACTCAGCTAACCCTACGTTCATATCACGGTGGTGGTTCTGCTGCAGCCGAAGATATTACCCAAGGTTTGCCACGTGTCGAAGAACTCTTCGAAGTTCGTGCTCCTAAGGGTCAAGCTTACCTAGCCGAAATCGCTGGAACAGTTAATGTCTGGGAAGATGGCAACCAAAACGTTGTTCAGATTTCTGCCGACGAAGATGCCAAGGTAGAACTAAGCCTTAAGGGACGAACCGTACAGATCAAGGGTGGATCAGATGTAGCTATCGGTGACGTAGTCGCCAGTGGTGACGAAGGTGCCGATCCACTAATCTCGCCAATTGCTGGTAAAGCCGAAGTTAGCAAAACTAAGATCATCATCACTCCAGCTAAATCTAGCGTCGTTAAGTACGAAATCCCTAGCTTCAAGCAAGTTACTGTCAAAGACGGTGACAAAGTTGTTGCTGGTGACCGACTAACTAACGGTTCTATCAACCTACACGAGCTAATCGAGCTACGGGGCGTAGAAGCTACTCAGCGCTACATCATGAACGAAATCCTTCGAATCTTCGCTAGCCAGGGTCAAAACATCTCTGACAAGCACCTCGAAATCATTGTTCGACAGATGTTCAGCCGTGTTCAGATCGAAGACGCCGAAGACAGCGAGTTCGTAACCGGAGATGTAGTTAGCAAGCTAGCTGTCGTCGAAGCCAACGAACGCCTTGTTGCCGAAAAGAAGAAGCCAGCTAAGTACAACCAGTTGCTTCTTGGTATCACCAAGGCATCTCTAAGTACTGACTCCTTCCTAAGTGCTGCTTCATTCCAAGACACTACCCGTGTTCTAATTGCTGCTGCTACTAGCGGTAAGGTAGACAACCTCTACGGTCTTAAAGAAAACGTAATCCTAGGTCGCCGCATTCCTGTAGGAACTGGTTACGTCGAAGATGACGAAGTTGTTGCCGAAGAAGAACTAGAAGTCGCCGCCTAAGTAGCCATTCTTGGCCTGCTCGGGCAATTCAAATCCGAGAGACACTTCGTGTGCGGGACCAAACCCGCACACTGCGTTCGCAGATGCTCTCGGATTGAATGGCCCAAGCGACCAGGTGGTTGCCTTAGGGGGTGCAATCTGTTAAAATAACAGGTGAGTTTCAACATTCAACAAGTAATGGAAGTCGAGTCGACGCGTTACAGATGGAGTAGAGATCGTGCTGGTCTCTCGCCATCTGCGACAACGTCATGACGGTAGCTTCCGATAAATAAGGAATTAAATTGCCAACAATTAATCAGCTGGTTCGCAAGCCTCGTGCTAAAGCGAAGAGCAAATCAAAGTCTCCACACCTTAGCCGTGTGGTAAATAACCTAAAAACACGTAACTACGAAAAAGCTGCACCATTCAAGCGTGGCGTTTGCGTTAAGGTTACAACTAAGACTCCAAAGAAGCCTAACTCGGCTCTACGTAAAGTAGCCCGTGTTCGTCTTTCAAATGGCCACGAAGTATGGGCCTACATTGGCGGAGAAGGTCACACCCTACAAGAGCACGCAGTTGTTCTTATCCGTGGTGGACGAGTAAAAGACCTTCCAGGTGTTCGTTATCATATTGTTCGCGGTAGCTTCGACCTTCAGGGCGTTGCCGACCGTAAGAGTAGCCGTTCTAAGTACGGTGCAAAGAAAGATAGTAAGTAATCATGCCACGAAAAGTAACTAAAGCGTTAGTACGCGATATCCAACCAGACCGAACATATAACAGTGTTATGGTTCAAAAAGTTATTAACCGTGTTATGCAAGATGGTAAGAAACAACTAGCCGAAAAGCTTGTATACCAAGCCATGGAGAAATCAGCAAAGAAGCTAAAAGTAGATAATCCTTTGGACGTCTTCGAACAAGCTCTAAAGAACATCCAACCACATGTCGAAACTCGTTCTCGCCGTGTTGGTGGAGCAAACTATCAGATTCCTTTCGAAGTTAAAGGCCAACGCCAGAACCACCTTACAATTATGTGGTTTGTAGCTGCTGCTCGTTCTCGTAAGGGTATCGGCATGGCTGACCGCCTTGCTGCCGAGCTAATGGATGCCTACAACGGCGCCGGTTCTGCTGTTAAGAAGCGCGAAGACACCCACAAGATGGCCGACGCTAACCGAGCCTTTGCTCACTTCGCACGGTTCTAGTATGAGTGTTCATAGACTCAAAGAACGCCCACCTCAGGGTGAAAAAGTCATGATAGGTGAAGCAATTGGTCGTATTGGCTGTGTTTCATGTCTAAATTCGGTTTACTTGTTAGCTACAGGAAATCCTAGTGTTAGAACAGGGTTTAAGAATGATATGGTAGAGATTTCTGAAGAACTAGGTGTGCCAGTATTTGTGCGCACATCTCCTACAGAGTCCCTTCAAGTTGGTCCTGAGCAGTCCGATACAGAATGCAGTGGATGCCCAATAGCCGGGAATACACTTGCACTAAGACAATATGTTGATCTAATAGTCACTACTTAATAAATAATGGAGATATAGGCATGGCCAAGAAATACGCACTCACGCACATTAGAAACATCGGAATTATCGCGCACATTGACGCTGGTAAGACTACAACTACAGAAGGTATTCTTTACCGAACTGGACTAAAGCACAAAATCGGTGCTGTTCACGAAGGTGAAACCACTACTGACTGGATGGCTCAAGAGCGTGAGCGTGGTATCACCATTGTTTCTGCTGCTGTTTCTTGTTTCTGGAAAGATCACCAGATCAACATTATCGATACCCCAGGTCACATCGACTTTACTGTAGAAGTAGAGCGAAGTCTTCGCGTATTGGACGGCGCTGTTGTGGTATTCGACGGTAAGATGGGTGTTGAATCACAGTCCGAGACTGTATGGCGCCAGGCTGACAAGTACAAAGTTCCTCGTATTTGTTTCATCAACAAGATCAACCAAACTGGTGGCGACTTCTACAAGTCACTCGATACTATCCACGCACGACTAAACAAGCGTGCCTTCCCAATCCACTTGCCAATCGGTTTCGAAAAAGACATCAACGGTATTGTTGACCTAGTTACCATGAAGGCTTACACCTACGGTGACTTCACTGATAAAGCACTTGTTGAGGGCGAAATCCCAGCCGACATGCTGGATCAAGCAAAGAAAGCTCGAAGCTTGCTTATCGAAAACGCTGTTGCCGAGGAAGAAACCATCCTCGAGAAGTATTTCGAAGTTGGCGAAGAAGGACTAAGCGAAACAGAAATCAAGACAGCTATCCGTGCTGCAATCCTATCTGGTAACTTCTTTGCCGTAACTGGTGGAGACGGTCGTGGTGTGATCGTAGAAAAAGTACTAGACCTAGTTGTTGACCTGCTACCAAGCCCAATCGAGCGTGGTTCTACTTGGGGTACCAACCCTAAGACTGGCGACGAAATCGAGCGCAAGCCTGATGC
>JBPOHZ010000012.1:0-8369 GCA_052034955.1 Candidatus Saccharimonadota bacterium | reverse complement strand
TTTCGTCGGCATACTACTATGTAGTAAGGATCAGTCAAACGGGCGCATTAGGAATTGGCTATGTCTTTAACAATTCACTGACATACTCGACGGTTACGGGAGTTACGGTTACGGCCGGGTCAGTTGTCGGCATGGAGTTGGTTGGGCCTAATGTAATCGTCAGAGTAAACGGTGCTGTGGTCGGTATCTCCAATGGAACAGTGGCTTTGCAGAGCCAGATCCAGGGTACTCGAGTAGGTTTTGCATCTACAAACAACAACACCGCACTTGCTCAATTCGATGACTTTAAGGTATCTGAGCTGTCGCCAGCAGTTTCCTTGACGAGCTGCGGTGATGCACTAGGTAATAACAATATTGACTTCCCTCCGGCAGTCAACAGATATGCCGTAGCACCAGGTAACTGGTCATCGACTGCCATGTGGTCGGCTTCGAGTGGAGGATCGCCTGGAGTAAGCGTGCCATTGCCTCAGGACAATGTATTTTTTGATGCTTTGTCCGCCTCTGGAAATTATATAGCGGATATGCCAAGGCTTGGTGCAGGCATGATATTTACAGGATTTACTCGAACCTTTACGATCCCTAATTCTGTGTCATTCTACGGAACGATTACGCTTTCTAGTAGTATGACGCTGACCGTCACAGGCGTGACCCAGATTAATATGCGAGGAAGATCGACACACACCATTACTACGGCAGGTAAAACTTGGACAGATAATGGCTATGGAACTCAGATAATAGCACCTGGAGGATCATACAGTTTGCAGGACAATTGGTTGGGCGCTAGTTTCTTCTTGACTGTCTTGGCAGGCACATTTAACACTAACAGCTATGATATTAGTGGGTCCGCCTTTCAGGCTTCGGGGTCGGCCGCAAGAGTTGTCAACTTTGGGACTACAACAATTACTCTGACGTATTCAACATTCTGGACAGTAAGTGGAGCCTCGTATGCTGTAAACGCCCAAAACTCGGTCATTGTGCTCAGCCCAAATACAACTGGTTTTAGGACATTTACCGGCGGAAATGTAATCTACGGAACTTTGCGGCATGTCGTGCCAACATCCCTGCATCAGCTGAATATTTCTGGTAATAACTATTTTGACACATTAGAAATTGGCCCCCAGAGATCGATTGTATTTACCAGTACTTCACAGAATACCGTAAAAAATTGGATTGCTAGTGGGGTGAATAATGGCTTTCAGACTTTTACCGGTGGGCAAAGTGGTACGTCTGCGGGGGTGTACATAAACGATGCACTAGTCCTCCGTGTTACTGGCGA
This sequence comes from Candidatus Saccharimonadota bacterium, assembly GCA_052034955.1. Lineage (GTDB taxonomy): Bacteria > Patescibacteriota > Saccharimonadia > Saccharimonadales > AWTP1-31 > CAZIBG01. The sequence goes on along the minus strand of JBPOHZ010000012.1, from coordinate 7,093 downwards.
CATCTCGATAGTTGCCAAGTTAACCATGCCGACTTGGACAACCGGAGCATTTGGTTGTATCGTTGCCAAAAATAACACCGCACTTACTGCTGGATATGTATTTAGAATTGGAGCAACAGGATTTTTGAATGTGTTTATTGGTAACGCACAGGCCACCAGTAGCACATCGGTGACGGGTGTATTCGGGTCGGGTGGCACCGGCTGGGTTAGGTTTTCTTGGTCTGACAGCGCAAACCTTGTAACATTTTATACGTCGCCCGACGGTGTAACCTGGACTCAACTCGGAACGACCGTAGCACTAGCTTCGGTTGGTATACCTACCTCGACAGATACTCTGTACATCGGGCAGCGCAACACTAACGACCCACTGTCGGGTTCTATGCATAGGCTTATTATTTATTCGGACACTAGTTTGACGACAAAAGTAATTGACGTTGACTTCTCTACCAAGCCATTTGGCGCCAATACATTTACAGAGAGTTCCCTGAATGCTCTCACTGTTAATATTACCGGTCCGTTGTGCCAGGCTGGGGATGGACGGGTGCTTGTATCTAGTCTTACTGCCGCATCGCCAGCCTATTTGGAACTTGTCGGGCCAATTGATACACTTGATTATCAAACAGTTCAGGATATATATTCAACCATTCCCCTTAAGTATTACGCCGGTGCGAGTTCAGTAAGTATTTCCGGAAATACAAACGTCGAATTTTCTGCTCCATTACCATCTCAGCCCTACATAGTCCGACAATCGGATATCACCAATAACGTAAATACTCTTTCTGCGGTGTTTCCATTCGGTACATCTGCGACTTCCGGTAATTTACTAGTGGTTGCCTATACATCTCTTACTAATCCGGGAGTCGTGACAACACCTGCTGGCTATACCTTAATCGATAGCATTAGCTTTACGGCTGGCACTGCCCCAGTTTTTACCTTTAGTAAGATTGCAAGTGGAGGCGAGACTAGCGTTCAGATAGTATCTACAGCCATTGCCTATGGAACAATAAAATTCTTCGAGATTGGTGGATTCTCGGGCACCCCACTTTTGGATGCTAAAGACAAGGCTGCCCATACGATTGTAGGTAACCTTAATCTAGCTACAGGTACGGGGGTGACAAATACTGGAAACCCGGCAATTGCTTTGGCTTACTGGGGAATGAACGGTGGCATGGGGGCTTCTATTTCATTTAGTAATGGTTACAAGGAGGCACGCTGGGCAACGCAGATGACGAATCTCCACGTTGCTATTAAGTTGCTGACAACATTGTCCAGCAATACCACAACACATACATGGACTACATCGCGATCTGGTTCTGCCCAGCTTATAATTTTTAGTGGACTAACCATTAGCGGAGGTGATCATAACTTGCCGATGCTAGGGGTGGGCTCGTAAATATAACGACCAATTAGAAGCGACTAACGCCTTCGATAGAGGTTGATTTTTTGATAAGTTTAATATGAACTCGGTAACGGAGAAGAGGCACGGTTACTACTTTAATGTGGTGGACAAAGGTGTAGGCAACATTTGGATCAACCGCTGTAAGTGGTTTTTTATGTTTGCGAAAGTCTATATACATTATAATAATTGAGCCCAGCAAGATTACTGCTAATACAGAGCTAGATACAGCAACAATCCCTGTCACGGCTAAAACCGGTGTTTTGGCTTTATTATTTTTGCTTTTGCCGTTTGATCCACTGTTTCCACTGCCCGAACCATTATTATCTGTAGGTTCCGGTTCCTCGGGAGAGGGCATCAAGACTACTCCTATCTTGTCGCCGCTGGTTTCTACAAACCATATATTGTCATCTGGGCCTAAGGTTATCGCCCATGGGTATGAATCTGGGGTTGGCACTGGGTATTCTGTCACTACACCGGCTGTGGTAATAACTCCAATATTATTTGCACTCGATTCAGAAAACCACAGATTGCCATCGGAACCCACGGTTATGAAGTTATTGTAAGGGTATGGCGCCGATATTAATTGAGGGTATTCGGTGACCGTACCAGTCGGGGTTATCTTGCCTATATTATATGAGTTACCCTCGGTGAACCACATGTTACCATCAGGGCCGGCAACAATAGCTCCAGGATTAGCGGATGTATTAGCAATAGGATATTCGGTGATGACTCCATTCATATCGATCTTTCCGATCTGATCAGCATTATACTCACTAAACCACAGGTTACCATCGGGGCCGACAGCTATACTGCTAGGATTCGAGTCGGGGGTCGGCGTCTCGTATTCGGTTACCGCCCCAGTTGGTGTCATCTTTGCAATTTTGTTTTCGGTTCCCATGTTAAACCATAAGTTTCCATCAGGTCCCCAGGCTAATGCGGGTAAGTAGGTGCTTAGCGATCCAACGGTATAATCGGTCATAGCACCACTAGTTGATATTTTTGTAATAGTACTCACGCCGTTCTGTCTAAACCACATATTACCGTCGGGGCCAGCGACGATTGAGTTAAGTTGAAGAGTGTTGCCTCCACCAGCAACCACATATTCGGTAATCGTTCCTGATGTAGACATTTTTCCAACTAATCCTCTGCCGCCATCGGTAAACCACAGATTGCCATCAGGCCCTGTCGAGATTGACGTTAGTGTAACATCGTTTCCAGGTACCGGAAATTCTTGGATTATCGGATTTTCCGCAGCAACTTGTCCCGTCATGGGGCCGAATATTGTAGCCGCGCTTATGACAAGGCAAAATATTAGCAGGGGTAGGTTTTTAAATAGTTTATTCATAAGCGTATATGTTCAATCTTATTGCAATGCCGTCCTATGGTCAATTGACGACCGAAGTTTGTTATACTGTTGACCGAAGATGAAAGACTACAAGTTTACGATTACTAAAAAGCTAACCGGCACTATGGCACGTGCTGGAGTGCTGCATACGCCCCATGGCGATATTCAGACCCCGGCCTTTATTGTTGGCGGCACACAGGCAACCGTAAAGGCGCTGACAGTGGACATGGTTAATGCCATGAATGGTCAGGCCATCCTGGCTAATACCTATCATTTAATGCTCCGACCAGGTGCCGATATTGTCGAGCGCGCCGGTGGACTAGCAAAGTTTATGAACTGGGATGGACCGACATTTACAGATAGCGGCGGCTTCCAGGTTTTTAGCTTGGGGATGGCCTACAAAAAGGGAATTGATGCCACTTCCCACAGCACCAAAGGAGATACTAAACAAGCTAAGCATTCCGGGGGACAGCTAGCTAAAGTCGATGATGAGGGCGTAAGTTTTAAATCACACCTGGATGGATCGGCACTACGCATGACCCCAGAAAGTAGCATGCAGTTGCAATGGCAAATCGGGGCTGATGTGCACATGGCATTCGACGAACTGACTTCTCCACTTGCTGGCCCAGACTATATTCGGACTGCGCTCGATAGGACTCATGCTTGGGCCAAACGATGCGTTACTGAACATGCTAAGCAATGGTCCGAGCATCAAAAAGCCGGTAAACCTTATCAATCTTTATGGCCGGTAGTTCAGGGTGGACGAAGTGAAGAGCTACGACGTGAATCGGCTAAATTCTTAGGCGCGCTGGACGTCGATGGCTTTGGAATTGGCGGTGTTTTTGAGCCAGGTGAAATTCCGGACGTAGTAAAGTGGGTAAACCAAGAACTTCCCGAAGATAAGCCAAAACACTTGCTCGGTATTGGTAGCGCTGTCAGCGATCTGTTCTTGGGGGTTGAATATGGCGTTGATACCTTTGACTGCATCGCCTTTACTCGCCAGGCCCGCAACGGCAGCATCTATACTGCCCAAGGCAAACTTAATATAACTAACGCTAAGTTCAAGACGGACTTTACTCAGTTAGATCCAGAATGCCATTGCTACACTTGTTCAAATTACACGAGGGCCTACATTCATCATCTGCATAAAGCAGACGAAATTTTAGGCTTAACCTTAACTTCTATCCATAACGAATACTTTGTAGTCAATCTAGTAGACCAAATAAGAGAAAGCATCACAGACGGATCATTCTTTGAGCTCAAAGATAAATATTTGCGGCACTACCCCGTCTAGTGGTTCTTGTGCTTGCCAATGATTTAACATTCGGTTAAGATTACTCCTTATGAAACAAAATACAAGACGAATTTTAGCAGGTGGTTTGGTATTCGCTTCATCTTCATTCTTGCCTGGTTGCGGCGAAACTTTTAAAGACTACCCGGAAGTTCAGCAGTTTGGCGCTGATACATTTAAAGATTATGCGACAGCTTCAGGTGTCGGGCCGCATATTATGAAGGGTGCAGAAGTTAGAGTTTACTGCGTAGAACGTGGACCCGTAGAGGCTGCCCCTTCGGTTAATGGAGTCTGGTATCTGTTATCCGAACCAGATGAAGTTAATGGGTTATATGTCGCAGCAAATACTTTCGAGAATGGATCTACCGAAGGTCCATTAAGCGAACAGCCTGCTGTTGACCCAATTGTTCCCGAGTGTCCTGAAGAGTGATCATTTATTTTTAAGAAAACGTTGCATCAACCGGCGTTCACGGAAACGTGTAAACAGAATGCGATCGTACCAATAATCGCTGCCCCTAGGTTTAACTAATACAGTAAATAGCCCGCTGACGTTGCCGCCATAAACATCACCCCTAAGTTTGTCGCCGATCATGACACACTCGCTAGGCTTGGCGCCAAGAGTGTCTAGTATTCTGCCAAAAAATTGTTTATTAGGCTTTCGTACAATCCATGACCCTTTCCAATACGGCTGGAAAACCTTGGCCTGAATAGAGCTGGCATAGCCGGATAGATCCAGCATATTATTGCTAGCGATATTGACGGACTCGAACGTATAAAGCTTCATGGTATCTGTTAAAAAGGCAATTGTTGCTGGCTCTAGCTTGCGGGTCATTTTTTTACGAAGAGTTAAGTCAAGATCAATCAGTAGGTGTTTTACGCCTAGCTTTTTTAAGGCCTTAAAGTCTACATCCAGAATGTTATCGGCTGTAAAATCGGGCACAAAAGTTGGGCGTTTGTTCTTTGGTATAGATGCAAGGAATGACGGCTTCATATCTATATTGTATATCAGTTGTAGTATCATTAATGCATGACTAAAAAAACTGTAAAAAAACAACCCTGGACTCTAGAGAGAACTTTGCCGTACATCTTGGCTATCGGTGGAATGATTGGTTTCTTGATGGCCTTTATTATTACGGCCGAGAAAATTCAGCTGCTAAAGGATCCTAACTTTATTCCAGAATGTAACATCAATCCAATTATTAGTTGCGGAAATATTATGAAGAGCGAACAAGCAAGTGCTTTTGGATTCCCAAACCCATTACTCGGAATTATGGGCTTCTCGGTCGTCACTACCATCGGTATGGCAATGTTAGCCGGAGCCAAGTTTAAGCGTTGGTTTTGGCTAGGACTCCAGGCTGGAACTATTTTTGGAGTAATTTTCTGCATGTGGCTATTCCACGAAGCAGTCTTCGAGATTGGTTCACTTTGCCCGTACTGCATCGTAGTCTGGATGGTGACAATTCCGATGTTCTTATACACCACTATATGGAATATTCGCCAAGGACACATAAAGGTTAAGGGTAAGCTCAAGACTGTGTCTGACTTTGTTGCCAAGCATCACGGCGACATATTGATTCTCTGGTACCTAATAATCTTTGGTGCTATTTTGAACAGATTTTGGTACTACTGGTCCACCTTGATTTAGCCTTCGGTGGTATTATAGGTGTATATGAGGGTGGAACTTGAACCGGGGTCTTATGTAGTAGCCGTATCTGGAGGAGTAGATTCGGTTGTCTTGTTGGACCTACTTTCCAAGATCGAAGGGCTTAAATTGACCGTTGCTCACTTTGATCACGGAATCCGCAGCGACTCCGACCTAGACCGCAGATTAGTCCAGCAACTTGCCGCAAAGTATAATCTTCCGTTTGTCTATCATCGAGGCGAGCTTGGGGCCGGGGCTAGCGAAGCGCTTGCCCGGCAGGCAAGGTACGACTTTCTACATAAAGTCCAACAAGCTACCGGCGCACAGGCCTTGGTAACCGCTCATCACCAGGACGATGTTATCGAGACTGCAATTATTAATATGCTTAGGGGCACCGGCAGGCAAGGCATTACTTCGTTGGCCGATAAGCGGCACCTCAGGCGGCCAATGCTTCATTTGCCTAAAGCCGACATCAGGCATTATGCCAGCGAGCAGGGGCTGCAATGGCGAGAGGACAGCACTAATAGCGACATGACTATCCTGCGCAACTACGTGCGAGGAAAGATTATCCCTAAACTGGGGCAAGCAGGGCGGTCCGAATTGCTAAACCATATTGGCCATATGTCAGTGGTCAATCGGGCCATGGATCATGATGTCATGCTGTATCTTCATCAGCAACCGGCTCGGCAAACACTAGACAGAGACTCATTTATTCAGTTGCCTCATAGCGTGGCTCTGGACGTTATGGCCAGTTGGTTAAGAAGCCACGGTTTGAGGGATTTTAATTCTCGGCAACTTGAACAACTGGTGGCGCTTTCTAAAACACTAGAACCGGGTAAGCAGATTAGTATTGACGCGAATAACAGACTGCTTCTTGGTCGTCAATCAATCGTCCTTACCAGGTAGGCTTAACCGGCATTGAGGTTGTGAATTTATAGGCTATAATACAATTAACATAAAGCATACAACACAGTTGGTAGGGTAGTGTGAAGCAGCTAATCAAGAAGGATAAAATATACATTAGATTAGTTAACGTATATTTGCGCCAAATTGTAATTGCGCTGGTCTTTATAATTCCGATCTACCTGGTGGTGGCCTACCTAAACTCTCCTACAAAGGCAGAGGACAATAATGAGCCTTACTCGATCTTTATCTTGGCAGGTCAATCTCTTGCAGCTGGTGTAGCATCTTACCGTTCCGATTTGCCGGCAGGAACCGGGTTAAATAACAGGTCTCATCCAGCCGATGACGCGACAAATTTTTGGTGGGCAGGATCTAACGGCCAGGGATTGGACGATGCTCAGGTGCAGGCATTCTTTCCTTATTACTCGGGGGCCGGTGTGATGGGTTGGGCTTACTCGGGCGGCGGTCCAGGGCCTTGTCAGAATAGACTACAGACTAGCCTTAACTGCGATC
>JBPOHZ010000019.1:0-22629 GCA_052034955.1 Candidatus Saccharimonadota bacterium | reverse complement strand
AAGAAGTAATTGACGGCTGGTATGCAAGTCTGTCACACAGAGAGAATCTACTTCACCCTGACTACACGGAAGTAGGCTTTGGTATAACTGATGCCGACAATTACAAATGTGGTGACTTGTCGGCAAGTAAACGAACTATCATAGTCGCCATGTATGGCACTCCATATACCAAAGCTACGACCACTACTAAAAAAACGACAACCACAAATACGAAAACCAAGAGTACAACTAGCACATCCACCGCCGGTTCCAGCTCTTCATCCCCGGTCACATCGCACAATGTAACTGTAACCGTCTCTGATAGCACAGGTAAGCCTGCGTCCGGAGTTAGGGTTAAACTAGAATCCAGTTCAAAAACCGAAACCACCGGTAAGGATGGTCAGGTTGTTTTCAGTAATGTGGCAACTGGCAAAAATGTCGTAACGCTAGAAGCTGATGGGTCAAAATCAATCGTTGATATAGATCTGACTGGGATGACCAAGGATTATAAGTTGAGTGTCATAAAACCAGAATTAACAAGCAACATGACTTCGGTAGACGGTGACAAAACAGACGCCGTTAAGCCAAGTATGATCAGTAAACTTCAGCTACTCTCCAATGGCTGGGCGCCTTGGATATTTGGGTTCCTAAGTGTCACAGCAGTAATCGGGCTTGTATATATGGTCGTCAAGCACAGCTTAGCCGCACATCGGTTCATCGTAAAAGGTGAGCGATACATCCTAACGCATAAAATGGTCGATGTAGGAGTGCTTTTACTCCTCGTTGCCCTGTTCTTCCTGAGCCGAACTGCTGGCGCAATTCTTTAACCTATAAATCTACAGTGGTACAAAGCCATAGCAGCGGCCTGAACAACGTTGAAGGATTCCTTCTTGCCGTACATCGGTATCTCTACTGTAGAGTGGCACATAGCTATTATGTCCTCATCCAGGCCTTCTACTTCACGTCCAAGTAATAGTGCCATCTTCGGCGGAGCCTTAAACTCAGGCAGACTAATAGAATTGCTGCTTTGCTCTAGGCCTACTATTTTATATCCTTTTTCTTTAAGCTCATCTATAACTAACTTGATGTCTTCCTGATACTGCCAGTTAACCGTATCTTCAGCCCCCAGGCCAGTCTTGTTTATCTGCACCCTCTGCCTCTTTCCGATATGTGGTAGTCTTGGATCCCCTGTGTAATCAGGATGGGGTGTATAGCCACTAAGTATCACTTTCTCAACACCAAGACCTTCGGTCGTGCGAAGCAAAGAGCCTACATTATGTAGACTTCTTATGTCGTGAGCGATAACAACTATTTTGGGCATCTGCTTATTATATAACCCTACGTCTGGTTTACAACTTTCCGCTTGGTGCTTATGCCTATATAATAGGTCTATGGCTCAAGATATTCGTATAACCGAAGAACAAAATACCGAGCGACGCGCCAACCTACTAGGGCTTAGCTACAGTAACACTTCCTTAATGGCCGACAAGCCTTTATTCAAGGACTTATTATCTTTGCCGGATCTGTATAGTTTGCGTGTCATACCGTTATCTGTAGAAAAAGGTGCCATAAAATTTGGTATTACAACTACTACCTCACAACAAACAATGACCGCACTGACCAACAGATTCTTAGATAGCAGAGTCACTTACACCCTAATCTCCGATGCAGGTTACCGGGAATATATGAAGCTCTATGACCCGCCGAAACAAGTCGTTTATCAAGATATTAATATTGCAGCAGAAGGTCAGTCAAACTTGATTCAACAAGTATCGGCTACGCTCGAACAAGTCAAAGCCGACGACATGCTAGCCTACATCACCAGTCAGGCTCACAAACTTGAGGCTTCTGATATCCATATCGAAAATCAGAAAAATGGAGTAAGGATCAGGTTCAGAATTGATGGCGTACTACACCCTATTGCTAACCTCAGCATCGACAGAAACAGAATGCTAACATCAGCCGTGGCATCTGCTGCCAATGTTTCTACGGCCTCAGACCAGCCTCAGCAAGGCCATATTACCCAGCAGGTACGCATGGCCGACGAATCGGTCGTCGATATTAATCTTCGAGTCGAAACAGTGCCAGCAATAAATGGTATGGACATTGTGATGCGTTTGTTCAATATGCAGGCCGACATGTACAATCTTGATCGTCTGGGATTGAACCCTAATGAACGCAAGCTTCTAGATGAAATAATTCTTAAACCCAGCGGATTAGTATTAGCCGTTGGACCAACTGGTTCCGGAAAAACAACCACCCTGTATTCAATCCTGAACACCCTAAATAATGATAGTCGCAAAATAATAACCATCGAAGATCCGGTGGAATACCAGTTCGCAGGCATCACACAGGTCTCGGTAACCAGCAAGTCAAACGAAGAGACACACTTTGCCAACAACCTTCGTGCCGTACTACGGCTTGACCCTGATGTTGTGATGGTTGGAGAGATAAGGGACAACGATACTGCCAAAACAGCTCTACAGGCCTCGCTAACTGGTCACCTGGTGCTCTCGACATTTCACGCCAGTTCGGCAGCCGCGGCTTTAACCCGGATGGTTGACATAATTGGACAGAATCCACTGTTTACTTCGGCTATTCGAATGATTATGGCCCAGCGTCTTGTTCGACGACTTGATGACAAATCAAAAATAGCTTATCAACCCGACGAATTTACCAAAAAACGGCTACAAGAAATAGTCGATACACTCCCCCCAAATATCCAAAGGCCAGACCTTTCTAAGATAACCCTTTATAAAGCTGGTACTTCGGCCGAGAACCCTTTTGGCTATCAAGGTCAAATAGCTCTTCGAGAACAAATGCTGATGAGCGAGCCACTGCGTAATTTATTGTCCAGACCTTCAGCCGAAATGACCACACAGATGTTAGAGAAAGCGGCAATAGAAGGCGGAATGTTGACCATGCTGCACAGTGCACTAGATAAGCTACTGGCCGGAGAGACTACCACAGAAGAAGTCTTCCGAGTTCTTGGCTAGACCGTTATAGAAACCTGACCTTTAGCAAAGTTGAATTGCGGGAACACTCTACCATTAATCTGTTGAAATAACCGATTGGTATGAATCGGCTCAGCCCAGTTACGTTCTCTTATTGATCTTCCTTCTAGTAATGTTGAAGTTATAAATCCCAAGCCGCTAAACTCAATACATTTCAATGATACGCCAATATTTGGCCAGAAACTTGTAGAGTAGCTACTAGTTAACCTCGGGCTAGGGGCTGACGTTTCATCAACCGGTTCAACTTTTGGGAGTACGGCGTAAAGAGGAAGGTGACCTCTTCGTTGGTCTTCTACTACAAGTCCCGCCTGAACGAGCTGTTTATACTCATTGCTTTTTGTTAATACAGCTGTGCGCAAGACAAGGGCGCCACCAATCAGCCTATCGTCATGTACTCGACTATCGGCAATACGTGCCTCCATATTACCGTCTGAAATACTGGGTAATACTAAACCATTCGTATGATAAACAGGTAACCTAATTTCATTCATAGATGCTAGTTATAACGAGTAGCCGTCTATAAGTCAAGTAACTACTGCCGTATGACTTTCGCAATAGAAGTAACTAATCGAGGATCAAGAACGGAAGGGATGATTGATTCGGAAGTAGGTGACTCTACCAGGTCGGCTATTGCCTTTGCAACTGCGAGCTTATGCTCATTGGTTATTTGTGAGACATTATTATCCAGTGCACCCCGGAAGATACCAGGGAAGGCCAGGGCATTATTCACTTGGTTAGGAAAGTCGCTGCGGCCAGTAGCCATTACTGCTACGCCGGCTTCCTTGGCTTGGTCAGGCATGATCTCCGGTGTCGGGTTAGCCATAGCAAATATGATTGGATCTTTAGTCATGGTTTTTACCATTTCTGTGGTTAACAATCCGCCCCTAGAAACACCTATAAAAATATCGGCACCAGTTAATGCGTCTTCTAGGCTACCAGAAACATTATTATGATTAGTGAAGTCTAAAAGTTTGAACTTCTCGGAGTTTAGATCGGTTCGATCTTTAGAAACTATACCCTTACTGTCGACAGCCAGTATTTCTGGCTTGGCGTATAAATACAGCAACTTCATTATGGCGGTACCGGCAGCCCCCGCACCGACACAGACGATTCTACAATCGGCTAAAGTTTTTCCTGTAACCTTCATAGAATTCATCAACCCAGCTAGAACAACAATTGCTGTTCCGTGTTGATCATCATGAAAGACTGGTATAGAGAGCTCTGCCTTTAGCCTTTCTTCTACTTCAAAGCAAATCGGCGCTGCAATATCCTCTAGATTAATCCCGCCAAAACTAGGGGCAATGGCCTTAACGGCTGCCACAATTTCGTCAGCCGTATGGACATTTAATACAATTGGCACTGCATCAATGTCGGCAAAGTGTTTGAATAACATAGATTTACCTTCCATTACCGGCAAAGCTCCATATGGACCAATGTTACCAAGTCCAAGTACAGCAGATCCATCACTAATCACAGCTACACTATTGTTGAGCCATGTGTAATCCCGGGCCTCACTTGGATGCTCAGCAACATAACTACTTACAGCAGCGACCCCAGGTGTGTAGTAGGTACTGAGTTTATCTTGGCTATCTAAAGTATCCTTTAGTTTAATCCCAATTTTGCCTTTAAGTTCCTTGTGTTTACTAAGTGCCTGCTGATCATAATTCATATATCTATTGTACGGTGTTTAACCTCTTGACCACAAGGGTGAAATACTGTAATATTATTCAGATATGGAATCAGTACTAAAACAAATCGAGAACCGATACAAGAAACACGCTGTCGTTGATGTTCGCCCTGGCGACACCGTTAAAGTTCATCAAAAGATCCGAGAAGGAAACAAAGAGCGTGTCCAGATCTTCGAAGGCCTTGTGCTTCGAGTTGGTCGCAAAGACAGTCTAACTTCTACAATTACCGTTCGTCGTGTGGCTAGCGGTGTTGGCGTAGAAAAGACTTACTTACTACATTCACCACTTGTGCTAAAAGTAGAAGTTATGAAGCGAAGTAAAGTACGACGTAACTACCTAACATATATGCGTGCACGTACAGGTAAAGCCGCCCGACTTGCTGCTGTTAGTTTTGACAAAGAAGTCAATGACATTCCAGAAGACCCAGCAATTGCAGAAGCTGAAAAAGCAGCACACCAAGAAGCTGTTGCCCAACACGAAGCAGAAGCTGCATCAAAAGCTGCCGAAGAAGCTGAAGCAGAAGCTAAAATCGAAGAAGTTAAGAAAGCTCACCAAGAAGCTGCTGCCGAATAGTTAATAAAACTGCAAATACATAACCGCCCTAAATGGGCGGTTTTTTGTTACTATCAGTACGTATGATTATTGTTGGCGTTGATGAAGTAGGCAGGGGTTGTTGGGCCGGACCAGTGGTGGCTGGGGCCGTAATTCTAAGAACCCCCATCGACGGCCTAAAAGATTCCAAAAAACTTCTCGCCAAGAGGCGTTCTGAACTCTCTGCACAGATTATTAGTTCGGCCGACTACGGCCTGGGTTGGGTTTCCCCTAGCGAAGTTGACCAGTTAGGACTGACGGCCGCAGTCGGACTGGCTATGCAAAGAGCGGTTGATAAAATCTCCGATGAACACGACGTCATCGTTATCGATGGTGATTACAACTTTTTGCCTAACAATCGTAAAACTCAAACCCTAATAAAAGCTGATGATTTAATCCCTGCAGTAAGTGCTGCCAGCATAATAGCCAAAGTAGCACGCGACAATTATATTGCAGAACAAGCTGTTATCTTTCCAGAATATGGATTCGATAGCCACGTAGGATATGGAACCAAGAAGCATATTCAAGCCTTAGATAATAACGGAGTAACCCCGATACATAGGCTAAGCTATAAACCGATAAAGGCTTACCTGTGACTACCACATTAGTCGGCCGACAAGCAGAACAGGCCGCATCTCAATACCTATCAAGCAAAGGTTATACTATACTTAGTAATAACTGGCGTACCAGATGGTGCGAAATTGATATCGTAGCAAGACGGAATGACTGCATATATTTTGTTGAGGTTAAATACAGGTCATCTACACTAAATGGCAGGGGACTTGATTATATTACACCGGCAAAGGTTCGTCAGATGTCCAAAGCAGCAGAAAGTTGGATACAAGTACATGGCTGGACAAAAGATTATCGACTTTCGGCAATTGAGATTGTAAAGGGTATGTTAGTCAGCGAATTTCTAACCGACATCCAGGTTTACTGATTCTTAAAGAATGTGCGGACAGATTCCAAATCTCGTTTTCGCCACTCTGACTGAGTCTGGATAACTTCTATACCTTGGTTGTAAGTTCTTTCAAAAGCGTGGCTTAAGGATTTACCAAAGAATGCTTTGTATTCCTTCAGGAATTCAGCGTCGCTAGAACCCCTGGCAACGTACATAGGTAACCTGTGGAATGCCAAATCACTTCCCAGATTATTCTCTAGCCACTTCCAGTTTTTCTTGACCCATGTCCAGGTAGTTGCGTGTGCATGACGGTTCATTAGGCTATAGGCTATCCAATATGTAATATCCTGGAGTCTTACTTCATCTGACTTAATCATTTCTAGAGTACTTTCGATCAGGTCTTGTTGTTCGAAACTGCAAATTGCCGCGCAAAGGTTTAGCTTTTCTTCATTTGAGTTGGTCAGTGAATGCATTCTAACTAAGGTCTGATATTCCTTCTTGCCCCCCAATCGAGCTGCTGTACCGTAAACAATATTCCTCAGATCTGGGTCAGTTGGGTTGACATAACTTTCTTTGCTGAACTTGATATCATTGAACCTGCTCAAGCTCTCGGCAACAACTTCTGGGTTATCAGCAGTGGCAGCCATAGCCAAAACGGTTGGACGTAACAACATATCAAAATACGAATCTGACTTTTTGATTTTCCATCCCAAGCGAGATACCTGCTTAGCTGTTAAATCTCTAATGTATGGCTTCATACTGTCGCGGATCTCATCGTCATTCATGACATGTTTAACAGAGCCAAGGGTTCCGGCAATAATGTCCCATACGGCATTGTCATCCTCTTCCTTAAATGAATCCAGCAACATTAAAGTCTCAGTGACTGGCAACTTTCCGGCCTTAGCAGCTTCGCTGACGTCTGATAACAAACTCAGCCTATCTAGAGGCTCTAGATGACCTGTTTTTATCTGCCCCGCTAAAGATTGAAGCAATGATGGACTATAAATAGTTCGATACATGCCTTTACTTCCGACATTAAGCTTAAATACGCTTTCTAAATCCTTAACTACTAACTTCTTCTCTTGCATTATGTCCGGCAGGTTCTTGGTCGTAGATAGGAGTGGTACCGGCCATATGTGATGATCGGTAACTTTTGACTTAGGATTAAGAATAAATCGTTTTTGAGTTAAGGTTACACCTTGATCGTCTTGCACAACTTCAACAAGCGGGTATCCGCTAAGTGATGTCCAGGCATTCATAAATTTTGCAACTGGCTTTTCTGATGCAGTTTCTAGAGCCTCCCACAAGTCATTGGTAACAGTGTTCTTATAGGAATGTTTCTTGAGGTAATATCCTAAGCCCGTTCTAAAGTCCCTTTGACCCAAATAGGCATAAAGCATATGAATAACACTTGCGCCCTTGTGGTAACTAATATTATCGAAGATAGTTCTGATCTCATCCGGATGTCGAACTTCTACCTCAACCGGGTGGGTGTGCTCCAGGGCGTCTGCCTTAAGCGCCTGTAGTTGATCGTCAACCACAAACTGGGTCCACATTTTCCATTCTGGGAATAGATGATCCAATGCCAGATATTCAAACCAAGAGGCAAAACCTTCGTTTAGCCATAAATCTGTCCACCACTTCATCGTTACAAGATTGCCAAACCATTGATGAGTTAACTCATGAGCCACAACCATGGCCACATACTGTTTCATACCTAAGCTGGTATTTTCTGAATCAACCAGCAACGTTTGCTCGCGGTAGGTTATACATCCCCAGTTTTCCATTGCTCCACTGGCAAAGTCTGGCAATGCTATCATGTCACATTTAGCCAATGGATAGTCAATGCCAAAGTAGTCACCATAATAATCAAGGCATTTAACCGCCGTTTCCAGTGCAAAGGCCGTATGTTTAGTGTTGTCAGGAGTCGCATAAGTTCTTACCACAATGCCTTTTTTGGTTTTAGCTTCTAGGTAATCTAGTTCACCATAAATAAAGGCTAGTAAGTAAGTGCTCATATGTGGAGTTGTCTCGAATGAAGATTTAACTAATGACTTATCTTCTTTAACTTCATCTTGTGATTTTATAGGCGTATTCGACAGCACTGTTTCGCCTTTTGGAGTAGTCAAAGATAAATCGAATGTTGCCTTTGCTTCAGGCTCATCAATGCAGGGGAATACCTCTCGGGCGTGATGGCTTTCGAACTGTGTGGCGATCAAAACCTTATCCTTGCCATCATGCTTGAAGTTACAAGGATATATGCCGTCCATATTCTTGGTAATTTTGCCGGTAAACTCTAATGTAATCGTGTACTTACCTGGGTAAATCATACTACCGGAGTGTAAGCGTATTTCGTTACTGCTCTCTAGGCTGTTAATCCGATCAATATCTAAATCTCTATCACCATCTTTACCGTGGGCCGTAACATGTCCTTTAATGATCTTCAGGCCTTTTTGGTGAAGCGTAATTCGTTGACTTGGTCGACCAGTCTTTTGCCCAGAAATAATCACCGTTCCTTTAAATATCATTTTCTCGCGGTTTGGAACTAGATCAATAATGTAGTGAATTGGTTTGAACTGGCTGTATAATCTAGTAACTTTTTTCATGTAACTTCTAGTGTACCATCTGGAAGAAGATAGATCATGTCTTTACAAGCAGACATAGCTGACGTATAATTGATCTCAGTTCATCCGGCCAGCGTGGTCGGATTTTTTAATGAAAAGGAGATAAATATGGAACTAGATATGAAAGGCTTGGCACTAGCTGTTAAAACTATTGCCGAAGAAAAAAACTTACCAGAAGAGACCGTACAAGAAATTGTAGAGCAAGCTTTAGCTGCAGCATACCGACGTGACTATGGTGACCGTGAGCAAGAAGTTCGCGTAACTATGAACCTAAACAACGGCGAAGTTGATGCATATGTCAGCAAAGAAGTTGTTGAGCGAGTTGGTGATCCTAACTACGAAATCGAACTTGGACAAGCTCAAGTCATTCGAAAGAATGCCCAGATCGGTGAGACAGTTGAGATTCACGAGAAAGTAGAAGATTTTGGACGTGTAGCAGCTCAAACCGCAAAGCAAGTTATCTTGCAGCGACTACGCGAAGCTGAACGCGAAATTGTAATGGCCGAATATGACGACAAAATTGGAACCGTAATTAACGGTTTAGTTTCTCGTGTCGAAGGCATGATTGTGCGTATAGATCTTGGTAAGGCTCAGGGAATTATGCCCAAGAGTGAGCAAATCCAGGGCGAACGCTACTACCCAGGACAAAGACTTAAAGTATTCCTAAAAGACGTAGAACGCGGATTCCGTGGACCACAACTAGTTGTTAGCCGAGGAAGTGGCACATTTGTTGAGCACTTATTCCGCAATGAAGTTCCCGAGATGGATAATGGCTCTGTAAAGATCGAGAACATCGCTCGTGAAGCGGGTGTTAGAAGTAAAATAGCTGTTTCTAGCAGCATCCAAGGTGTAGACCCAGTTGGTACCTTCGTTGGTGGTCACGGTACGCGTGTTAACGCTGTCATGAGTGAGATTGGTGAGCAAGAAAAGATTGACATAATCGTCTTCGATGAAGACCCTAAGACATACATCACCAATGCTCTAAATCCTACAAAAGTTACCAGCGTAACCATTAAGGAAGAAGATAAGAAAGCAATCGTAGTTGTTCCAGAAGATCAGCTAAGTGTAGCTATTGGTAAGGGCGGTCAGAATGTACGCCTTGCTAGCAAGTTAACTGGTTACGACATTGACATATCGGCCGATCAGCCTAAGACCGAAGAACAAACCGAAACCACCAGCGAGTCTAAAGCCGCTCCTAAAGTTAAGCGCAAAGAGCAACTCGAGAGTAGCCTACTAGACGCGATTGAAGAGCACGGCCAAGAAGCTTAATTTAGCACTCTTGCATCGTGAGTGCCAGTTTGATATTCTGGATATATGCAAGATACACCTGACTTCCAAGAGTTTTTAAATCATCTATCAGATAATGCTCTGCAAAGCCTGAAGCATTCTGATGCTATTGCTCGAAGTTTCGGTAGTGCCTACATTGGCACAGAGCACCTTTTACTTGGTCTTTTAGCTCAAGATGAGTCTATGGGGGCCAAGCTACTTGAGGGCGCCGGTGTAACCCTAGATAGAGCAAGGCTAGCTCTGAATATGACGCCCAAAACTATAGTCATGAACGCTCAAGCCAAAGGCCTTAGTGAGATTGCCAAGTTAACCCTAAAGATGGCGTACGATGTAGCCCAAGACTTTAATCAGGAGTTCTGTGGCACAGAGCATATTTTATACAGTATGCTGACCCAAAAGAACGCCAAGGCTACACAGCTACTTAGGGACATGAACATTAACGTAGATATCCTGATTGTAGAACTAGAACAATTTATGAATCGGCAACAGAATGACGCCGGTGTGGCAGGCGGGTCTAAGAGGCGTATCAAGAATAAGCGTAAGACTGCACTTGATTTCTTCGGCACAGATTTAACTGCCGAGGCACGTGAGTCTAAACTTGACCCAGTTGTTGGTCGTGATAAACAAATTGCACGAGTAATAACAATCCTTAATCGACGCACAAAGAACAACCCAGTGCTAATTGGTGAGCCAGGTGTTGGTAAGACCGCCATTGTAGAAGGTCTAGCTCAACGAATAGTTGCAGAAGACGTGCCAGATAGTCTTATCGACAAACGAATTGTGATGCTTGATCTTGCAGGCATGATAGCCGGAACAAAATATCGTGGTGAGTTCGAAGAACGCCTCAAGAAGGTTATGGCCGAATTAGAGGAAAACAAAAATACCATCGCATTTATTGATGAGCTACATCTAGTAGTTGGCGCAGGTTCAGCAGAGGGAGCAGTGGACGCAGGGAATATTCTTAAGCCAGCCCTAGCCCGAGCTAAAATACAACTTATCGGCGCCACAACCACCGCAGAGTATACAAAGCATATAGAAAAAGATGCCGCGCTAGAGCGTAGATTCCAGCCGATTCAAGTTCCTGAAACAAATATGGCTGAGACGCTTCTAATACTTAAGGGATTGCGAAGCCATTACGAAGACTTCCACAGTGTAAGCGTTGATGACGAAGTTTTGGCAGACATCGTAACTTTTGCCGACAGATACATTAATGACCGATTTATGCCAGACAAGGCCATTGATCTACTTGATGAAACCGCTGCTCACCTTAGAGTTGGCAAAGGCAAAACTCCCCCAGAGATACGCAAGCTTCAAAAGGAATTTAAGATTGTTCAATCTAGAATTGATGACGCAGTAGAGGCCGAAGACTACGAAAAAGCAGCACGTTCTAAAACTCGGCTAAGTCAGATAGAAGATGAACTCAAGAATCTAAAAAGCTCTGGCCCAACCAACAAACGATTAATTGTCACCAGTGATCAAGTAGCAGACGTTGTTGCCAAGATGACTGGCATTCCTGTTCAGCGAGTCATTAAATCCGAAGCAAAGTACCTGCTGGGGCTAGAAAAAACACTTGGTAAACACATAATCGGCCAAGATGAGGCCGTTCAGGCCATATCAAAAGCTATTCGTCGTAGCCGATCCGGAATCAGCAATACACAAAGACCAATTGGTTCATTTATATTCCTTGGGCCGACCGGCGTCGGTAAAACCGAACTAGCCAGGACGTTGGCTCGGGAATACTTTGGTACCAGGGACTCCTTAATTAAAATAGATATGAGTGAGTTCAGCGAGAGGCATAATGTTTCTCGGCTTGTTGGTGCACCTGCCGGATACGTTGGTTATGATGAAGGCGGACAGTTAACTGACAAAGTTCGTCGACAACCTTACAGCCTTATACTTTTTGATGAGATCGAAAAGGCACATCCAGAAGTATTCAATACCTTACTCCAGATACTTGAAGATGGAGTTCTGACAGATGCAAAGGGTAGAAAGATAGATTTTAGCAATACCATTGTCATTATGACCAGTAATGTTGGTGCCGATAAGCTACAAAAAGAAGCCAGCCTCGGTTTCCAGGTCAAAGATGATAAAGACAAAAAAGATCTAGAAAGCCTACATCAACGAAACAAAGACAAAGTTCATGATGAACTCAAGAAGTTAATGCGGCCAGAGCTTCTTAACCGTATCGATAAAGTCCTAGTATTTCGCGCCCTAACTAAAGACAATGTTCTTCATATCCTAGATCTTCAGCTTAGCGAGCTAAGCGAACGACTCGTAAAACATGGCATTGGTCTGCGGGTCAGTACCGCAGCCAAGAAGCACTTACTTGCTGAAGGCTACGATGCCAACAACGGTGTAAGGCCCATGAGACGTCTTATCCAGGACACCATTGAGGACGCTATTGCCGAGGGAATGCTAGATTCGTCTTACAGCAAAGGCGACATAGTAAAGGTTGATCTCAAAGACAAAAAGCTAGTCTATTCTGTAACTCAAGAATAAAATCCTTATGCACAGCTAATGTATACTGGATGTATGCAACCAAATGGCGTAACTGACTTAACAAAACTTCGCGCAGAAGCCCAAACACCAAACATTCAGCCGATCGCACCAAAAAAGCCACTCTTGCCAAGAATACTGAGGGTACTTACCTCCTTATCTTTGCTAGTTATTCTGGGATTGAGCTTTTGGCAGAGACAAAATATCTTAGACTGGTGGCAATTAAGGGACTACACTCCAACGGTATCGGCATCAGAGCTTGCCACAAGCACGACCATGACCGATCTAGGACGTCGCATATTCTACCTACAGAAGCCCCTACTTCAAGATAAGCCAAGCTTCTACAAGAGCTGCGAAGAAGGAGAAACGGCAATTGTACTGGGATGCTATAAGCCCAATGGTGGCATATTCCTTCTAGACGTACAAGATGATCGCCTAAACGGCGTAGAAGAGGTTACGGCGGCTCACGAGATGTTACATGCCGCCTATGGTCGACTTAGCTATAACGAGCAAAGAAAGATTGATGATTTAGTCTTGATGGCCTACCAAGGCGTAGACGATCAAGACATCACCGACAAGATTGACCAATACAAGAAAAGCAACGCCGATATCGCCAACGAACTGCACTCGATTCTCCCGACGGAGGTTTCCGATCTACCTGCAGAGCTAGATACCTATTATCAAAGGTACTTTACTGATCGCCAGAAAATCGTAAGCTACTCCGTATCATATAAATCAGAGTTCAAGACACGCAAGGAAAAAGTAGATACATTGGATAGAGACCTTAAAGAGATTGAATCTCAAATAGTTGATAATAATAAGAAACTTGATGTTATGCAAAGTGACATAATCTCTGCATCAAAGGAGCTGGACGTCTTATTACAAACAAAAGACTATACTGCTTACAATACAGGGGTCGTAGCATATAATAAAAGCCTGATTCCATTTAGAAGCCTATATTCGGAAACCAAAGACTTAGTGACTAAATATAAGTCTATCCTAACCAAGCGAAACAAGCTGGCCGAAGAAGCACAAGAGCTCAACAGAGCATTAGATAGCAATCAAATTGATGTAAAAGTCGAAGACATCTAATCTCTGGTAGAATAACTACAGAAAGAGTATTAATGGCCAAAAAGAATGTTCGTTACGAGTGTACTAGCTGTGGGGCGATTACCGGCACATGGACTGGACGTTGTCAGACATGCGGCGAGTGGAATACCTTACAAGAAGAATTACTTGTTGGCAACGTCGCCGAGGCTACCAAAGCCGGTCATAAGCTAACTCCTGCGAGTCTACCGAGTATCGCCAAGGCAAAGCGCGAGCCAAGACTGTCTACGGGCATCGAAGAGGTAGATAATGTACTCGGCGGTGGATTTGTTGCTGGCAGCGTTAATCTGATTGCTGGACAACCTGGAATTGGCAAAAGCACAATCCTCCTGCAGCTAGCGGCTGCTATTGGCCAGAATGTACCGGTCCTATACGTTAGCGGAGAAGAGTCGGCACACCAGATCGCGCTTCGTGCCGAACGACTAAAGGTTAAGAGCCCCAAGTTAGACATTGTATCTAGTGACAGCGCCGATGATATAGCGTCTACTATTGCCGAAGGCAACTACCGCCTTGTAATCGTGGACTCTATTCAGACTGTAAGCACAAGTAATATAGCTTCGGCGCCCGGCACAGTAAGTCAAATTACAAATTGTACTCATTTACTTAGCGTAGTAGCCAAGCAGATCAACACCGCCCTTGTACTGGTTGGGCATGTCACCAAAGAAGGTTCAATCGCCGGACCAAAGGTCTTAGAACACGTCGTAGACGTAGTACTTCAGCTAGAGGGCGATCGTTACGGAGGCTTCAAGATCCTTCGCGGAGTAAAGAACCGATATGGATCAACAAATGAAGCAGGCATATTCGAAATGCTAGATAGCGGCTTGCAGCCGGTAACCAACCCCTCAGCCGCATTACTGTCCGAAAGGCAAGTTAGTGACGGGTCAGTCGTACTAGCCACCATGGAGGGAAGTCGGCCACTCTTAGTAGAGGTTCAAGCTTTAGTCAACAAAACATCCTATGGCTACCCTAAGCGGGCCGCCAGTGGTATAGATCTAAACCGCGTAAACCTACTGATTGCTATGCTGGAGCGTCGCACCAAATTAAATCTTGCCGATCAAGACATATATATCAACATCGTAGGAGGAATCAAGATATCCGAACCTGCCGCCGATCTTGCAGTCGTAATGGCCATTGCTAGTGCTAGTAAGGGTCTACAGCTTAAAAAGAATGCTGTTGTCTTTGGAGAGCTGGGATTAAGTGGCGAGATTCGTCACGTACCATTTATCGAAAAACGCGTAGCCGAAGCCAAAAAGCTTGGTTTTGACGGTGCCATCGGACCACATATTCGTGGCGGCAAAGCCCCCAAAGAACTGTTCAGTGTCGACACTGTCCGTGCCGCACTAAACAATTTCCTAGAAAACTAAACTGGATACTAGCTAGAAAGGCTCGGTAGTAGAGACCACACTGCCGTCCTCGGTCTGTACATAGGCTACTTTGTTGTTCCCAGATATTGATGGGATATTGTAGGAGGTTGCAGCGACGGTTACACAAGTACTGGCGCTATTATTTTTACCATAACAAATGGTGTAATTGGTATATCCCGAAACAGCATTCCATGATGCAGTGTATGGCCCACCGCCGGTAATACTTAGGCTTATAGACGATGATGCGCCAGAGGCAGTTATGCTTGCTGAATCACTGGAACTATCGTACAAGACACTGTCAATAACCTCAGCATAGATACTTTGAGTACCAGTAAAGGTTGGCGTGTACTTGAAGCTAGCAAGTCCAGTACCAGGGCCACCGATAGGGAAGCTCTGTAGAATTTGGCCATCTAGTATGTAGTTAACAGTACCCTTAAATTTGCTGCTAGAAATTGGGTGTGTCCCCTTGGAGACATTGACACTGAGGATGTATCGGTTACCAGATTGTTGACTATTAAGTGTAATGGATGGCTTCTTGTCATCGCATTTATGGACATCGTCCTTGTCTCCAGTTGATGCACTACCGGCGCTACCTCCCGCCACAATAGTGTCAATAGAGAACTGGTTGGCTGAGGCGCCCTTAGACTTATCCTTAGCTAACTCTGGAGTACAGTCGGTAGCTAATTTGCCACTTACTTTATCGATGACCTGGGTGCTATTAGTTTTCTTAGTCGACTTATACCAGGATGGGAATAGATCGGTAGAACGACTTGGGATAACCGCACCACGAGTTGTAGAGCTTGGATTTGACCTAACTACATAGGCGGGTAGGGTCTGGAGTCCTTTGGGCTTTGGCCAATCGACAGCCTTGATGTCGTCATGTGCGGCGTTCATCCAGCCCTGCCAGATAGGCTTGGTCATATCTTCCATGTAGTTGCGCATAACCTTCTGCCTTGTATGGTAACCGACCCAGACTCCAGCGGCGTACTTAGAGGAGTAGCCCATCATCCAACCATCCTTATTGTCGTTGGTTGTACCGGTCTTCATGGCAAACTTCCAGTTTTTATAGCGATGAGGCTTGCCGCTAGTCATATAGCTGGCATTCGGATCACTAAGCATGTCGGTAACAATGTAGGCTGACTCTGGTCGTACCACCTGAACACCCTTGGATGGCTTCCATTCACTGATAACTTTCTGAGAAGCGTTAGTTATCTTGAGAATATATGTCTGAGGAATGTTTAGACCATTCCTTGAGATGCTGGCATAGCCATGGACATGTTCATCGAGGTGCAAGAAGGCTCCATCGCCAATTGCCGATGATTCATAACAAGGCGCTTCATCGGTATAGGTCTCGTCTGCGTAACATTTGTATCCGCTTTTCAAACCTAGCTTTTCTGCATTATCAATTGTTGTCTCGACACCAGCCATGAGCATAGCCTTAACAGCCGGAACGTTTCTTGATCCGCCCAACGAGTATCTTAGTGTAAGTGGGCCAGGGAAGTTAAAGTCATAATCCCACAAACAGTTGGCGTTCTTGTCGTTTCGGGGACGATTCTTGTTGGTGCACCTATAGCCACCGACTGGGCCCTGCGTATCGTAAATTACCGATCCAGCACCAACATTTTGCTTGCCATCTATCAAAGATAAGTAATCGTAAGGCTTAAAGCTAGACCCAGGAGGCAATGGTCGATTAGCATAATTGAACTGGCCAAACTCTTTATTCGTAAAGTCAGTACCGCCAACCAGTGCTACAACCTGACCTGTTGTTACGTCTTCTGCTACAAATGCGGCAACATCACCACCCTTGGACAGAATTACTGGCAAGCCTTTCTTTACTTGTTCTTCGGCGATTTTTTGTTTATCAAGATCGAGCGAGGTAATTACTGACCAACCGCCCACCTTCACAGAATCAACTCCGCCTCTTTCTTGTTCGAGTTGCTTCTTGGCAGCCATCACAAACCATGGCGCCTTAATTCCGGAGTACTTTGGTTGAGGTTCTTTAACTTTCTTTAGGGTGTTTACTTTCTTTGCTTCATCTCTTTGAGAAGCAGAAATCATGCCTTGTTGTGTCATCAAGTCTAGGACATAGTGCTGGCGACCAATTAGCGCACCGCGAGACTCCTCTACGTTAGTCTTGTAGTAAGCGCCATATGGTGAGTAATAGGATGGAGCTTGCGGAATTGCTGCCAAGAAAGCTGCTTCATCCAAGGTGAGGTCTTTGGCTGACTTCTGGAAGTAATCTCTTGTGGCGGCTTCAACTCCATACTGCACGTTACCGTAAGGCGCAGTGTTCAAATAACCTCTTAGGATTTCTTGTTTAGAATAGTTACGCTCAAGTTCAACGGATAGAATTAATTCTTTGGCTTTACGGGTATAGCTACGGTCTTTGGTCCAGTTTTGGTTCAGTTTAACTAACTGTTGAGTAATAGTTGAACCACCTTGAGTGCGTCCACCACCAGTAAGGTTGCTAACTCCGGCACGCATAATTCCGCGAACATCAAATCCGCCGTGCTTGAAAAAGTCTTTGTCTTCGATGGCTACGGTTGCGTCTTTGACGTACTGACTAATATCGGGTTCATCTACTGGTAGTCTCTTGATGGCATCATAGTCTTCCCAGAGCTTAACCTTACCAGTCCGGTCGTAGTATCTAACGCTTCCACCAAACTGGTCACCATTTACGTCCCGCAGGTTAGGGAGATCTTTACGGAAATAGGCAAACAGTCCAACAATAAGCAGGAACATGGCAATAAAGCCGACTCCAGTAATCTTGAGAGCCATGATGGCACCATCACGACTAAACCAGTACTGGTACATTCGTTTTGGCTGGAAATGATACAAGAATCTTTTTACGCGACTCTTCGGTAGGTCTGCCTGACGAAGTGCTTTTCGATTGGCCTTAGCATTCTTTTGTGCACTTAGCTTTTGACTCAAGCTTCGATTCAGCTTGATAGTTTTACCACTCTTAGTGACATGCGTCTTGATAGATCGAACCGATTTTCTTCCGCCAGAATTATTAGGGGTGCTCATACCTTATTTGTGTTCTCCGTAATTGGTCATATGATGAAAACAGTATAGCAAATTTTCGGACAATCAACCTGAAAAACATAACCATAAATTTTCACTGTAGTATACTTTTATTAAATCAATCTAAATGTACACGACAGGAATGTATTCTTTATGCCTAAAACTAAAAAAATTGCCGATCAGTATAACGACAAGAGCCATAACTATCTACGTTATTGGGACGGCAGGGACTACGAAAACAAATCTGAGCGTATTGCCCTCAAAAAATTATTAAAGGGAAAACATTTCAAACATGCTGCGGATATTGGCGGGGGCTACGGCCGGCTTTGTGTATTTCTAGAAAATTATGCCGATAAAGTTACTTTAGCCGAGCCAAGTCAACAACAACTCGACATCGGTAAGGACTTTCTTAAAGATCACCCCGAAATTGACATGAAGCTAACCCAAGCTGATGATCTTAAATTTAAAGATAATTCACTAGATCTTATTACCATGATCCGGGTCATGCACCACCTACCAGACCCTACCGTTGAATTTAGTGAAATCAAGCGCGTACTGACCAATGACGGCTACTTTGTTCTAGAGATAGCCAACAATACACACATCAGAAACCGAATTAAGTACTTACTTAAAGGCAAGAAGTTACCGACCGAACCTGTCGATATTAGATCAGAAGAAAACAAGAAAGATGGTGAAATCGCTTTCGTAAACCATAACCCTAAGACAGTCATAAAGCAGCTTGCACACGCAGGCCTTAAGGTAGAGTCTATTTTGTCTGTCTCTAATCTAAGAAGTCCAGCGCTTAAGAAAGTCGTACCTCAAACAGTTATGTTGAGCCTCGAAAGTGTAATGCAAAAACCTCTTGCTAAGTCGTTTTTTGGCCCAAGTACCTTTTTACTTGTCCGCAAAGCCAGCTAGAACTTGCTACTATTAACACATGACATTAAACAGCCCGTTAACAGATGTTAAAGGAGTGGGGCCAGCCTTATCTAAACTCTTTGAGCAGTTAGGGTTGTTTACTGTTGGAGATTTAGCTCGTTATTACCCTAGACGGTATGATGACTATTCTGTGGTAACAGATATTAACAAAATCAAGCCTGGAGCAGTCACTATAAGGGCAAAGATTGACCGTCTTTCAAGTCGCCGAGTTAGACGTGGTATGCATATCACAGAAGCAGTCGCTACAGATACCACAAGTAGTGTTAATCTTGTCTGGTTCAACCAACCATACCGTGCCGCAGCTATCAAAACTGGGCAAGAATACTATATCTCGGGCCAATTTGAGCTTAGTCATCAAAAGATGACTGTCATGAACCCTTCAACCGAACAGGTATCTGATCTTCCGGTAAGCACCGCACGAATCGTTCCGATATATAAGGAAACTAGGGGAATCAAGTCATTTCAAATTCGTAAGATAGTTCAGCAAATTGCGCCACTTATCGGTAAATTGCCCGAAACTCTACCCGAGTGGATTGTGAAATCCGAAAACCTAATGAGCAAGGGTGATGCCATATTGGCTCTCCATTTTCCGGATACACCCAAACTACTAGAAAATGCTCGTCGTCGTCTGGGGTTCGAGGAGGTTTTTGAGCTAACACTAACGGCATTACTAATTAAAAATGACAGCCTTAAAGATGTGGCCTTAAAAATCCCTTTCAAACAGAGTCTAGCAAAAGATTTTGTAAGTCATTTACCATTCAAATTAACCGACGACCAGAGAAAGGTTATCTGGCAAGCCTATCAGGATATGCAGGCAACTCATCCCATGAATAGGCTTATTGAAGGTGATGTTGGATCTGGAAAAACGGTGGTGGCAACAATGATTGCTCTTATGGCCATGGAGCAAGGCTACCAAGTAGCGTTTATGGCTCCTACGGAACTTCTTGCCAGTCAGCATGCCGAGACTATTTATAACCTACTGAAGCCACTTGGTTATGAGAATCAGGTAAGCCTGCTTGTTGGCGGCATGAAAACAGCACAGAAGGATCTGGCAAGAAAACACATCAAGGAAGGTTCAGTCAGATTCATTGTAGGAACTCATGCCCTAATCCAAGACAAGGTCGATATACACAAACTCGGTCTAGTGATTATTGATGAACAACATCGGTTTGGAGTAGAGCAAAGAAAGAAGCTACAAGTCAAAGCCGGTCATATGCCTCATGTACTATCTATGACAGCGACACCTATCCCGCGAAGTTTGGCGCTAACCCTATACGGCGAACTTGATATATCAATAATTTCTGCCAAGCCTGCTAACCGGCTACCTATTAAGACCAAAATTATTTCTCCTAACTCAGTAGCTACTATGTACGCCAAAGTTGATCAACAAATATCGGAAGGAAGGCAAGTATTCGTAGTATGTCCACTTGTCAAAGACTCGGTAGCGTTAGGAAAGGTCAAATCGGCCGAGCAGGTTTATAAGACTTTAGCTGGCTCTACGTTTAAGCATCGCTCGGTTGGATTGCTCCACGGTAAGATGAAGGCCGAAGAGAAATCAAAGATTATGCAGGATTTCATCGATAAAAAGTATGACATCCTAGTAGCAACAACGGTAATCGAAGTTGGTGTGGATGTACCAAATGCCAGCGTAATGATCATCGAAAATGCAGATCGCTTTGGACTGGCTCAACTCCATCAATTAAGAGGTCGAGTCGGTAGAAGTGAACAACAAGGTTATTGCTATCCGGTACTCAGCGATTCTCAGGCTCCATCTAAACGATTGCGAGCTTTCGAACAGAACAATGACGGCTTTAAGCTCAGTGAGCTAGATCTAGAACTAAGGGGTCCAGGCGCAATTTACGGAACACTTCAGCATGGTCAGCTCGACCTAAGAATTGCCAAGCTAACAGATACAAAGCTAATATCCCAGGCTAGGAATATTGCCCAAGAATTCATAAATAAAGGCGAAAAACTGTTACAATATAAAGAATTAGCACAAAGAGTACAAGCCCTGCGTGCTGTAACTAGTCTTAACTAGTGCAAAACAATATGAAATATATCCTAAACCGCATTGCGGAAGAGAAAATCTAATGTATTCCGGTACAATCCTCAATAAAACTTCTGGTAGGATTATGGGCACCCATCAGAAAATTGATAAGGTTGCTCGCAAGAATTTAACAGCGCTTCTTGGTGACGACACGCTATTTCCAAAGGCAGGCAAGATTCTGCACTTCGAAGGAGTTAACGGCCCTGATGGTATTAAAAAGAAAAGCCCTGGAGAAAACGAGCCGTGGCACTTCTTTAACCCCTTTGACGATAACGACACGGTTGTTATCGACCAGATCATGCGCCACTACAAATACTTAGTGATAGAACTCAAAGATCAAAACATGGAGAAGGTGGCCTTCGAGGCAGCCTGGCTGTCTCATGCCATTGTCGACGGCCTAACACCGGCTCATCATTATCCTTACGAAGAAAAGCTTAGCGAGCTGCGTGGCGGCGAAGGTATCGAAACTAGGGTCAGTATTAAGGAAAAGGTCTTCATACCTGGAGATACCAAGCGAGATGTAGTTAAGAATAACTGGAAGATGTGGGGGCCAAAAGGCCTGATCAGTACTCATGGCTTGTTCGAACTAGGAGTTGCCACTATTGTTGCGCCCTTGGCGTTTCGTGACAGTGCCCCAACCCATGAAGAGATAGATCAGTTCAGAAAACTAGGAATCGCCGAATGGTTCAAGCGTACCTCTCGGGAAATTGCCGCCTTGGACATGTATACTCGCTACTACAAAAAAGGCTGGACTACCAAGATTACCCTAGAAGTCAGAAACAAGCTGATGCCAGATATTATTAAGCATGTAACCCTGGCCTGGTACTGCGCCATGATCGATGCCAAGATAATAAGAAATCTATGAGAATAATCGCTGGACAACTGGGAAGCAGACAATTCGAATCCCCTAAAGGCCGTCGAACCCACCCAATGGGAGATCGAATTAGAACTGCGCTCTTCAACACTCTTGGTGATATAGAAGGGCTAACCATCATCGATGCCTTTGGCGGTAGCGGAGCCTTAAGTTTTGAGGCCCTAAGTCGTGGCGCCAGACATGCCACAATCTTAGAGCTCGACCGTGATGCCTATGACGTTATCCAAAGAAATATCGAAAAACTTAGTTTAACGGACAGGACTCAGCTTATTCATATTAATGCTAGGTCTTGGTCGTATAGACATAATACTGAGCGATTTGATCTGGTATTTTGCGACCCTCCGTACGATCAAATTCAAGAAACAACACTCGAGAAAATGGCTAAACATGCCAAAGTAGGCGGACTTTTGGTTTATTCATTACCACCTCACGGAGACATCAGACTACCCGAAGATAAGTATCAGTTGGTAGCAAGTAAAAATTATGGTGATGCTACTCTAGCTTTTTATCGCAAAATATCATAGAATGTCATCTGTTAAGTAATTTCACGCGGATAGGGTGGCCACGGTATATATCGTAGACACGCTAGCGTGAAAGTTAACATATAAGCGGATGTGGTGGAATTGGTAGACACGCTAGCCTTAGGAGCTAGTGCCGCAAGGCGTGAAGGTTCAAGTCCTTTCATCCGCACCAA
>JBPOHZ010000013.1:0-20845 GCA_052034955.1 Candidatus Saccharimonadota bacterium | reverse complement strand
CGGCAATATATGGGTATGATGCTGATTGGTTAGTAATAACATGGGCATAATTATAACATAACAAGAAGAACTATCAATATAAGCAAATAAAAAAGCCTGTCTTGTGACAGGCATCTTTATTTGGTGCCCTTGAAAGACATTCATACGAACACCTTTTAGCCTGGTTGGATCAGTTACGACTCGCCTTTGAACAGGACAAGTCTAATGAGTAGACCTACAGTAGACCGAGATTCTTTACTTTCAGGGCTTTCTTTATATCCAGTAGCTTCTCGTAGGTTGGGTTTTCTTCACCCCGTTCGATTCGAGCATAGTAATTTACATGGACACCAGCAGCATCAGCAACTTCTTGCTGAGTTAGATGGGCTTTTTCACGAATGGCTCGGAGCTTTATGCCGAGCTCTTCGCGCGTCTTATTACTATCACTGGGCATATTCGGATAGTATCACATCTGTTAGTGACTTACCAGTTGCAGTCAGGGAGTTAAAATAGCATGTCACGACGCTATTCAAATGGTAATGGTGATTTGACTTTCGAGATAGTGGTTCTAGCTGCCGGATTTTATTGGACGCACCAAGCCCTAGTTGTAAGAATTGGACAGATTGCAGTTATCGGTGCCATTGTTATCCTCATTTTCGTTTCTGCCAGACGAATTTATAAAGTAGTTAAGAGAGTACGAGCATGGTTTAATCGAAACCAAACAGATATTGCAGAAATTGATGCTATGTCAGGGCCCGAGTTTGAGCTATACGTCGCCGAATTGTTAAAGCAACAGGGCTATCAGCATGTTCGTCTTACGGAAAAGTATGATTACGGCGTGGATATTGTAGCCGTAAAAGATGGGTTTACCTGGGGCGTTCAAGTGAAACGCAGTAGTGGCTTGGTAAAAGCAAATGCTATTCGCCAAGTAGTCACTGCTTTGCGAATGTATAGTTGTGATCGAGCAATGGTTATTACGAATGGAGAGTTTAGTAGAGTTGCAACCGAGCTTGCCGAGTGTAACGGATGTCTGCTTATCGATAGGGATAAGTTACTTCAACTTACCTAACTAAGATTATTATTTGGAGCCAAGGTGCCTCATTACAAAACGAACAAATGCATTCCGCCTCTTTGTTGCCACAGCTTCATCAGTCGCTTCTGTATTGTCGCCTTCACCTAAGGCTAATCTGCTAGGGCCTGTAATCTCAAGCCGCACTGGCTCTGCTTCGGGATTACGTAATTTGTCTTCCTCTTGTGCCTCATACCACTCTTTTGCGAGTTGAGCTAAGTTATCATTTGCTCCACCTTCTACACTAGCCATGATAGTCATCTCAAGTGTGCTAGTTAATGCATAGCTAAACTCTGCAGTTCTGTCGCCTCCATATTTATGATCGGTTTCATGTAGATATGTTGACAGTGCTCTACTAAAAGTCCCATTTCTAAAAACCTCTCTTGCTATCCAGAGGACGCCTTTTTTATATTGTCCTTCAAAAAAGGTCTTTTCTTCCTCGTTGGCATATAGCTTAACTTGGCCGCCTACGATCCTCTTACCAATATTTGAGGCTCTATTGATATAGTCAGCTGCACTTTCAAGAATTTCTATTTGCCTTTGTTGTTCAGGGGTGTGTTCAACTTCTCTATGGTTGGTCATTTCGCGTATCAAGTCACTTAATGTACGCATACCGATCCTACCTAAGTCAGCTAAACAGAGTACATATCCGGCCTGATGTAATTGATCACCATAAGACTTTGCTAGTTCACGGTCGTCAACAGCCAGATACCTTGGGTCAAAGTTAAGTTTGCCCCTGTAGTTACCAATATAAAGACCTAGAAGCTGAACATCGATTTCGCTTTTCCTATCATAAGACCAGCTTGGCTCCATTGTTGTTATTACGCCTAGTGTCTCGTCTTGTGATGAGGCACTAACCATGGGGGAGAGAAGCTCCCTACTGACCTTAAAAGTATCGACTGCACCCCTATCTCTATCTCCAAAAGATATGTCACGGCTTGTCCAGAGGCTTAAGCCGGTGACCGTATCCCAATCACCATCTACTGGCCTAACATCAAAATGGCGGCGCTGCCCCGCTACGTATAGACGTCCTTTAGGCGGAGTATAACCAAACCTAGTCGGAGGTAAATATTTAAAGCCAAACCTCCCTGTACGATCGTGAACTTCTAGTGTAGGCTCACTGAAGTCAGGGTTCTCAGAGGAACGGAAGAATAGGCGGGCTTCTTCTATCTGGTCAATGTTTGTAGAGTCGGTACTTTCAAGCAAAATATAATTACCCGGAAAAGCCATGGAGCTCTTTGATACATCACCGAACATACCTTGCACTGGTTCCGCAGCGCGACCGATATCAAGGTCACCAATACGCAGGTTTAGGCGCCAATCTTGCGACCCAAACTCTACTTTTTGAAAATGATGATCTCGCAGTAAGGCCAAGGCAAGTAACTTGGCGCCCTCTCCGAAGCCACCGGCTGTTTCCTGTCCGATCCCCTTTGTAGTACCACCTATCAGTGTCAAATAACGCCAGTCGTATGTTTGCTCACCAAAAATAATTACTCGTGAGGCTGTTTTACCGTGTTCGTTTATAAATTCCTCTCGACGGTATTGTATGCCATCCAAAGTTCCTTGGTTAGCATCAAAGAAGTTTTGCCATACATCTCGCCCACATTTTTGAATATCCCAGGTTAAACCGTAAGTAGTAGCTATGTTTAAATCGTAAGAATCTGGTGGCGAAAGGTGCTCTGGTCTGCCGATAGCCGCAAGCTGAACTTCATTTGCGGGTACCACTTCAGCTCCGACAGCTTTATCCTGCCATGTGACAACACTAGGCTCTACGCCTTCAATCTCAGCGCCAGGAATTTTACTCATATGTGTAGTATAGTAACATATTTCTTATCATATTGCAATTATAAATCCTGGCTCGAACCTCTGTTCCTATCTAATTTACGCTTGACTATGTTTATTGGTATTTTGCTACGAAGTCAATAATGTAGTATTTATTGTCTTAATCTGTTACGATGACCTCATAACACCATGGGTGGGTTGAGGAGTTGAGATGTTTGTATTTGCGTCTGCTGACCAGCCTACCTTTATAGAACGCTATCTTATTGGTACGTCGCCTGGCGCCCAAATATTTAACATTCCCATCCTAATTATCAGTGTCTCACTATTTATCTGGTTCATTATTCTCCCTATAACTAGGCTGATCCTAGATGTACTCGACTACAGACGTTTACAAGATCGCAAACTGGTATTTCTAGAGCTTATCCCACCACACATTAGTACTAAATCACCCCTTGCTACCACTGAGCTATTCGATACCATCCATGGCTTGCTCAGTAGTCTGACCTACAAAGACCGGTTCCTACACCGCAAACATGTACTGCCGCTGGAAGTCTACGCTACCCGCGAAGATGGCATTCGGTTTCGCGCAGGACTACACCCAGAAGATGTCGAGCTATTCCAGCAACTCGTTATTTCTTACCAACCTCAAATACAGATCCGAGAAGTCGAAGACTACCTGACTGAAGCACTAATCGGCCAGAACTTTCAAGTATTGGAGTTCGCCCAGACTAACCACTTTGCCTATCGGCTAGCTTCTCACGACACTTTAAGTCAGCACGACCCCATGGCCTATATCACGACCGCCATGGCAAAGCTTGGCGAGCAAGAATTACTAGCCATGCAATTAGTACTGTCACCAGCCTCGCCACGAGCCGCTAACAAAATTCGGGCACAGCTACTATATGGTGAAGACAAAGGGCTTAACCGACAATGGTGGCACTATCCGTTTATTATTGCCGGAAAGATCATCAAGCTATTCTTCTCAATGCTGACCTTCTTTCTACAGATTGTAGGTGAAGAGTTAAGCGGCAATAGGTCGTCATACTCTCAACAAACTCAGAGATATCCTCAGGGTTCGATCAATCCCATCAACAAACCAGCTATTGATGACATCCACGCTAAGCTCTCGGAACAGCTTTTTAACGTCGATATTCGTGCATTAGTGGTTGGCGCAAATAGTGGACAGCGGGCACAGGGTTTAGCTAACGCATTGTATATGTTCCGAGTGCCAGGCTATCAGGGCTTATACCCACGACGAGCTAGGCTATTCAAGACAAAACGATTACAGCACCGACTACAGGCCTTTCATATGCGCTTACCAGCTACCCTAACTCGTAATTCTTCTGTGCTGGGCACTTCAGAGCTGGCTGCCCTGTACCACTTCCCATATGGCGAACATATCCAGTCGGAGGATATGGTTAAGTCCGTAGCTAAAACACTACCAGCTCCGCTTTCTATGAAGCGCCACGCCGATGCATCGGACTACGATATTGTGCTAGGCACTAATAACCACCATGGCAGCAAAACAGCCATTGGGTTAACCAACAAAGAACGCGAAAAGCACGTTTACCTCATTGGCGGTACCGGCAATGGTAAAACCACTATGCTTGAATACGCCCTACTGCAAGACATTAAAGACGGTAAAGGCGTAGCTTTTATTGACCCTCACGGTGATGCTGCTCAGAAGATCTTAAAATACATCCCTAAAGAACGCGTTAACGATGTCGTCTACCTCAATCCACGAGACATTAAGTATCCCGTTGGCATGAACTTGCTGGAGCTACCAGAAGGTTTGGACGAAGACGAACTGCTGGTTGAGCAGGAACGTGTCACTGAAGCGGTTGTATCCGTGCTACGTAAAGTCTTTACTGATGACGACGCCAACGCCCACCGTATTGAAGCGATACTGCGTAATACAATCCGAACGGCCTTTACCACCGAAGACCCGACTCTATTTACTTGTCTAGAGCTACTCCGTAACACCAAGTACCGCAATAGTGTGGTGGCTAAACTCAAAGACCAACACCTCAAAGACTTCTGGCAAGAAGAATTCGGTAAAGCTGGCGGAATGCAGCGCGTCAGTATGAGTAAAGGCCTAACGCACCGTTTAGATAGGTTTGCGAGTTCCCAGTTTGTAAACCGGATAATGGGTCAGGCGAAATCAACCTTTAGCTTCGAAGATATTATCGACAGTGGCAAGATTCTGATCTGTAACCTGTCGAGTGATATGGGTGAAGATACCTCAGCGCTGTTTGGCACAACGGTACTGGCGAAGCTCAAAGTTGCAGCCGAACGACGTAATAACCAGCCTGAAGCTAAGCGCCGGCCCTTCTATGTCTACGTAGACGAGTTTCAGAACTTTGCGACTACACCGTTTGTGAAAATGCTATCCAGTAGCCGAAAGTACAAACTTTTCTTAACAATCGCCGAGCAATCTACTGCTCAACAGGATGAACTACGATTAACCGAAGCTATCTTGGCTAACGT
Organism: Candidatus Saccharimonadota bacterium; assembly: GCA_052034955.1. Taxonomy (GTDB): domain Bacteria; phylum Patescibacteriota; class Saccharimonadia; order Saccharimonadales; family AWTP1-31; genus CAZIBG01. Next base: position 15,531 of record JBPOHZ010000013.1, on the reverse strand, counting down.
TAGTACCATTGTTTGTTTTGGTTTAGGCAGCGGGACGGATGCCAGACTACTCCAAGATAGATTTGAGCCTTGGGTGGAACGATCTAACTTACTTAACCAACCTGCCTACAACTTCTATATCCGTATAAAGGCCGAGGAACCTATGGAGCCAGTCTCTGGCGAAACTATAGTGCTATCTAAAGAAATTGCCAGTTACAAAGTGGCGGAGCAAGTTGTTGCCACATCGAGAAAGAACTACGCAATTGAGTGGGCTAAGCGAACTGTAAAGACTAAGCCCAATGAAAAGCAAACTACGGTCAAGACAACAAAAACCGCAGCACAAGAAGATGAGCCACTTGAGGTATAATTAACATATGAATAAAGAGATTGAGCAAATTGAGCTTGCCCGTAGCATTATTAAGTGGGCTCAAGAAAACAAAAACAATGTCGATATGATGGAGTTTATAAGCGACCTTTGCTCCTCGTTTACCAAAATCTTCTCTAGCGGTGAGGGCTGGAATTACTGGGATGAGCTATTTCTTATCTTCGATAAATGGTCATATGATGTATATAGCAACAAGCAGCCTTCGGATGAAAACTTGGCTGATGCCCAAAGAATATACGACAAGTTAACAGTCATTATTGAAAACCAAAGTAAGTCTATGAAATTGCAAGTCAATGCCAGCTCAGGTAAAGAAGATTTTTCCGTTCCGAAAGAATTTGAAGAATACTCCAACTCATTCTTCAAGAAAGATAGTATTACCGAAAGAGAGTTTGTAGACTTTTGTTTGCTGGCAACACAAATCATTGATAAAAACTGGGATAAACGGCAAGGCATCGCCTATAGTGTTGCTGGTGCTTGGGTAAGGTATGCAAATATCGAAGAGGACGATTTACTAGACCAGATTGGGACTATATTTGGTACTTTAGAGTTGCCCGATCATCAAGTTGCCGGTAGCGAGGAGGAAGTTCGAGATCAATGGCAAGCTGTCGAAGAGTTGGTAAAAGAAGCTGATAAGAAATTTCCTAAGCATCTAATTTCCTAAGCATCTAAAGTAATGTTCGTCGGGTGACATGTGCCTACTATTTGACCAAGGTAATGAGATATCTGAGGTATAATTACAGATATGAAGAAAGCAATAATTATTCACGGGACAGAAGGCTACCCAGAGGAAAACTGGTTTCCTTGGCTAAAGGAGAAGTTGGAAGAACGAGGCTATGAAGTAACAGTACCTCAATTCCCATCACCACCAGTTGTAGCAGCAAAAATATCTGAGTGGTTTGATATTACTGATGACCTTAATTTTGAATTTGATGAAAATACGCTAATCATAGGCCATAGCCTAGGTGGTGTATTCGCTCTGAGATTGCTAGAAAGACTATCGAAGCCAGTTAGAGCAGTGTTTCTTACTGGAACGCCAATAGGCGTGAAGCCGATCCTTAACTATGATCGAGACGTAGCCTTTAGTGGCTTCGAGTTTGATTGGCACAAAATTAAAGCAAATTCCAAACAGTTTGAAGTTTTTCAGTCAGATGATGACCCTTATGTTGGGCTTGGCAATGGTGAGGAACTAGCTGCACACCTTGGAGTAAAACTAAACTTTATACCTAATGCCGGACACTTTAATAAAAAGGCAGGCTACATCAAATTCCCTCAACTACTTGAAAAGATTGATGAGCTAACAAAATGAGTAATGCAATCTTAGTACCGGGCCGCCCCGATAAAGAGCAGCACTACGACCCAAAACTACCTAGTAATAGCCAAGACTATTGGTTTGCCTGGTTGCAGCGACAGCTAATCCTTAAAGATATCCATGCCGTATCAATTGAGCCGCCATTTCCGTTCCGTCCTCGCTACGAAGAGTGGAAGAAAGAGTTTGAGCGTTTTGATATCACACCCGAAACAATCCTGGTTGGACACAGTTGTGGTGGTGGCTTTTTAGTACGCTGGCTTAGCGAAAATAAAGACAAGAAAGTTGGCAAAGTTGTGTTGGTGGCGCCTTGGACAAACCCACTTAATTACGAAGTTTCTGATACTGCTGATTTCTTTGACTTTGAGATTGATCCAGATTTCCCTAGCAGAACCACAGGAACAATAGTCTTTATATCTAGCGATGATGAGCCAAGTGTCGTCAAGACGGTAGAAACTCTAAAAGAAAAAGTACAAGGCATTGAATATAGGGAACATGCAGATAAGGGGCATTTTAAGACAAAAGAGTTCGAAGAGCTGCTGGGGGAGTTACAGATATGAGCGAACAACCCCTCCCCAAGCCAGAGCAAACCACTCCAACTCTTGAAGTTCAACTAGCTACACCAGAAGATGCAGGAGGAGTATTTGAGGTACAACGTCAAACCTGGATTGATACTTACCCGAATGAAGAAGCTGGCATTACTGAACAGGATGTGCGCAATCGCGTTGAGGGTGAACACGGTGAGTTAGTTGCCGACAAAATAGCTTGGTGGCGTAAGGGTATTGAGACCAGCGGCGAAAACCGCGCGATCTTTGTTGTTAAAGACGAGGGCAAAGTAGTGGGCTTTGTTGCCCCAAGCATCATGGATGGGCAGCGCAGAATTGGCGCTATCTACGTGCTACCCGAAACTCAAGGCAAAGGTCTGGGACGCAAGCTGTTAGATAAAGCCATTGGTTGGCACGGCCGAGACGAGGATATCTACTTACATGTAGCCAGCTACAACGACAACGCCATCGGCTTCTACGAAAAGAATGGCTTCGAGAAAACCGGCACAGCTATTGAGGACTTAGATGCTCGTGAGCGTGGAGTCATCGAGATACCAGAGATTGAGATGGTGCTAAAAGCAGATGATGATTCAAGCGATGACTGGCAAGCTGTCGAACAACAGCTACCCCATATCAAGGGCGTTGAGGGCGGCTTTAGCCAGGCGCAACGCGGCCTTGTAACCTTACCGGACGGCAAAGCAGTGTTTGTGAAAGTTGGCACGGCAGAGAATACTCGCATGTGGGCGCGGAAAGAAGTCGCCGTGTATAAGGCTTTAGAAGCTCATGGATTCGAGCACAGTCCGCGCCTTGTTGCTGCAAATGCCGACGCCTCAGCCTTTGCCCTTGAAGCCTTTAGCCCCGAAGATGGTTGGGATTGGCAAGATAACTGGACTACCGAACGATTAGCAGCCACGCTTAAGGCTATGGATGACTTAGCTGCATTAAAGCTCAGTGATGCTGAACGTACCATATTCATTAAGAGTAGTATTAGTCAGGATGAGAACGGCTGGAGACCTCTCTTAGAGTCTTCTGAGATGCAGGAGGTATTAAGACATAAACTCCATGGAGTAGGTGCGGACGATATTGCACAAAGTATTGACTTTACTGCCGACGCAGATAAAGCTAGCAAATATGACTTTGCTGATGATACGCTCGTACATTACGATCTCAGAGCCGACAACTGTGCCTGGAATCCAGAGACTGGTCAAGTTCGCTTAGTTGACTGGAATTGGGCACAGTTTGGTGATAGGGATATTGACCTGGCTGCCACACTAACACATATCCAAAAGTCTGGTTTTGATGTTCCTCCTAATCTTATTGAAGGAGTAGATCCTGATGCATTTCACTGGATGGCTGGGTTCTGGCTTAATGCTGCTGCAACTCCTATATGGGAGGGCGGTGACGAAAGCTTGCGCGATCTACAGTTACTTTCTGGGATAACAGCACTTCGGCTAGCTAAGGGTAGTTCATGAGCACGATAGATGTTTTAGTACTTAATGGATCGCCAGGTTCTGGTAAATCTACCCTGGCTGGTGCAATTTCAGAAGAATTACGTATAGCAGATATCCCACATGCAGTCATTGACCTAGATGAGTTTGCCGTAGTCTATCCGGACGATATCGGTGCTCGTAATGGCTTGAAGTGGAAGAATCTCGCATCCGTATGGCAAAACTATAGCGAGCTGGGCGACCTTAAGATTGTTATCCCAGTTCTTATCGATACTGCAGAAGATTTAGATGCGCTCAGAAAAGCTGCTCCGGCACAATCACTCACTGTATGTACGTTAACTGCATCCCTCGATACACTCAAAGACAGGGTAACTAAACGTGAACCAAATGAGTACTGGCAGAACAAACTACGAGGCTTGGTCGAGTCTTATGGGCAGCGAAGCGATGAAGAAAAGTTTGCCGACTTCCAGGTTTCTACCGAGGACAAGGATATTGAAGCCACTGCCAAAGAAGTTATTAAGCATCTGGGTTGGTCTGAATAGCGTGGTATAGCTTCATGTCAGACCTACTCATTGATAAGCTCAAAGAGCGAGTTGAGCGCCTCAGAAGAATCCATCGACACGCTCTAGAGGCTTTTCATGTATACGAAGAAATCCAGGAGTACAGGAACTCGCTAACGCTCGGGGTAGATTTAGCAAGACAACATGCCCAAGACATCGGACGCTACAAAGGATTCATGGTTCCGGCAGAGCGAGGGCTTAATATGAAGCTACATATTGAGCTGGCTAAACTGCTCGTTGCGTACCCGGATGCTCTACATATACCTAAACTTATTAGTTTCGCAAAGCAAAGCCAAAGACAGATACTCGCCAGCTCCACCGAAACGGATATCGATGGACACCCGTACCCTGGACTATCTGAAGATGAGTGGCAAGCCATGGAAGACGAACTTGAATCTAGTCAGCCAGAGATACTCCGCTTAAAGACAGTGCGTGATAAACAGGTTGCACATGAGAACCTTAACCACCCAAACGAGTATGACTATAATACCTACGAAAATCTTGCCAATCTCATCGAAATGTCAGAGAGATTCCTAAACAAAATTTCTGTCAGATTTTACGGAAATACGGCCTTAAACAGTAATTACAAAGCTCAAGTCATTAACGATACCAGGTCTTTGCTGCGACACATATCAAACTAGACTGTGGTTAGGTCACAGTCACTCCTGTTATTATGTTTGCATGGCAGAAGATATCCTAAAGGGCAACGAAACCCACCCAATAGTTAAAATCGGCAATAAAGTGCACCGACCAACTGAGTTTTGGCAGCCTGCTGTCCACGATTTACTTAAGTACCTAGAGTCTACAGGATACCCCTACGCACCTAAGGTTTATGGCTTCGATAAACAAGGTAGAGAGATCCTGGAATACGTTGAGGGTGATTCAGGCAAAGAAGGCTGGGAGCAGATAACAAGTGACGCAGGTTTACGAAAGTACGCTAAGTTTCTGAGAACCTACCATGACGCTGTAGCTGACTACAAACCAAGTGATGAACTTGAATGGGCAAATGGCGCAACAGGTCTTAAGCCTGGGCAGATCATCTGTCACGGTGATTTCGGTCCGTGGAATATAGTCTGGAAGAATGGAGATCCGATAGGACTCATTGACTGGGATTTGGTTCATCCAAATACACCCGAGTACGACATCCTCTATGCGCTTGAGTACTCAGCTCCATTTCGCAACGACAAAGAAACGATTGAATGGCATCACTTTAAGGAAGTACCTAACAGAAAAAGACGAATCGCAATTTTCCTAGAAGCCTACGGCACATTAACAATTGAAGACGTTGCAACTAAAGTTGCGGCCATGCAGCGTGAAGTGAACGACTTTGCCAAATACTTAGCTGGCCGTGGTATTCAGCCACAGGCAGACTGGTTGAAGAATGGGGATCTGGACAAAGTTGAAGTGCGAGCAAAATGGACAGAGAGTCACAAGGAGTTATTTGAATGATAATCCAAATTGACGGACTTTCCGGCACCGGTAAAACCACTGTAGCAGAAGAACTAACTAAACGAGGCTATAAAGCGCTAGATGCCGACGCGGCGTTTGGCTATTGGGGTGATCCTGAAACAGGTGAACCAACCGATGTGCAACATCAACTGAACTGGATATGGGACTTATCTAAAGTTAAGTCTCTAGCTGAAGAATCGGCAGATGATACCGTCTTTGTTTGCGGTGGTGCTATGAATCAAGACAAAATCAGAGACATCTTTGACAAACGATTTACACTTGTAGTTGACGATGAAACCCTAAAGCATCGACTTGCAACCCGAACTAACAATGACTTCGGCAAACACCCTGATGATCTAGCTAGGCAGCTTGAATGGAACCAGGGTACAGTTGAGTATGCTAAGAGTATTGGATCAGTTGTCGTTGATGCGACGCAGCCGGTTAACGCTGTTGTTGATGAGATTTTGAAAAACTTATGAATCTCTATGAAGTAATCTTGAAGCTGTCTCCTGCTCTGGAGCAAGCACCTGTGATTAATGCATTATGGCTAGAAGGATCCTGGGCAACCGGAAAGAATAATAACGAATCGGATATTGATGTTTGGATGGATGTTGAAGATGGTAAATTTGCAGAATCAATACGTATTTTTCGTACGGCTTTGCAAGGTGTCGGAAAAATAGATTGGGAGGATTCAAGGGGTGTGTACTCTGAGAATCCTAAGCTGCAAAAGCATACTTTTCATCTTGAAGGCTTCCCCCTAAAACAGCGCATAGAACTTGACCTCCAGGAACATAGCCGCAAGTTTGTCTTCAAAAAGCAGGAACATGTCATAAAGGTAATCATTGATAAGAACAGCTCAATAATTTGGAACGACTAGCTGAGAAGTAGCTCTCATCGGTAATCTGTTTGACATGTATCAACGGTTATGCTAATATAGTCGGAACTAAGGAGTTTACGTATATCATGATAGATCTAATCAATCGCTAAGATGTCACGCTGATCGGCGTAACTTTGCTATTGATTTTGATTTCATTACCTAACTTCTGAAAACCGAGCAACAGTGTGACATGCGTCCGCCTGCTCGGTTTTTTATTTGGAGGAAAAAGTAATGGCTTTTTTACGTCATATATATAAATCATTCGGAGACAAATCAGTTCTCGAAGATGTCAGCTTGGCCATCAATAATGGCGAGGTTATTGCTCTAATTGGCGAGAACGGAGCTGGCAAGACTACACTATTAGAAATCCTGCTCGGAGAACTTAAGCCTGATGCCGGTAGCGTTCAATCAAACGGCGCTATTGGTTACGTGCCTCAAGAAGCGGTACTAGGAAAATCGATCGCCGAGAGTTTTTCGGCCTCAGCGTTTTCCTGGCAGATTGAGTACACATTGGAACGAGTTGGCCTAGGCTCTAAGAACCTTACGACGCTAGTAGGTACATTAAGCGGTGGACAGAAAACTCGGCTAGCCTTCGCATCCGTACTAGCACAAGACCCAGAGCCATCGCTCCTCATGCTAGACGAGCCAACAAACAATCTAGATACAGATGGACTTATTTGGCTAGCTGACTTCATTAGCAGCTTTAACGGTGCGATATTGCTTGTAAGCCACGATCGACAGTTCATTAACTCGGTAGCCACTAAAACAGTGGAGCTGCACAATGGTGGACTGAAACAATACGGCGGAAACTACGATTTCTACAGAGAGCAAAAGGCACTAGAACAAGCCAGTGAGATTGCTAGATACCAGCAGAGTATTGAGGAACGAAACCGCCTACAGAAAGCACTAACCGCAGAGCGTGAAAAAGGTAAACACACCCATGACCATATGAAGAAGCGCAATGACCACGATACGGCACAAAGAGACTTCTTCAAGAACCGCGTAACGAACAAGTTTGGTCAGCAGGCTCGGCAACTTGAGAAGAGATTAGATCAACTTGAAGAAGTTGAAAGACCGGAGTTTGCCAAAAGCTATGGACTTAAACTTGGTGGCGAAGTTAACAGCGACAAGCTAGTACTGCGTACAACCGATATTGCTAAGAGCTATGGCAAGTCTGGCCTACGGCCGACAAGTCTAGAGATCCGTGGCAGCGAACGCATTCACGTCAAAGGCATGAATGGCGCTGGCAAAACCACATTGCTCAGTATTGCAGCCAGAAACTTGCAGCCAGATAGCGGGGCAATAGAGTATGGTGCAAACATTAGTGTCGGCTACTTCTCCCAGGATGTGGATGAACTCAAACACGAGCAGACAGGACTGAATAACCTACTGCAGACCGAAGCCAAGATGACCGACATCTTTCGCGAAGCTCGCAGTCTGGGTCTAACCAAAGAGGATCTTAGTAAGCAAGTCAGTGAACTATCACGTGGACAACAAGCTAAGCTTGGTTTTGCCAAGTTACTACTTGGTTCACATCATCTGCTGATTCTGGATGAGCCAACCAACCATCTAGACTTACCGACTCGTGAGCATATCGAAGAGGCACTTAAACAATACAAAGGTGCGGTGCTATTTGCATCTCACGACACATACTTTGCTAAAACTATTAACCCAACAAAGGAGCTGAAACTATGAACTTGTTACAGCACAATATGCGGGCTTTGTTCCGCTTCACATTCCTATCCAATGTTCAGCCCTACTATGTAGTGTTGGTGCTGTACTTTGCTCATGTCCTACATTCCTATGCATTAGCTGCGAGCGTATGGGCATTCGTGCAAATTGCCCAAGCAGTTCTGGAGATTCCTACTGGTGTCATTTCAGATCGCATTAGTAGGGTGTTCAGTTTGCAGCTTGGCGCTATTGCCAGTCTAGGAAGCCTGCTAATCTACGCTCTGTCGACCAGCTATCCGATTTTGTTAGTTGGCGCGGCACTGCAAGGGCTAAGTTTTGCATTGTTCAGCGGCAACAATAATGCCATCATGTACGACTCGGCGCGAAGTGTCGGCAAAAAGGATGACTTCCATTCCTATTACAGCAAAACTAATATTGCCCTGGAGGTCGGTGGAATTATCGCTGCCATCTCGGGTTCAATATTGGCTGCGATTTCATACACCTGGGTACTATGGATCTCTGTCATTCCACAATTACTGGCAGTAATCGTGGCCTTTACTTTCATTGAACCACCACGCACTGCACCGGTTTCAGGGAATGTATATAGCCATCTAAAGGATGTATTGAAGTACTACAAACATAATTCGCATTTGCGAATGATGAGCATTGCTTCGATTATTGGCGGAGGCGTGGGTGGGGCAGCTTGGAATATAATGCCTGCTTACTACCGGATGTACGTCCCACTTTCGTATGTGGGATTCTTGACGTCGGCTAACTACATCTGGAGTACTATTGGCTTTAACGTTAGCGGCTGGTTCATGAAACGTTTCAAGCCAGTAACAATCTTGTTGGCAGGAGAAGCGTATTCACGAACTGTGTCGTTTGTAGCACTGGCAACTTCAACAATTGCTTCACCGTTCATCATGATGTTTTACGGTGCGCCATATGGTCCAACCGATACCGCCAAACAGCACATACTACACCAAGAGTTTACTGATGAACAACGAGCAACCATGGACTCGCTTAATTCGTTAGTGACTAGCATGGTATATGCAGGTTTCTTGGTGCTGGTCGGATATCTAGCAGATAAATGTAGTCCGCGTACTTCTTTGCTAGTCTGCAATCTATGTTTACTGCCAGTGTTCTTCATAACAAGAGCAACGTTTAGAACGCAGCGCGGTTCCATGGATACTTAAAGGTCGAGCATCATATCTACGAGGTCGTCTCGGCCATCACTGAACGAGCCTACGATTATAAAGCCGAATTTTTCGTAGAAGTGAATTGCACGGTCGTTGTCAGCCAAGACTCCACCCCACAGAATCATGCGTGATTTACTAAAACGTCTAGCAATATCTGTAATTGTTGGCAGCACCATGCTGCCTAGTCCGGACCCCTGGTATTCATCTGCCAAAGTTGGGCCGAATCGGCAATCGGTTGCTTCATCGAGCGTTATGCCATAACCAGCGTAACGCTTGACGTCATCTTCTGGTAGGCCGAAGCTTAGTTCCATGAGTCCAACAATTCTATGGTCGCTATTTTCAATAACCAGTCTTTGCTTGTCATATTTATTGATAGCTTCAATCATTTTGTCAGAGATTTCTTCGATATTGCCTTTGAAATCTACAAGCCTTCGAGTCTCCTCGGATAGGTTGTCTAAGAAGTCCGCCAGTTTCGTGGCGTCTTCAGCAAGCAGCGGGCGCATAACTACGTTCTCATGATCTCCGGTTTCAAAGTTCATTGTAACAAGTTCTGGGGTAGTGGCTATGTCGGAAAGGCTTAGTTCTGCAGCTGTATCTTTCTCTGAATCTGAAACTCTAGAAACGTACAAAATGTCAGGGTGATCATAGCCTGGCATTATGATTTCTTTTTCAGGTGCCATGCCAACTTTTGTTGCAACATTTGCACTTGCGGTGTTGCCAGGGTCGATCATTGCTACGATACGATCAAGCCCAAGTTGCTGGTGGGCATGCTCAAGAACTTTTTTTACTGCCTCAGTGGCAAAGCCGTTGCCCCATGCAGCCTTCACAAGTCTATATCCAACTTCGACTTCAGGCTTGCCATCTAAATCTTCCTCGTCAAAGAGTCCACAATATCCCAATGCGTCTCCTGTGCCACGTTCGGTAACGAGCATGACTGCATGCCCGCTATTGGCTGCTTGTTCAACCTTACTATGTACCCAAGATGCTACCTCAGTTTGATCTGAGACCAAGTCGCCAAACTGCATCACATCAGGATCTCCAAAGACAGGCATGAGTGCGACTTCGTCGCCGTCCTGCAGTGGCCGTAGGATAAGTCTTTCGGTGTTTAGGGTTGTTTCATTTACTTGATCTGACATAGTACGATACCACTCATTAAAATAATTAGAGATCTACAGGACTGTAAAGACTATTCTCTTTGCCGTAAAACCATGCCCAAACCTGATCGCCATATGAGAAATGCCACCACTCAGGTTTGCAGCTTGCTAGCCCAGCATCTAGCATAGCCGTAACTAACATTAGTCTATTATCTTTCTGCCCTTGGGTTAGGTCAGGATAATACAAAAAAGATGCATCAACATCGTCGTTTACTTTGCTACCAAAGTCTAACTGCTTACCAGTGGCAATCTCGATAACGTTAACATCAATCGCTGCACCACATACGTGTGGTGGCAATGAAGTCTCTGGGTCACTGACGAATGTTCTCGCGTGTTCCATCGCCTCTTCGTCTGAAGCTTCTGGATGTTCATCTTTGTAGTCTTTAGCACAGTCAATGAGGATTTGTTTTTGCACCCCAACTGGTCGGTGACCGGCATGGATAACCAGTCGATATTTACTGTCCAGCTTTTCGGCAGCATCTTGAAGTCTTTTGGCCAGCTCAGATCGAACGTAGATGCCATCATATTCAGGATGTTCTTTGATGTAATCAGCGTAGCGTTCGCCTTCCCAATCGCCTTCGATTGTCCAAAACGGCTGAATCAAGATTCTGTCATTACTTTCTATCTTGACCAGTGGATCATCCGTGTTACTGGACTGGTACTTTGAAAAGTCAATTTTTTCGCTACTTTGTGATCGTTGCAGTTTTTCTTCTAGATTCATAGCCTAACTTTACCATATCCGTTGGTCTATTGTTCTTGAGCTCGTGGCATGTAGGCCAGTAGAGCAGGAACCCCGATTACTACGAAGAGAATAAGTAGCGAACGTTGTACAAAAAGTACTCCTTGTTTTTGTAGCATTGCTCCGACGATTACACTTGCACCGGCTAGAAACAGATTTGAAACAAAGCTGTAGGCACTTATAGATGTTGCTCTCCACTTACTTTCAATATGGTCGTGTAATATCGGCTTTATAAAGTTAGATTGAGTAGAAGAAACAAGGTTGAATCCAAGAAAGCCAATCAAGAACAGGCTCTTTACACCCAGGGCATAGAGAATAAATACCCCTATAGTAATACAGAGTAGGTAAAGCAGTTTTTGTGTATCGGTTTTGAAACGCTTAACCGTGATCGTACTTAGAACAACCAAAGCCAACAGTTTTGCCCCAGCAATTAATATACCTCTTGAGTCGGGCAAGATATTGTAGTTAATCATTGCTGCTTCGTTGATATACTCAATGCACATTGACATCAGAACACTAATTGTACATCCAAAAACAATAAGCGGTTGGATTGTTTTCACTCTAAATAAGTGTAGAAATCCTTCTTTTAGGTCGCCCACAAATAAGCTGAAACGAATTCGCCTTGTTGTCGCGCGGTCGGCTTCCTCTTTGCTAATCATATCGCCGTCGGACGACATCTTCATGATAAATATCGCAGCGATAAAAAAGGAAGCTGCTTGAGCTGCAAATGGCAAGAGGTGATTTAGACTAAACATAAATCCACCTAATGCTGATGAAACAATTAGACCACTCTGATAAAAGAAAGTATCCTGCACCATTATTCTTCTGTACATTTCTTTGGTCATACTTGGGAGGTCATGAACCAGTGATTCTAAGCTTCCGCTTATAAACGCACTCCCGATTCCACCTACGACTGCTGCGACTACGTAGGCAGTAAAATTACTACCGATAAAGACTATTAGTGGAACTGATGCTTCCAGAAGAGCACCGATAACTCCACTCAATTTTCTACCAAACTTATCAGCAAAAACACCGGTCGGTACCTCCGACACAAGGCCTACAATATAAACAATGGCCAGATAAATCCCGAACTGTGATGCAGTTATACGTCCGCTAGCAAAGCCATACCAAAATGGCCAAGTATAGTAGCCACTTAACAAGAATGAGCTTACTAAAAACAGCTTTGCGCTGCGAGGAAATGACAAAAATTCGTTTTTCATTGCTTCGTACTCATGATTACATGGCTATATTTGTTTTAACCGAGCTATCCATTAAAAATATTGTACCATCTACTATCTGCACGTCACTTTCCTTCGGAAACTGACCAAATACCATTTGCAAGAAAATAGTATTTTTAAGCTAGTGTATTGGCAGCCCACTAACTATAGTGCACACAGTAATATCTAGATCAGCATACGAACTATCCAATTCTCGCTCCACCATCTTCTCTACTCGCTTCCTGAGCTGTTCCGACTCACAGACAAACAATACAACCGGAAGTGGCCTGTCTTGATGCTTCTGCCATATTTCTAGCTCTGCAAAGGTTATGTAGCGTCGTATAGCCTTACGGAGTGTCCAGAAGCTCGCGATGTCTTCTAGGTAGTCAAGAAAGTAGCTTTTGTCGGACTTCGTATCTACTAAAAAGGCATCTGGTCTAGTTTTGGGTACGTAGGCTTTGTTCGTGAGCTCAGTCTTGCTGTAGAACTTAAATCGGTCGGGATAGGTCTGCTTAATGATGATATAGGTCTGAAAGACATTCAGACGATGCTTTATTTGGCTGGGCTTCGCGCGTTTGTCTTGGTAAATGCTCCTGAGAGCCGCTTCTTGCGTGTAAGGCTGATCTCGCAAATACCGCACTCCTTTGGTGGCGAGGTAGTAGGTAGCTGGTTTACCTTTGATCTTGTAGCTACTGTTATAGTTCATTGATAGGTATTCTTGGTCTACCAGTATCTTTAATCTATTAGATATAACTCGTTGGTGTTTAGCTTGTTGATTGTCAGCTAGTAGTGCAGTGGTAGTAAAACGGAATTTGTAGAGGGTGTTTAAGATAGCGAGTTGTTGGCTGTTGAGTGGTCTTCGGTATTTGGGTTCTTTCACTTCATAGCTTTCTTATACGTAGTATAAGTAATTATATAACAATAAATAAGTACGTTAACAGATATAAAATTTTACATAGATATCCTAGCGAAAAGATATCCACAGGAATCACTAGAAAAGTGTTCAAATCCTATTGCAATCAACACTATTGGGATAGTATACTAACACTATAGTGATATAAGGGTAATGACAATGCAGAGGGTAAGCAGTCAAAAAGTATTATCGGCAAGACCAGTTAGTGTTACTGGTTTTGCACCAAATCCTTCTTTAGAATCTGCCTTCCAATCTGTCTACGGTGATCTAAAAGAAGAAAGCCGACTACAAAAAGCCCGTCGTATTATGGGCGGCCTCCTGATCGATACCCCGGACGAAGAGCTGGAAGTATACATAACCGAACTCGAATACCTTATTGCCAACTGGCTGGATGAATTTGAACGCCAAGCTTACGATGGCCAAACACTAAAGGAATTGTTACAGGAATAGGTATGGATGGAGGGTTACAAAATCCAATAAAGCAAGGTGCGATCCTGTATCTTCGCGTATCAACCGAGGAGCAGGTAGATAACTACTCGTTAAATACTCAGTCGGAGATATGTGTTAAAGAGGTTGAGCGTCGAGGGCTTAAACTACTTGAGACTTTTAGAGAAGAGGGGCGATCTGCCAAAACCATTCGGGAACGACCAACCTTATTAGAATTGCTTGAATACTGTCGGAAACATAAGAAAGAGATTAAAGCCGTTATTGTCTACCGGCTTGATCGAATCTCGCGCCAAACAGCCGATTACTTAGCAATCCGTAAACGGCTAGCTGAACTAGATATTACTTTGATATCTGCAAGCGAACCAACGGGCGATGGCCCCACTGAACGCTTTATCGAGACGCTGTTTGCTGGCTACGCTCAACTTGATAATGATATTCGAGGTGAGCGGTCACGTAATGGCATGAAAGCCCGTTTCTTAAATGGTCTGTACAACGGCTCACCGCCCCTCGGTTACTTAAGTGAGAATGGCTTTGCCGTTAAGAACCCAGAATCTTTCAGTGCGATAAAGGCTGCCTGGGAGCTTATGGCCACCGGCACAAAGAGTCTGCGCGAAATGGCTAAGATACTAAACGAACAAGGCATTATGGATAAACGGAAGGGCTATAAAGATAGTCAGATACGTCCTCAAACTCTAAGTGGTATCTTCCGAAATAAGTTTTATGCTGGCAAGATCGTATCCAAGAAGTACGGAGCCGAAGTCCAGGGACAACACGTGCCCATGATAACCGAGGAGATGTTTTACGCAGTTCAAGCCATATTGGACGGCCGAAACCGTAACCCAACGCTTAAACTAGCTCGTCGGAGCATGGACAACGAAGTATTTCCACTTAAGCGCATTATTCAGTGCAATAACTGTCAGCACTCCTTCAGTGGAGCGTGGAGTCAAGGCAAGAATAAGAAATACGCCTATTACTTCTGCTCTAAGCGTTGTAGTGCATCGGTGGCAATAAAAGACATTGAAGAAACAACCGATAAACTACTTACTCGAATAACGCTGAACGACCAGGCCGTGAAGCTGATTAACGCTTATTTACGACGTACGTACTATCTGAGGCTTGGTGCACTCAAACAAAAGCGCGACAAGGCGGATATTGCCCTCAAAGAGGCGTATACCGTCCGACAGCAGCTCATAGATAAAAACCTGAGTGGAGTTTACTCTGACGAGATCTTCAAAGAACAGAACTTAGTACTAGAAGAAAAGATTAAGAGCATTCAAGCAGCTAAGAACGATACGGTCATTGAAAAATACAATCTGGAATCTATTAGCAAGTTTATTCAGGATAAGTTTACACATCTTGCAGACGCCTATTCGACCTCTGATGTAGCCCTAAAACGAGTACTGATGTGTTCACTATTTCCTAAAGGACTACGTTGGGGCTATCCAGGCTATGTGAACACCCAAATTAGCCCGTTCTACCGAAGTTTTATGAGTCTTCGGGGCAATAAAGTCCAGATTGGTGCGGATGAAAGGACTTGAACCTTCACGCCTTGCGGCACTAGCTCCTAAGGCTAGCGTGTCTACCAATTCCACCACATCCGCTTATATGTTAACTTTCACGCTAGCGTGTCTACGATATATAC
>JBPOHZ010000021.1:0-4231 GCA_052034955.1 Candidatus Saccharimonadota bacterium | reverse complement strand
TACGAGCAAAATATTGCACCATTAATGTCTAAGCTGACTGCTGAAAAAGGAGTGGCCGTAAGCAATTTACTCAGCTCCACCTCTGTTGTGCAAATGCAGCCAGAAGAACTGGCACAGATTATTCGATCAACAGTCGAAAATGCTATTCAATTTAGCAATGCCAATAGTGCAGTAACTATTAGTAGTAAATCTGTTGGTGGCAAAACGCTCATAACAGTAGGTGACAATGGCGCCGGTATGTCACCAGAGGTAATGGCACATCTTTTCGAGCCTTTAACTCGCGGTACGGATTCGACAACCTTTGATCACCCTGGACTTGGACTTAACTTGTATATCACCCGTATGATTCTTCAGAAACTTGGCGGAGACATAAGTTTCCAAAGTACTCCTGGAAAAGGCACTACCGTTTCCATGACGATTCCACAAAGTCATTCAAGCCCAACAGGGTTTGCTCCAACTGTAGTCACACCTATAAGTTAACATTACATATGAGCAAGGCTCAAATGATACAATAAGCATAAGAGTAAATAAAAAGTAGGAATACTCTGCATGCAAAGCATCCTTAGTCTTAGTAAAACAAACAAACTCATCCTAGCAACCTTCGCCACCCTGGCAATCTTTGCTATTGGAACAGGCAGGGCACATGCCGCGACACTAAATGTTTCTGGCGGCTGTACATTACCTATCGCAATAAGCTCCGTGAACGCTGGCACTAACCAATCCGGCTGTACTGCGAGCGGTATCTACGGAGCAGACGACACAATCAATATCCCAGCCGGGACGATAACCCTTACTTCTGATCTGACGATTATGACCGAGTCGGTTAATATTCGTGGTGCTGGCATGGGGCGGACGACTATCGATGGTGCTGGCCAGTACTTCGTTTTTGAATATTCTGGTGACGGAGATCTAACAATTTCTGATTTAAAAATTACAAATTTTGCACGGAATGCAGTTTACTCCCATAGCCCTAATCTTACCGTCAATAATGTTGAAGTGGACGGGGCAGGGAGTGTGCCTACCGGTGGTAGCCTCAATGCGTTAGAAGCAAGAAACGTCGGTGCCGACACGATATTGGTTGATATCAACAATGTTTATGTCCATAACTTTGATAGCTCTGTAAACGAATTGTCTGCACTAGTTCTGGCGCAATCGGGTACGGGTACTATAGATGCCGATTTTCAGGGCGTAACTATCTCGGACATTCATAATGCAGGTACTGGGCATGTTGTCCAAGGTATTAACCTTTTCGTAAACCGTGATGGCGGCACCATTAATGCGATAATTACTAACACTACTGTTCACGATGTAACAGGCGAGGATTTAGTGACTCCGTTTGCAAGTTTCGGCATGGTGGACAGTGGTCCGGGAAACTCCGCAATAACGACTCTCGTACGTAATATTACAATAACAGGAACTAGGGGTGCGACAGGGACGGGTGATTTTGCAGGAGTTAAATCAGCAGCATTCTACGCAGTATCTTTGGCTCGTGACAACGGGGATACTGCAACGACTAAGGTCGACGTCACTAATAGTCTAATGGCCGATAATCTTAACGACGGACTTCCTTCGAACTGCATCGCATTCGATATTAGCGGTTTCTTTGTAGACGGTGGTACAGGATCTGCGGAAATCAACTCACTGGGATATAACTTATCGGATGATGATAGTTGTACAGGCTTTAATGAACTGGGTGACCAACAGAACGTTGGAAATATTACCTCGACCCTTGGACCACTCCAGAATAATGGTGGTGCAGTTCCAACGCGTGAACTTCTTGCTGGTTCTCCTGCAATTTCTGCTGGCGGTGCAGTACTCGGCGTTACCACAGACGCTCGTGGTATCGCACGCAATGGTTACTACAGTGTCGGTGCTTACCAGTACGTTCTTGGCAATGAGACATCTAGTCCATCGGTTGGCGGTAATGCTGCCGCCCCAAACACCGGAGCTGAAAATGTTTCAACACTGTTTGTGGTTGCTTCTTTCGCCGCCGGTATCATTCTCCTTGGCTATACCTTCTCTCAAAAACTTTCGTAACAGGGCTGCTCCAGTAATTACTGGTGCAGTGTGTGGAGGCATGAATATATGTAAAACATATTGCTTATGTTTGTTTTGTGTGCTACACTACTAGGTAAGAAGTTTAGTTGAGGAAGTTCAACGGACGGAATGAGAACAAACATTATGCAGAAAACAAACAGAGTAGTCATGTTTCTAGTATTGACTGTTCTGTTCGTTGCCAACGGACAAACAGTGTTTGCGGCCAATAGCAGCATTGGTTTGGGCGGACGGGATTCTGGCAATAATAGCACAACACAGATTAGGGCCGGTCAAGATGCTAACTGGGTGCTTGATTATAATAATGCAAGCAATAGTCCAGCTTCTGCGACCATCACTAACGCTATTCCAACAGGGTCCACTTACAAGGGCGGCAGTGTACAAGTGCCTCCCGGATGGACCAGTGAGTTTTCTGCGGATGACGGCACATCATATAGTGGGGTAGACCCGGGTACTTCGGCAACGAATCTTCGGTTTAGTAATCCCGTGGTATCCGAACCGGGTAATGGAGCAGGGCAGATTTCCTCACAACCACTTACCAGTACCGCTCAGTCGGGAACTGGCGAGGACGCCTACATTCCAATTCCATTTAAGGGCAGATATTTTGGACTAGTACATCATAGTACCCAGAGCGGTAATGAGATTGTATGCTCCTCTCAGATTCCTAATGCCTGCGATAATTATCCTGTAGCCCTAAATCTGTCTGGCCAGACCGACTTTTATACTTCGATTAATCCCATGACCTACACGGATGTTCAGAACAGTCGTCTGTTTTTTGCAGTACAGCGTGACACGGGCTATGGCATTGTTTGCTGGGATTTAGAGAACGATCAACTTTGTGCGGGAAATGGGTATACACAGTTATCTGCTTCGGGAACCAAGCTTGGTCCCGATCAACCCTCTAGGTTACTTGGAGTGGTCAAGTCTGGTTCGTGTTTGCACGCCTGGGACGTCAACTTGGTTATGTACAGTTTTGATCCAGCAACTTTCGCTACATCTTGCGGCGGTTTTGGTAATCGCAACCTCGCTAGCGCATACAGTCTACCTACTTACGATCCAAATCAGCACAATGCCATCTCGCCTACCTATGGCCCGGTAGGTTCTGCAGAGGTAATAGACGGTAAAATCTATACCCCTATTAACTACTCGTTCAAGGCGGATTTATTCTCTGCCAACATTGGCGAAAATAGTCGTATCGTCTGTTTCGACCCAGCTGTATCTAATGGCTTGTGCTCAGGCTGGTCGACACCAAATATCGGTGGATCAGGTTCGTTTACGCAGCTTATCACGGGCATTTTTAAGGATGTTAATAATGCGAATAATCCTTGTGTGTTCTTCATTGATGCATTTACGGTTACTACACTCACTCGTTGCTATGACAAATCTACGGGAGTTAATTACAGCGCCGATTCTAGTCTTGTGAATAATGTTGTGAGCGACGCAACCGGCCTGGCAGGGCTCATGGCGTCGTACGAAGAAATTCAAACCACCAACAGTGCAGGTGACGACATTACCATTTTTCCGTTCAGTAAATTTGCTTCGGCCACCAATAGTGGTGCAGCAGGTTGTTACAACTGGGACGATGCCGACGAGTGTGCCGGCTGGGGCAGTAACACCGATGGCGAAACGCTTTGGAGTGCCTGGACGGGTTCGGCTGCGGTAAACGGCGGTAATACTCGCGACTACGGGTATGCCGTAGACGAAACCGGTTGTTTGTTGGGGCTTGGCGACTCGGGTTGGCTGTGGTCATTTTCTGCCGATAACGGCTCGGTACCATGCCGGAGGACAATCTCTACCGTTACGGTTAATCCCTCTGCATACTATTGTGATGGTGACGGAAATGTTACGGGCTGGGACAAAATTAAGGTCAGTAATCTTACGCTTTCCGACTTTCAGCAAATACTCGTAACGGTTCATGACAGTACAGGTGCGGTTGTCTCTGGGTTGGACCAAGTAGATATCGTCCCCACTGCTGGTGTGCTAGATATCTCATCACTTCCATACTCGGGTAATACGCAAGATATTAGCGTGGACGTACTATTTGTCGCCCTCAATAATGACCCATGGAGTGGGGATGTTGCACCCGTTGCATCGGTAACCTTCCAGGGGGACGATGCCCAGATCTGCTACCAGACGATTGCGCAGGACGACTGTAATGTACCTACTATCACCAATA
>JBPOHZ010000003.1:0-129542 GCA_052034955.1 Candidatus Saccharimonadota bacterium | reverse complement strand
CGTCGATGATACTGAGTCCCGCATCGCCAGGTAGGGCACTCTTGGTATACCAACCAGCCATATTGACGTTACCAGGGACTACCATCTGGTTTTCCTTGTCTACGCCTACTTGCTGAATGAAGCCTTCAGTTTTGATCGTTGGTAGCTGAATGGACAGTGGTTTGTCTGCAGGAACGCTGTAACTGTCCGGCACTGGCTGTTCGCTGGGAGCATCGGTGGATTCTGTTGCTACGGTGTGTCCAGTCGGTACACCGGCGTGCTGAATGTTATACCAATTACGCACAGCGTTCAGTCCGACGCCAACAAGTACGAGGCCTACAACAAATAGTACGAGACGAACCTTTCGTTGAGTCTTCGAGGCTGGCCTACGCTTTGATGATCTATTACTACGCTTCCTAAGTCGAACCATAGATACTAATATAGACTAGCTCGTGCGTTGTTGCTTGCGGAATACGTATGTTAGTAGTCCAATGCCAAGCATGCTAGCAAGTACATTGGGTATTTGTGTTACAGATCCAACACCGGTGTTTGGAGCTCCTGCGTTAGTACCGCCAGATGCAGATGGTGTAGAAGCACCGCAGACTGCACCTTCAAATTGGAAGGCACCGACGGATGGGCAAGTTTTAGGTCGAGTTACACCGCGGGCGTCAGTAGTGACACCAAGTACTGAGCCACCAGTGTTAATAGCAGGTGAGCCGGGAAGGAGAGCTCGAGTTGGAACCAACCCTCCATTATTCTGGAGTGGTCCGAGTGTGGAGATAATGTTATTTATGTTTTGTTGGTCACCGAGCTGGGTGAAAGTGGTACAGGTGGCGTCGTCGGAGATGTTGTAGCCATTTGAAATAATTGTTCCTGTAGCTGGGCCACTGCCTCCCAATGCTGAGCTGAAATCACCACTGGTACAATTATTGGCAACGCCTTGACTTTGGTTATTTGCGAACAAACTATTACTAACTTCAACCTTAGATAGGCTAGTAGCACCACCTGTCGATGCACCGGCGGAGAAGAATGCAGCACTTCCGTTACCAAGTGGGCCGAGCCCTCCCCGAAGTCCCGTAACTGTTGCGTTACGAATAATAACGTTGGATGTTGCGTCGACACTTCCAAGCACAAATGCCGCACCTCCGAAGGCATTGGCATTGCCAACGTCCGAGATTAGACTATCTACGGTTACGTTAGTTGCCGTAGCATTCATAGTTCCACCGCCGCCAGAAAAGTCACCGCCAGTACCTATCAAAAACCCAGTTATTACAGAGTCTGCTTGGTGATTAGTTATATGATCTACTGTTACATTGTTTATATCCGCTGCTGTAGTATTCCCCGATTCTTGATCTATGTACAATAAATTAACAACGTCTGCGCTGATATCGATATCGTGAATCCTCACGTTTGATACCGAAACTGTATTATCTGAACCCGAATCACGTACATATACAGAGAATACTAGCCCCGACTCTGCTGTTACATTCTGGCCATCAACATCTATCCGGGTTAGAGTTAAGTCGTCAACGCATGAATCAATGGCGTATCTCTTGAATGCAGTAACGGTTAAGTCTTGAATATTCACACTAATATTCCCACAGACTTGGAAGCCGTGGTATTGCCCAGCACCACCGTTCACTATAGTAATGCCCGTTCCACTGCCAACAATAGATGCTGATTCGGTGAGTTGCGGTAAATCTGCCGTAAGCGTCTGCGTTCCGGCCGGAATAGTGATCGTGTCATTAGTGCCATAACCACCAGTTGCCGTACAACCAGTCTGGTTGCTGCCAGCGTTTACGGAATCGATAGCAATTGGCAACGTACATCCACCGGCTACGTTGAGGGTTGCAGCATGCGCACTTCCACCTCCAAAAGCTAGTACAGCCAAGAAGGCAAAAGTGGCTAGGATTAGTTTGTTTGTCTTTGTTAGGTTTAGGATGTTAAGCATTTAAGTATTTCCTTATATAAGTTATAGCGTTACCGGTATTGTACCCCCCCCCGAATATAGTGCGCAAATTATTCTGTAAGATCATGTCTCTCTCCTATGGAAACAGACCAACCATTATTTGCTTTGCAAACACTGGTTACAAATTAAGGACTTCACATCCTAACGTTCTATGAATAGAAACTCAAATATAACACTAACCCAGTTATTATCTAACTCTCGTTTGGTAAGGTTCTGCAGTCTTCGCACAAGTGCTTTCGTTTCACAGGCTATTAGTACGACCGGAAAGTCTCGTTCGGTGGCTTTCTGCCACTTTTCTGACTCCGCATAGGTAATATAGCGTCTAATGCTGTTTCTAATCCTCCAGTAAGGCGCACTGGACTCGTAGAAGCTCATAAAGTAGTCTGGAGCAATTAGATCAAGCTGGTTTGCGGCAATTTCGTCGTTCTTTTGTAGGTATGCATCCGTTAGGTCCCTTGGGAGTTTGTATTTCAAACTAGGTAGTTCGCTCTTGCTGAAGAACTGAAATTGTTTGGGGTAATATTGTTTGATGAATACGTAGGTTTTGAAGACATTCAGTCTGTGTTGGATATGAGTATCGTCTTTGTTTTTATCGTAGTAGGCTTGCTTGAGTACGTTTGGATCTGCAAATGGCTGCTGTCTGAGTATTTGTATTCCTTTTGGAAGCAAGTGATATGTAGCTGGTTTACCAATGATCTTATAGCTACTGTCATAGTTCTGACCGATATATCCTTGATCTACTAATATCTTTAGTCTTGTTAGTATTACTCTGGTGTGTTTAGCTCCTTGACTTGAGGCAATGATTTGAGCTGTGCAATAGCGAAATTTATATAGTGTGGTGAGTAGTTGAAGTTGATGTGAGTTTATAGGTCGGTGTTTAGTGGTGGTAGGTTGTGTTGTTGTTGTATTCATAAGTAGGTTTATATACGCCTATCTATATTAATAGATTAGTAAGTAAAGATGCAAGTCCTTAACTCCTTAATATTTAACTACTATATATCCTATCGGTGAGATATCCACAGATTTATACAATTATGATGATTTAGAACTTGAAACTATCTCGATTGGTATAGTATACTATCTCATATGAGATAGTTCAATCTACGCGGGGGTAACGAAATGGCACGAACAAAAGAAAGCAAAAACAAGAATCCACCAACACTGGTAAAGACGCTAAACTTGAGCGTCGAAGATCGTATCCAATGTCTGGCTATCTTGATTGCTGACGCTATTAATTCCCAGCAACAAACTAATAATCTGGTTGCTGAGGAGTTTAAGGATTAGTTATGGCTACCCCGACTAAAGAAAACGCTGTTGCAGCAATACGAGTATCGACCGTCCGGCAAGGTACTGACGGAGATTCCCCTGATGCTCAACGCGAACAGATTGAGCGATTTGCCAAGACACAAAATATCAACCTGAAAGAAGTGTTCATCTTTTTAGAGTCAGCTTCTAAAGACAAGCAGCCAATGCAACAGGCTATTGACTACTGCAAGGATCCCAAGAACGACATTCAGTTATTCATTATTAAGTCGATCGATCGATTTACTCGTGGCGGTGGCTCGCCGTATGACCAGCTCAAAATGCAGTTAGAACGATATGCAGTTAAACTTGTCGATATCTATGGCATCATTAGCTCCCAAAGAGTTAACACGCTAGAACATTTAGGAGTGGAGTATAAGTGGAGTAAATACTCACCAAGCCAGAAAATTGAGTACTTAGAGGCCGAACGGGCAAAAGATGAGCTTAGGGATATCATGAGCCGCATGATTGGTGCAGAAGTACGTTATACCCGTATGGGTTATTGGATGCGTCAACAACCATATGGCTACGGCAGTAAGAAGATCGAAACACCTAATGGCAAGCGCACTGTCCTCATACCCGACCCATTGCAAGCCCCGCTGATGCATAAATTGTTCGAGCTCCGAGCCAGCGGATTGTACGACGACCAAGACATAGCCAATAAACTGAACAAACTCGGTTATAAAAGTCGTACGAGCTTACGCCGAGACCCCCGTGATAGAGCAAAGATAATTGGGGAACGTGGCGGCAATCCGTTAACAGCTAAATATGTGGCTGAATACGTAAAGAATCCTATCTACGCCGGTATTATCTGCGAGAAGTGGACTAACAATGAGCCGGTAAAGGCTATGTTCGATGGTCTGGTCAGCATCGAGCTATACAACAAGGCCAATAGGGGCAAGTGGTTAATAAGGAAGATCGATAATAACTACGAAATTATTAAACAGAAGCCAATCGCCAGGTATTTGAATAAGCGGGGCACTAAAACTGCTGAATTTGCCTACAGACGGGTTATAACTTGCCCAGACTGCCATAACCCACTATTAGGCAGTGCTTCACGCGGTAAGCTTGGTAAGTACTATCCGGCCTACCACTGCAACAAGCGAGGACATTACTTTAGAGTGCCTAAAGCTGAGTTTGAGACCAATGTAAGGGAGTTTGCTAAGAACATTAAGCTGACACCTAAGTTCATTCAAGATGTTACTAATGCCGTTATAGAGGAATGTAATAAACGAGAGAAGGAGGAAACGTCACACGCAGTAAATTATGACCAACAAATCAGTAGTCTTCAGCTAGAAGCTGAAGCAGTCGTGAATAAGATTAAGTTTTTAAGTTCAGAAGTAGCAATTAAATCAATGGAGGGGGTGCTTATGAAGATTGACAGCAAAATTAAACAGCTTGAGGCCGAGAAAGAAGAAGCAGTCCGGAAACGCCCGCTAGATATACGAACTATTATGGGCAACATTAAATACTTTATGGAACACCTGAACGAACTCCTGTTACAACAGGGTGATCCGGAGTCAAAAGCCGAGTTTTTTGGCGTATTATTCGATAAGGCGCCAACCTACGATGAAATAAAGTATGGAACCCAGAATCCAACAAAATTAACAGGGATAAATGAGTTGTTTAAACTAAATAATGTCGCTAAATCCGAAATGGTGACCTCAAGGAGAATCGAACTCCTATTGCCGGGATGAAAACCCGGATTCCTAACCGTTAGAAGATGAGGCCCTAGCGATCAAAGTAACCAACAGATTATAACATAACAGGGGTAATTTTAAAACATAATATTGAGTTATATAAAGTATTTGACGCTTTTAGCATAAGCATGTCATACTCAAACTAATAATATAAAAATAAGGACAACAAAATAATGGCCTTCGGTGCAAACTTTGCAAACCCCAAAACAAACAAAGTAGTAAAAACAAGAAGTCTGGGACAGTTCTTCCAGAACAAAAACAAAAAAGTTGCTATAGGTGTAATAATTGTCCTAGCTGCAATTGGCGCATACCTGCTGGTATTCTCTAAGGCTAGCCCCAACAATTGCTCTCCGATACCGGATAGTAGCGGTAGTATTTGCGATATCGACTTTTCAATAAGAAGCAACACCGGTGGCACAAGTGCTGACGCAGTAATGAACTTCAACAGTGAACCGCTTGATCTGTCGCAAACTGACTCCAACTGGAAATATTATAATACAGCCTTCCGACTACCAAATGTAGCACTTGGTGGAGCCTCACCTGTATATAGGTTCCGATTTAACGCAAATAGCGCCCATATGTTATCGATAGATCCGGCAGCTCGCGATTTTATCGTCAAAGCTAACGGCGACGGAAGTGGTGCCGAAGGGGATATTGGATTCGCTTGGAATAAAGACACAGACTATCCTGGCACAGTTCCTATATATACCTTCGAATACGGCAGTGCTGATGCCTTCATATACGTTGCAAATGTTAGTGATTGGGACGCAGTCGCACGCAACGACCCAGCTTGGAAAAATCGCGGTGTAGCATTCAGGGCCTTCCCCAAGAACTATGTATTCCCGTCTAAGGTTGTGCCTACTGCAAAAGATACTGACTGCGCTAATCAAGGTCTAAAAATTGGTGATAACGGCGAATGTGTTAAGGAGCTCAAGAAGATCATGACCGGCCTAGGCTATGGCGGGCTCGATGCGGGCGACCCTGCCTTTACCGAGGCGCTCAACACTGCAGTAGGACATCTCAATGGTGCTGCATTCACTCAAAAATTAGTAAGTGAAAAATTCAACGGAACAGTCACAGCCCCTATATGGAATAATTTGAACGACCTAATGTACAAGAAGCTTAATCCACCTGCTCAACCTCCAGCATGTCCAACTGCCCCTGGATATACGGGACTTGACCAGTACAAAGACGGTAAAGCAAACGGACTTGACTACCCAGACGATTGCGACAAGTGGTGGACTGCTTTCGAGGCAGAGCGAAGTCAAAAGAAGGGTGGAGGCAGCCCGGAACCAGCGGCAGCCCCAGCACCTGCAGCAGCACCGGCACCAGCTACCGCACCGGCACCGACACCTGCACCGGCACCAGCAACCTTGTCACTAGACTGCGCAGTATACAAAAGAGACGTAGAAAACCTGTATAGATACAGAAATGGTGCAGTGAAACTAGGGCAAGTTGGAATAACCCGAATCGTTGAGGAGAAAAAGAACGATAACGATATCTTCCAGCAGGCTGTTAAAGATTTACGAAATTCAGTCTCGGCATTCGACAAAGCCGTAACACAGGCAGATAACTTGATTGCAACTAACAATTGCAGTGGCTATGCGTCTACCGCACTAATCCGAGATATACAAGCTAAATTAACAGATATCGGTACAAAACTAACAACCTTAAACAATGTTGTTGAAACAATTAGTCCGCTAGGAGGCAAATAATGGCTAACATGATTACCATGCAACAGGCAGAACGTAACTCTAAGATAATAAAAAGAGTAAAGATTGTAGCAGCCCTGTTAATAGTCGTGACTGCACTATTAGTCGTGAACAGTCAGCTAAACAAAAAAGACAGCTCATCAGATGTCAGCACTTTATTGCCAGCCATACAAGAACGTTCCGGTGGCTCTAAATCAGTCGATAAAAAAATTGATGCTATTACAGATGACTATACGGCTGACAGCAAATCGAGTGGATCAAGCAGTAATTCGCCTGACACCACAAGTGTTAAGGGTAACGAATCTGTAAAGGTGATATCCACCAAAAAAGAAATGGATAAGCTACAGTCAGATACAGCAGCTCTTGTAAAAGAAATCAATAACTACAAGCCTGAATCAATAAAAGAGTAAATACTTGGATACAAAAAAGAACTCCCATTCCGGGAGTTCTTTTAAGTTCTGAGCGGTCAGTCACGATTACTCTATGTTACCGCTTTAGGTTAGCACAAATGTGCTTGCCTGACAACCGCTACTAAAGCTGTGTAGCTTTGCGAGCAGTGTAGATGCGGTGCAATACTGCTCCGATCATACTGACAGCTGCGAAGATAGCGAATGTGCTACCTGCACCAGTGTCGATCAACTTGGTTGGAGTTTCTTTTGGAGGAGTAACCACTACTGGTGGCTTACCTTCGCGGAATTCAACCTTGGTCATACAGCTTGGTCCATCAACCCACTTAACATCGCCATTGTTCAAACGAACTTTGATGTAAGCCTGGATTGTGTACTGCTTGTTGTACTCAGCATAGCTATGAGTATCAGACTGCTTGTTGCTTACTGCACCATCGCCCCACTCGATCTTGTATTCAAGAACAGTAGCGTTAGTTAGCTGAGCTTTGATAGTTCCACTAACAGTTCGCTTCTTGTTGTCGATAACAACGAAACCACCGTCTTCTAGCTTACAGATTGCATCTGTTGGAACAACTACAGGAACTTCTTCTACTTTGACTTCGTAAAATACGATGATACGATCGTTCCAACATGCCCATTGATCACCACTGTTTGCAACACGGCTACCAACTTTGAATGGTGCACCATTTATAGTGCTGTCAGATTTGTCGGTAAAACCAATATTCTTGCTATATACCTGTACTGAACTTGCTACAAGACTAAGCTTTACTGTCTTATTACCACAGTTTAGGTAAGCAGTGTTTGTGTCGCCAGCCATGTTACTAGCAGCAATTGTACTTTCAAATTTGAATTTGCTTTTCTTAGCACTTAGTTCAGCCTTTAGAGCTACAGTAACATCGTGGGCAACGGCAGAACCGGCACCATCGTTGTTGTAGTTAGGGCTTGCACCATTGTGAATGTAAGTACGTACATTATATGTACTGCCGTCTTTACAAGCATCATTAAGTGTATCAACGTAAGCACCGTTATCGGCAGCCTTAGGCTTAACTTTTACAAAGTCAGCTTCGTCGCCAATACCGTTAGGTACATCATAGAACTCATTTAGAACTGGTGTCGCTGATGTTCCGTTACCATTTGGGCTGTACTGAGTACGAGCACTTACGCTACCAGTTAGTGCAACTAAAGTTGCTACGAATAGTGCGATTGCAACGAAACTAAATTTCTTGGAAATCTTGTTTAAAATATTCATTGTTATATATCCTTAATTATTTCTTTACTTAGCACTTCTCGAATACTGGGTCACAGCCATCAACTGGAGGCTTTGGAGGCTGAGTTGTTGGAGGTGCAGTAACTGGAGGTTTAGTTGTTGGAGGTGCAGTAACTGGAGGTTTAGTTGTTGGAGGTGCAGTTGTAGTTGCATGATCACAACCACCATCACATCCATCACCACCATCTTCACCATCGCCGCCATCGCAGTCGCCAGAACATTCACCATCTTGACCATCTTCTGTTTCGCTTCCACCGCCGGTACCTTCAGTACCTTCAGCATCAGAATCAGAACCTGAGTTTTCAGCTTGTTCAGCACCACTGCTTTGTGGCAAGGTAGTTTCACTTGTCTGGGCAGGAGTTGGCTGAAGTACGATACAACCATCTAGTCCAGCAACAGTAGTAACGATAGAACCTGAGTTCTCGTTAACTACTACTTGACCATCTTTTCCAGCAGTTCCAAGTACTAAGAACTTAGATACACCAACACGGTTAAGTTCAGCATCACCTTCGTTCTGAGTAAACTCAACTACTACTAGGCCTTTGGCTTCTTCTGCAGATATTGCTTGTGCATATGTATCATTAGTGTCGCCATTGAATCGAATAGTGAAAAGTTGCTCAGCAGCTTCTGGCTGTTCGCCAAGTACTACTGTATCTCGCTCACCTGTAGAAAGTAAGTCCAAAAGATTCTTTGTAACTTCGTTACGTAGCTTTGGATCTGCATCGATTTGGTCGAATACAGGCTTGCTTGGGTCTACATTTGCAGCAGAATTGCCAAAGGCAACTAGAGGGTGGAGTTCTGACATATACTTTGTGGCTTCGATTTCGTCACAAATGTTTGCAGCAACTGCTGAAACGATACCAAGTGGAGAATATTCTTTTCCATTTTCTAAACCAACAATTGGCTTACCATTCTCTTTATTAAAGATGAAGGCATCTGTGTCAGAAGGCTTTTTACAGTCGTCAGCTATTTGCTCAGGAGTCTTCTTAGAAGCATCTTCGCTTGCGCTTACCTTTTCACTCTTTGGAGCATCGTCTCCGCTACATGAGTTAATAGATACTGCAATAACAGTTCCTACCGCAAGAGCTGCAACAATTTTTCTTCCGCGACGATTACCGCCACGATCACTATCACGGTCTGCTACGGGTTCAGTTCCGCCTAAACCAACATCTCCAGTAGGAGGCATTGCGCGCTCTACGGGAATTGTTGGAGGGGTAAGTGGCATTTCTGGACTAGGCATATATTTCTCCTTAACGATTGATTTATAAGCAGCTTATCTGCTCTTTTCATCCACCTCTCTGTGAATAGTCTCCATATTACCATAAGAGTACGTTTATGTCAATACTTTTTATAATAAACAGGGCCAAAGCACAAGCTTTTTGTATCCCCTGTAAACTAAGCTTGAGCACCAAACTGCTGGATAACTTCGTAGAGTATAGCTTTGAGGCAATTAAACCACTGTAAGAAAACTTATATTTTGAGCTACTTCTTAACGGCTGTGCTTTGCTTAGGCGCTAGCATTTTGGCTTTAGGGAAGATGAATCCAAAAGTACTACCTTTGCCCTCTTCGCTCTTAAAGATGATCGCACCGCCCTGGGCGGCAATAACCTTCTTGGCCATAAATAGTCCAAGCCCGGTTCCATCTGGTCGAGCCTTTTTGGCATTACCGGCACGGTAGAACTTGGTAAACATATGGTGCTGCTCGGCTTTTGGAACGCCCAGGCCATCGTCTACCACTGTATATTCGATGGTACTTCCTTTATCTTCTAGATTTATCTGGATATGACCGCCATTCTGGGTGTAGTGCAGAGCATTATCGGCAAAGTTCATAATAACCTGTCGAATCTTGGTTTCGTCCATCATCAGGGCCGGGAAATTGTCCGGTTTCTTGTAGGTCAATGTCTGGTCTTTGCTCTTGGCCACCTCTGTTAATTGCTCCATTTCGGACTCTACGACATCTGCAAGCTGAGTTGGCTTGTTCTCGATCACAAACTTGCCACTTCTAAGCCTAGAGACGTTCAAAAGGTCTGCGATCAGGTAAACCATGCGCTGCGAGCTAGCAAAGGCCTGATCGAGCAGCTCTTTTTGCTGCTTATTGAGCTTTCCGGCATCGCCCTCTACGACCATGCTCACATAACCCTTTACGGCGGTTAACGGAGTACGCAACTGATGGGAAGCCATACTGATAAACTCGTCCTTGGTCTCGTCCAAAGCCTTTAGCTTATCGTTAGTTTGCCGAAGTTGTTTGGTAGCTTCGTTAACCTTTTGTTGCAAGGTGATGTTAAAGGTCTCGATCTCCTCAAACCTTACTGCGTTTTGGATGGCAATCACCAGCTCGTTGGCAATAATATCCAAAACCTGTATATCCTGCTTGTTATAAGGGTTACCACTCTGTTTGGCTCCCAATAACAGGTAGCCCTGATCTTTGGTGGTCTCGCCAGTTGCCACCATCCGGGCCGCAATCGATATATTGTTTGTGGTCAGCAAGTCCTTGGTCTTATCCCGCTCATCATCGATGTCGTCGGCCACAATCAGCTCTGTTCTGCCCTTATTCTTGTTCTTGTGAATACCTAATATCGCATCTGTATCAATCTGTACAATCCTAGAAAAACTAGCCCGGCGGGATGTACCAGGAGTTTCACGGATAATAAATGCCGCGAATTCGGCCTTAAGTGTAACTGCAATCAAGTCGGCGGTCTCCTTGAGCAGCACATCAAGATCGATATTGCCCACCAACACCTTGTTGAGCTTGTCTAACAGCTCCTGCGCATCATAGGCATCGCGGTAGAATAATCTGTTAGTAAGCCTATCAAAGAACTTCTTGAGTGGCTGCAGGCTAAACCCAAAAATCAAAGTAGCAACAATATACAGCGCCTGCTGAACACCAGTTAGCTCGCCGGTACCCAAAACCGTACTCGACAGGCCAAAGATTGTCAGCACATACACCCCTACCAGTGTTCCAAGGGTAAGAATGTACCCCAGAGACCTGGCTACAATCAGGCGAATATCGAACAGTTTGTGCTTGACTATCGCATAGGCTGTAAATCCTACTAGAAGTATCAACGAGAAAGGAGCGAACAGATCAACCTGCTGAACTCCAATAAGACTCGGTAAAACATTCGCAATTAATATTCCGATAATCGCACTAGATACAAAGCCCGTCGCAATTATCTTCGCCTGTGCTCTTTCTTGCGTCGAATATCCTCGTGTACCAACGAACAGATTTCTGGCAATTAAGATGACAGCGTAAAGCATTGTAAAGATGTAGAGTATAGATAGTGAGCCAGCACTATACTGGTACATTACAGGGTCACCCCCTAATCTTATTACCTCGCCCGATATCGATGTAGTGAAGCTAAGTACAACAGAAACGAATAGGAGTGGTAACGCAAATAAAAATGATCTATAGCTTTTTCTTACGGGAAAAACATAAGTGAAGAACGTGGCAGTATAAACGAGTATTACGCTTATTGCGAACGTGAAAGAGTTTATGAATCTTACTACTCCAAGATTGTCGAATTGCTCGATATTTGCGTAAGATATGCCCCATAATGAACATATCAAAGCGAAAGAAATAAACACTTTATTAACAAGCTGTTTCCTATTTCTTAAGTATACGGATGCTCCTATTACAAGGATGCAGATGCTAAGAAACAATGAGGCTAATTCTATAAGTGACATGCTTACGTTAATTCTAACGTATAACAGTGATCTAGTAAAAGTTAAGCTATATTAACAACCGCAGGAACCTGAGCTGTTGTACCATTCAGTGCTAATCTTGCAATATTTGCAATTTTTCTAAATCCACCCGATTCGTCTTCAATAGCCTCTAATTCACTTATTTGATTACTGACTTCATCATGTATTTCTGAAACATCTGCAGTATAAAATCCAAATGCCAACTGTTCATTGGCTCGCTTTAAGTACAGCAATGCCTTAGGAACATCCTTTATTTCCCTAAAGGGGATTCCTAGTGCGTGCAAGTTACCAATCTCTTTATCTACAATACTTGATATCCATCTGCCTACACCAAGCTCAAGGCTCTTCTTATACAAAGCGTGATAAGCCCAAACTGAGACTGTTCCATCTCTGTATTCTGGCGCCGCCATAACACCAACGATATCCCATAATTGATCCTTTAGGTCCTTCTCAGATACCATTAGTTCTGATGGTAGACTGTATCCATCGTTGTTTTTCTCGTTAAAATATTCTATCGTTGCAGAACTTCCTTTGAGACAGTCCGCTATTCTGAGCGAAGCTGCAGGCTTAGGAACGTATGGATCTGTCATATCAACTACTACAAAGAATGAAGAGTTACCTTCATATTGTAAGGTGTCATCTCTAGTCTGCTCAGCACTATACTCCCACTTTCTATAGATTGCCCCTTCAAGCGATTTAGAAATTATTGAATCTGTATGGTCCGATCCAATAAAGTAAACCGAGAAAACTCTTCCTTCCGCCGCAATATCAGGATTTGTTGTCTGATCTATAAAGGGTTTTTCGGTAGTAACTAAATGCATCGTAGCACCTAAGACTTCCGGGGAATCAAGTTCTAGGGCGTAAGGGTTCAACCTGTCGTCTTGGTGGACGGGTGGTAGGTATTCTCCAAGTCTCTCGATTAATGCCATTGCGTTATTCCTTATATATAAAAAAGGACACCGAGAGGCATAGATGCTTTTCGGTGTCCTAGATTAATCTAAAAGTGTGCGAGATCAAATTGATCTAATGCAATACTACTACATATTCGTCAATATGTCAACGAATTCTAGCGGAAATCTGCTGCGTAATCCGCAAAGTTGTCATCAAATTCACTGTAATCGTTAGTGAGTTCGTCCCCAGGATTTATTTCTCTGGTGGCTACTTCGTAAATATCAGTGGGGCTTTCGTAGACAAACTGTCTGTTGGGATCATTGCTATGATTTGTAAAACGGTCGTTATCGCCGCACATTAGGTATGCGCCCATTTGAGGTATTAATGAAGCATTATCCCTTATAAATTCCTGGTTCATATCTGGTAGACCCTTAACGAACTCAACAGTCATAAGATTGTCAAAGCCAGGCACGAAACGCCATAGAACTTGACCTTTCTCAACTCTCTGGCCTGCAAAAAGCCCTATGCCGGCAATCGGGCTTTCGGCTAGGAATGTTTCTATAAGTAACATATTAAGTAATATACACAACTTTTCTTCAAACGCAACCATGCATGTGCGAATATTGACTTTTACATGATTTTAGTGTATTATAGTATGATGATTAACCCTGGTGCTGAGTTTTCAGAGCCCAAGAGCAACGTTGAAGAGACGTTTATTCCTGATACTCTCGCCGGTGCACTTGCTAGCGAAGAGCCAGTAGCCGAACAGGAAGAGACGTTTATGCTAGACATTCTTGCTGTTGCACTTGCAAGCCTCGATCCGATATCCGAGGAGGCCGAACTGGAAGAGATTCCATCCCCTACTTTTGATGCCGTTGCTACGCCACAAAAAGGCACATCCGAAATATCACCCGACAACGACGACACAAAAAGACAAGACCGAGTTAACGCGCTAAGGCGATTTGTCGGCTTCACTATTGTCCGACAGTCTGCAAACCTAGAATGGGCAGCAGGAATAACAGGGGGCGAAGCAGCAATCCAAACATTTGGCACAAATAGATGGGCTACAGCTGCAGCCGTTGCCGGAAGTGTTGCCCTACTAGAAAACAAACAGAGCAAGTGGGCAGCAAACAGGATCAAGAAGTCAGGCGAGGAACTGGTTGCCGGCAAAAACATACGGACATCTTTTGGTGAGGTAATTGAGGCCGTAAGTGGCAAGTCAGAAGCTGCAGAAGACGCTAAGTCCTCCAAGGCTAAGCAAGTCATTAAGGCTACCGCTCGGCTAATGAACGCGGTATACAAAGAAATCTCTGTTCTGGCGTCTGCTTCTTGGCAAGGTGCCGCAGCTACGGTAGAGGTGAACCATACCCATGGTCTAGAATCCACCCCAGCGCGTATAAAGGCACAAAGCTTGACCTTTGGGGCAGCCGTAGGTATGTGGCTGACACCCATTCCTCCATTCAAGCAACTTAACGGTGTTGCTCGAGAGGCTTTCGACTACATACTCGATAACCCAATTCAGTCTACATCCGCAGGTGCCGGCTTTTCGGTTGGAATATACGGCATCCTAAATGGCTACAAAGCACTAAAGAATAAATTAACTGGACGCAGAACCAAAACCGACGCAATTGACGAGAAAGCTAATAAGTAATAGTATTGGCCTTAGGTACTTTTTTAGATTTACAGAGCGCACGGGATCACAATGATTTTCGTGCGTATTTTTTATATAAGGACAAAAATGAATATTAGAGCAACAAAGAACGTAAACCTTGGCAGGCACCTGGTTTGTGATATGTGGGGAGTAAAAGACATCCCTAATGACGGCAAAACTATCGTTGCATTGCTAAAGAAAGCTGCCGACATCGCCGGCGCTACCAGCCTAGAAAGCACTTATCATGAGTTTCAGCCGGCTGGCATCACAGCAGTATTGCTACTCTCTGAATCACACATATCTATCCATTCATGGCCAGAACATGGCTATGTTGCCATAGATGTATTTACCTGTGGCCAAACAGTTTCCCCGGAGGCTGCCATTGATCATATTGTAGAAGTTCTAAAGCCCACTAAAGCAAAAGTTCGCCAAATCGAAAGAGGAGACATAAATGTCAAATAACACCCCAACTGTACAATGGTTTACCGAAGCCATACTTCCCCACTCATCTTCGGAAGTAAAAATATCAATCGCCTACACCAAGAAAATTTATGATGAAAAGAATGAGTTTGGACATATCGAAGTCTTTGACACTCTTTATTTTGGAAGACTACTAACGATCGACGGCATTGTTCAGGTTTCGGAAAGCGATGAGTTTATTTACCACGAAATGATGGTAGGACTTCCCGGTTTATATCATGGCAATCCCGAGAACATCCTAATAATCGGAGGAGGAGATGGGGGCGCCGTAAAGATGGCCCTGCAAATTCCTTCGGTTAAAAAGGTAACGCTTGTAGAGATAGACCGTAGCGTCATGGACGTTTGTCTTAAATACCTACCCAAGGTTTCCGATGGTAGTCTTGATGACCCACGAGTAGAGGTAGTTATTGCCGATGGCCTGGAATATGTAAAGAACTGTGGTCAGAAATTTGACGTTATCTCTCTAGATCTAACCGATCCAATCCCGGACAGTCCGGCCGAAGCTTTGTTTGGTGAAGAGTTTTACAAAGACGTGAAGGCCCTATTAACAGACAATGGTGTGGTTGCCACCCACTGTGGTTCGTTAATGTTCCAACCCGAGGAAGCAGCCATAATTGCAGGGCGCCTCAAGAATATATTTTCTAACGTGAACATACATATCGCTTCGATTCCGACCTACCAATTTAGCATATTCGGATTTTTGTACGCCTCGGATTCGAAAGATTTTTCTGCCACCCGGGCGTCCAATAACTACGACCAAAACTTCAAGAATAATTTGAAATATCTGTCTAAAGACATAGTTTGGGCATCAAGCGTATTGCCTCCCTATTTGATTAACCAGTTAGATATAGGACAATATGTCAGCAATGCCAAAAAATAGAATAGTTGTTGTCGAAGACGACCTTCCAATAGCCCGGATGTACAAGCTCAAGCTTGAGTCTGCTGGCTTCAAGATTAGCCTGGCCCATGATGGGGTTCAAGGCCTTCAGGTTATCGAGTATGCAAAACCTGATCTGATCTTGCTAGACCTTAGAATGCCGATTATGACCGGTGATGAAATGCTAGAGAAGCTCCGCCAAACCGATTGGGGCGCCAACATTAGAGTCATAGTGCTTACCAACATCAGCCGCGACGAAGCTCCAAGGAGCCTTGGACTACTCAATGTCGACCGCTACATAGTTAAAGCTCACCACACCCCGGCGCAGGTGCTAGAGATAATTAACGAAATATTAAAATAGCCTGTTAATATTATTCTATGTCTATAGAAGTCGAAAAGAAATCAATTGTTATAGAGGACGAACTCAATAGAGTTAAGAAAGTGCTGTCAGACATAGGCGCCGAGGACCTTGGCGAAAATAATACCGTGTCGGTTTTTTATATCCACGATGACTACCAATTAAAGTTGCAGATACGAACAAGTAAGGGCGACGCCAAGATAGCCTGGAAGTCCGGTGGCTTTAATGGAGCCTCGGCCCGTGAAGAAATTGAACTTCCCTTTTCTATTAATGACGCTGAGCAAGCAAAGCAATTATTGGATCGTTTGCAGACTAACTTCAAACAAGTCAAAACTATACAAAAACGTCATGACTATAAAATAGACGGTGTAGAAGTTGCTCTTAAATGGAGTCAAAACTGGGGGTTTCATATTGAACTAGATATGGATGTTGAATCGGAAAGCGACACAACCAAGGCACCATTAAGCTTGAGGAGCTTGCGTCTAAACTTGATATAAAGCTAATGAGCGAGTCCGAAGAAAAGGCATTTACCGATGCAATACGAAAGAAATTAAACGTCTGACACCAGGTTTAGCGTAGTGTAAATTTGTCTTCATTTAGGTGTTGAATTGTTTGCTGAATTTACGTAGACTGTAATTTCGTGCGTAAAAAGATAACCATAATTGAAGATGATAAATCCATTGCTCGGATGTACAAGTTTAAGCTCCAAAACGAGGGCTTTGACGTTGATGTTGCACATACTGGGCCAACCGGATTAAAGCTGCTGAAAGAAAAAAAGCCGGACCTAGTTTTGCTGGACCTACGACTGCCACACATGAACGGCGATGAGATACTGGAAGAGATCAGAAGCAACGATTGGGGCAAAGACATGAAGGTAGTAATTGCTGCCAACATTAACCGCGCCTTTGCTCCGTGGCGCTTGCACCTATTTGATTTCGATAAATACTTAGTTAAGGCTCACCATACACCCAGCGAGATCCATGAGATCATCGAAGATATTCTCTGTGATGAAAACTCACAGACCGATCGTTCGAGTAATAGCACTTTCGAGTTTGACGCCGTTAACTAGCCTTTGAGTTTTAGTAGACGGTGGTTTTCGATCTTCTTCTTACCAACCTGCAGAACAACCGGTTCTGCGGCATCAGCAAAGTGCCAGTCTTCGCCCACTGTTTGACCGTTAATACGCACGGCATTGCCTTCTATTAGACGTCGGGCCTGGGAATTAGATGGTGCCAACTCGGAACTAACTAGTATTTCGATCAAGCTGTCGTCTGGAGTGACGTTAGCTACCTGAAGAGAATTAACATCTATCTCTTGGTCGGCACCTGTTAGCGAACCGTATTCTGCCTCTGCCTTTTTAGCTGCCTCTTCGCCATGCAAATCGGTAACGATAGTTCGGGCCAGGAACATCTTTCCGTCTAGGCCGCTAAGCTCACCGGATTCAATTTTACTAGCGACATCCTGGACTTCATCCATAGACAGCTTAGAACAAAGCTCTAGAGCATGAGGAGTAATAGCATCGCCCCACATCATGATCTTGTGAAACATATCCAGTGGAGTGTCGTTGAGGGTGATCATGTTGCCTTCTGTTTTACCAATCTTTTTGCCGGATGGATCAACTAGTAACTGACCAGCTATGACAAATTTCTGTTTGCCCTTGTGACGTTTGATGAGCGTTGTCCCGGCTAGCATATTAAATATCTGGTCCGATCCACCAACCTCTACATCTACGTCCAGCGCCACGCTGTCGTAGCCCTGCATTAACGGGTACAAGAATTCCACCATACTTACTGGTTTACCGGCCTTAATACGCTTGTCGAACATGTCGCGTTCGAGCATTTGCTGGACTGTGAATTCACTAGCTAGCTCTAGCACGTCACCAAAGTCCATCTTGCTTAGCCACTCGCTGTTGTAGCGGAATTCGACAGGGTTTTCTGAATCTTCGAAGTCAAGAATTTTACCAGCTTGTTGTTTGTAGCCCTCGGCGTTTTTTAGAACCTGTTCTCTTGTTAGAATTACTCTTTGAGCGCTCTTGTCGGTTGGGTCTCCGATCATTGCCGTAAAATCACCAACCATCAAGATTACGCGGTGGCCCAACCGATGCAAAATAGACAGTTTTAGTATTTGGCTTTCATGGCCAACATGCAGGTCTTCACCTGTGGGGTCGACGCCAAAATAAATAGTTAATCGTCGACCACTTTTTAGCTCTTTATTTAAGGCGTCGGTAGATGGATAAATTTGAGCAACAGCACGAGTGGTCAATTCATTTATCAATGAATCCCTTTGTGCATCAGTCCCGTTAAACCTTGGTGGTTCAATTTTTTGATTGTTGCTCATTTTATCTCCTAATTTGTATGTAGCTCCAGTATATCGCATCATATCCTAAAAACAGTCAGAAAACAGATACAGAATTTTTACAAACAATGGCATGTAAACTAAACTGATATTTATGAGTAATAAAGATTTGAAGGTTGGTGTTTACGGTTTAGGTAGCTTTGGGAAGTTCGTAATAGACAATTTACCAGAGTCACTTACCTATTTGGCGTATGACCCACTCGATCCAAAGTCCAATACATTCCAAGAAGTTGCCGAATGTGATGTGTTAGTTTTGGCTGTTCCACTTAGCTCCTACCGAACACTACTTAACAAACTAAAAATGGTAATAAAGCCAGATCAGTTAATAGTAGATATCTGCTCCGTTAAAGTCGTACCGGAATCATTGATAAATGAATATCTTCCTGGCCATCCCAACTTGCTGTTGAGCCACCCGTTGTTTGGACCACAGAGTTACATCCCAGGCGGAGAAAATAATAAGATTATAGTCACTAAATCTGAAGGCCAACTAGCTGCTGACATCACCGGATTCCTCGAAGACAAGTTAGGTTTAGAAGTTATAAACATGACAGCCGATGAACACGACAAAGTCATGTCCAAGGTCCATGCCTTAACATTCTTTGTAGCCCGGGGCTTGTCGATGCTTAATGTTGATGAGCACGCATTTGTAACTCCCTCTTTTAGTAAAATTCTAGATCTTATAGATATCGATAAAAAGCATTCTGATGACTTATTTATGACCATCATCAATGGCAACCCTTACGCACGCAATATAACCAACCAAGTGGCAGACACATTTACAGAGCTACAGGCCGAAATTGATCAATCAAAAAAGGACAATCCAATATGAAAGCAAGTAAAACCATCGACGGTCTAAACCCCTACAAACCAGGTATGTCTATTGAGGAACTAGCCAAACTTCATAATTTAGATGAAGACAAGATAATTAAGTTAGCATCAAATGAAAATCCTTATGGCCCTAGCCCAAAGATACTTAAAGCGCTAGACAGTTTAGAAATTGGCCGCTATCCAGACCAGTCCAAGTTACTTAGTAAACTTGCCAGTTACCACGGAATTAGCTCTAGCCAAATTATAATCGGCAACGGCTCAAACGACGTGCTTGATTTGATTGCCCGTGTATTTTTAGACGACTCAAAATCTTCGATATATTCTCAGTACGCCTTTATAGTGTATGGTTTAGTAACCAAAATGGCTCACGCTAAGCCAATTGTAATTGAAGCTAAAGATTACGGACATGATCTTGATGGTTTTACAAAAGCCATTACTAGCAACACCGGAGTTATCTGGATAGCTAACCCCAATAATCCAACCGGCACATTTATAGATTACCCTATGCTCAAAAGCTTCATAAGTTCTATCCCGAAGGATATCGTAGTAGTACTAGATGAAGCTTACTATGAATATCTGGAAGAGTCTGATTCTATAGATACTACTCTGTGGCTCAAAGAATTTCCTAATCTTGTTATTGTCCGCACTTTTTCTAAAATCTACGGTTTAGCTGGTCTACGTATTGGCTACGGAATGGCCAGTACAGAAATAATTAGCCAGCTGAATGTAGCCCGTCAACCGTTTAATGCTAACTCTGTTGGTATGATGTCGGCTATAGCCGCCCTAGACGACCAAAAGCACGCAAAGTTTAGTAAAAATCAAAACACTCTTGGCCTAAATACTCTTTGTAACAGAATTGCCGAACTAGGTCTCGAGATGATTCCGAGCCATGGTAACTTTGTGACAATTAGAATCAACAATCCTTTAGCTGTGGCCGATAAACTACTCAAAGCCGGGATTATTGTAAGGCCATTGCAAGAATATGGACTGCCTGAGCATCTAAGAATATCTGTAGGAACTCCTCAGCAAAACCAAACACTCTTAGATGAACTAGCTAAGATTGTTTATTAAAACTCTCAGCGATGTACTGTCCCAGAAGATCTATCTTGATTGATTCTTGAGACATGTCAGATAATATTTTATCGACGTCACAGTTACTGGCTTGGTATAGAAAATCTACATAAAAAACATACTCAAAAGGGCTTCCAACTACCATGCGTGATTCTATCTTTGTTAGGTTGCATCCGTCCTTTTGTAACAATCCCAAGAATCGATACAACGATCCAACTTCATGTTTTAGTCTTACCATGACAGTACATTTATTTGTCATGTTCTTTTTACTGTCAGAATTATTGGCAATAGTAATAAAACGAGTAAAGTTGGCGGAGTCATTTTCTATATTTGATTCTAGAATCTCTAGGCCGTATTCCCGGCACGCATCCTTGCTACTTATTGCCGCTAAGAGCTGCTCCGGATTTTCGGCAATAAATTTTGCAGCACTTCCGGTATCGCCATATTCCTGTATCTTAACTCCGTTTAAGTTCGCCAGGAAAGCATCACACTGCTCTATAGCCTTGGTGTGCGAATAAATGGTTTCAAGACAGTTCGGGTCTTTTTTGTAAGCCTGCAAAGTGCTTTTAGTAGCCACCAGATTGTGCTCTACTTTTAGGTAGTGCTCGCCAACGATAAAGGGTTTAAACTCCTGAAGATTATCGTAGTTCTCATATATTAGCCCAGCCAGAGAGTTTTCTATCGGTACAACTCCAAAATCTACTTCCAGATCGTGGACAGCTCGGAATATTTGTTTAAAATTCGGGAACCCCATTAAATCGGCTTCGGGATATTGCTGACTGGCGGCGGTATGACTATATGACCCAGGGACTCCAAGATAGCCGACTGTTATACTCTTTGACATTCTAAAATCATAAAGTAAGCCTGAGTAAAAAGAAAGGAACAAACAGATGCAGAAAATGGATAGATAACTAACTATAATGTGTTTTAGTTGTTTTTAAGCGTAACTTAAACTACTATTGCTATATGGCAGCAGTCAAAGTGGCGATCATCGAAGATGACCAGGCAATCAGCCAAATGTATCGGATCAAATTCCAGTCCGAAGGATTCGACGTTGAAACTGCAGAAAACGGTAAGTTAGGGCTTCAGCTGTGCGAGCAGATGAACCCAGATATTATCCTCTTAGATCTAATGATGCCAGAGATGACTGGCGACCAAATGTTGGCCGAAATGCGTAAAACCACCTGGGGAGCAAAAACTCAGGTGATTATTTTAACTAACATGGGCGAGCAAGAAATTCCTGACTCGGTTAACAAGCTTGGTGTTAGCGCTGTGGTCCTTAAGGCAGATATGACCCCTCGTCAAGTCGCCGAACTCGTCAAAAAACAATCGACAATCAATAAAGCTTAACCCCTAGATCGTGTATGATAGAGGGATGAGAATTGCAATCCTAGGCTACGACAGACAAGGCCGCGCAGCTTACCAATATTGGAGAGGTAGCAACCAAATCACAATTTGTGATAAAAAGACTGACATCGACCTACCTAATGATGTCCAAAGTCAGCTTGGGGATGATTACCTAAAGAACTTAGATCTGTTTGATTTGTTGATTCGCACGCCCGGACTTCACCCGCGTGACATCGCCGCCGCTAACAGTAATGATATCTTAGCCAAAGTAACAACTGTTACCGAAGAATTCATCCGTCAATGCCCCGCCCCAATAATTGGAGTAACCGGTACTAAGGGAAAAGGCACAACGTCCAGCCTTATCGCTAAGATTATCGAAACCGCTGGCCACAAGGTACACCTGGGTGGCAATATCGGTATCGCCCCTCTGGAAATGCTAAGTTGGAACATCCAGCCCAGTGACTGGGTTGTGCTAGAGCTAGCCAACTTCCAACTAATCGATCTAAAGGTTTCGCCAAAAGTTGCCGTTTGCCTGATGGTAGTCCCCGAACACCTAGACTGGCACGGCGGAGTCGAAGAATATGTTTTAGCCAAGCAAAATATGTTCCGACACCAGACAGAAGAAGACTTTGCAGTTTATAACCGTCTAAGCGATCTATCGGAGCGCGTGGCAAGTGTTTCGCCAGCCTTTAAATTATCTTACGAGGTTCCAGAACCCAACCAACAGCCCTCACAAAAAGAGGGTGCCTATGTCTTAGGCGATAGTATCTATATGGACGACCAGTTGGTCTGCAAGACAAATGACGTAGCACTACTAGGTCGTCACAACCTTCAAAATACTTGCGCCGCTATTACAGCAACC
Source organism: Candidatus Saccharimonadota bacterium (assembly GCA_052034955.1). GTDB lineage: Bacteria > Patescibacteriota > Saccharimonadia > Saccharimonadales > AWTP1-31 > CAZIBG01. The sequence continues at coordinate 106,787 of JBPOHZ010000003.1, read as the reverse complement.
TGGGACCTAATTGGACAAGATCCGGGCATAATCACTAAAGCCGTAAACGAATTCAAGGGTCTGCCGCACCGCATTGAGCTAGTCAGGCAATTCAATGGCGTTAACTACTATAACGATTCATTCGCTACTGCAATCGGTGCTACCACCGCAGCCGTTAAGGCAATAAATTCCCCTAAAGTTTTAATTGTTGGTGGATATTTTAGAGGCTATAGCATCGAACAGTTTGCAGAGCTAATAGTTGAACATGCAAATGAATTCAGAAAAGTAATCTTGATTGGGCAGACCGGTCCTAAAATCCAGGCCGAGTTAGATAAGCTAGGGTTCAATAACTATCTGCTACAGCCAGCTAAAGAAATGATTAACATTGTTATGACCGCCCGTAATGCCGCCCAACCCGGAGATGCTGTTTTATTCTCGCCAGGCTTTGCTAGCTTTGATATGTTTAAAGATTTCGAAGATCGTGGGCTTCAGTTTAAGGCTGCCGTAAATGATCTATGAGCAAGCCGAGTTATCAAACATTTGTATTTCAAGGCTATGCCTACGATAAAGCTTCTCGGACCTTAAAACTTCGATACGGTTTTGACGACAAACTGAGCTTCGAAGAACAATTTATCTTTGACTTTGCCCCTAGCCACCACGACCCAGAAGTCCTAGACCGAGCCTTTAGTCACTTATTCTTTTTGGCCGGAGTCTCTTATTACAAAGCCTACCGAACCGAGAATATCCGGATAGACCACGGCAAGCTCGACAAAAAGACCGCTGCCTACATGTCGGAAGTTTACCAAAAAGGACTCGGTGAATATTTTTACGTCAACAAACTGGACCCCAAAACCGAAATTCCATTTGTATCTAATGCCCCAGAACAAAAGCCTCTTACCCACAAATCCAATGGTGGATTGGTGATTGGCATTGGTGGTGGCAAAGACTCTTTGTTAACTGTTGAACTGCTGCGCAGCAGGCCCAACGTTGCAACCTGGGCACTCGGACACCGTGACCAACTAAGCCCACTCGTAAAAGAGATTGGACTTCCCCACTATTGGGTGGAGCGAAAAATTGACCCGTTAATTATGGAGCTCGCCAACCACGGCGCGCTGAATGGACACATCCCGATCTCGGCCATATTTAGTTGTGTCGGAACAATCGTGGCTATCTTAAGCGGTCACCGCGACAGTGTTGTATCGAACGAGAATTCTTCTAACGAAGCAACTCTGGAATACTCCGGTGTAGAGATTAACCACCAGTATTCAAAGTCCTCTGCCTACGAAACACTTTACCAAAAACTACTAGCAGATAATTTTGGAGATAGCCTTAGATACTACTCGTTCCTACGCCCACTAAGCGAAGTTCGGATCGCAGAGCTTTTTGCCAAGTATGCCTTTGACAAATACAAATCATTATTCAGTTCTTGCAACCGAGCATTCGTGCAAGGTAGCAAAAGCATGAGTTGGTGCGGCCAATGCCCAAAGTGTGCCTTTACCTTTTTGGCACTTACTCCTTTTATTGAACGCCAGGAACTCGAAAAGATTTGGCACAAGAACTTACTACTCGATCCAACACTAATTATTACCTACGAAAATCTTATTGGATTAAGCGGCGATAAACCTCTGGATTGTGTGGGCGAAGTCAAAGAATCACGGGCCGCCATGCAACTAGCCAAACAAAACTACCCCGGACTAAATTACCAATTCGATATTCCAAAAGACTATGACTACAAAGAAATGGCAAAACACGATATGCCAGAAGATCTAGCAGAGATTATCTATAGCTCGGCCGGCTAGTACGCTTCTGAATCATCCCAAAACAAACTCCAAATATTGCTAACCCAAATAGAAAGGTGGCCATTCCGGACATAGAAAGTTGCATGCTTGCCCGGCTACCTCCGCCCTCAGCGGGAAGCTTCGACAAACTAATCAAGTCTAGTGGACCAATACTTACAGAACGTATGCCGCTTGTGTTCGCAAGACTAGATGCTGAAGCAATCAGCATCGCCAATACCAACAACACTCCTGCAAACATAAACCCAAAAGCGTATTTAACCAAAGTATTATCACTGTTTTTAAGCACTCCCATAACTTGAACTCCTTATTCTTTCGATTACAAAAACAAACCCCACTAACACTATGGAACCTATAACCAATCTTATGTTTTGCTGCAAACTACTTAGATCCGAAAGGTCATTTAGCTTCAAAAATAGAGCCAATATACTGGTGGACAAAATTGAAGCGAAGAACTGTTGACCTACCTCACCATTTGACGGGACAAATAATACCCCGGACATCAGGCCAGCAAACGAACAGAATGTCTGTAAAGTCAGAAACCACGCCAAGAACGATATGGAATTATTGGATTGACTATTCAATGCAAAGAAGACGGGCAAACCAATGACCAGGCCTAGTACTAAAGAGGCAGTTAAATGTAGAATGTTTAGGTTATTTAAGCCCCTCACCAAAACCATTTCGGGAGGATTATATCTTCTTAAGATGCCCCTGAGTTCGGTACAAAAAGTTGCTGCAAGGATCGCTCCGAACAACAGAATACTCCGGGGTTCACTAAATACCTGACCCTTCAAGACAATTACCGTTGCTATAACGGTATTCATTACCAACGCCAGGATAAACGAGCCCCGAACTCTTTTATTCCTAAAAAGTTTAACAAACAGCCAAAGCTGAACCGGAATAATTGTAGGTAGAAGCTTGGTTAACTCTACACGGTTAATATTTGGAGGTAGATCATATCCGTTTATATAGCTTTGGGCAAAACCAAGTAATGGTAAGAGCACTAGTCCTAGTGCCAAACTTGTTCCCCACTCCCTAATTATTGACGTCGTTGCACCAAGACTATGGTCAACGATCCAGATCGACAGAATTAATGTGGCAACAAATACAATTCCTTTACTTGTTAAGCTTCTAGGACTTGTTAGCTGTGTAAGCCCTAGGCCCGACAGTATGCCAAGAAAAAGAAATATACAGATAGTGTTGGTAGGCTGGTCCATACCCGCACTTAGAGCAACAGCAACCTGAACAAGCAGTGCGGCGACCGCACCAAGAACAACACCAACTGGAGCGATGCCCGCCAACCATCTTGACGTTTGGGTTATAGGCATTAGACGAACAATTTTTTCGAACGAGCTATTTTGGCTCAGTTTAGTCGCACCAATACTTAACGCAATCAGACCAGACAATAAATATCCGCAAATAGTCACTATCGCCAGTGCATAGCCAGTCGGTATGCCGAGTGGTAAATCGGCCCGACTGACTGCCCGGGCCAAACTCTTGCCGACAATAATAGCAATCAGGTAGCATAAACCAATCCTATATACAGCACTCCTAAATGGTCGCCTGGAACCACCGGAAAAGTTAACAACTAGTAACGCGCTAATGAGTCTCTTGGACAACATGACCGTATAGCTCCATAAATCTTGATTCTAAACTACCGTATTTTTGCACTATATTTCTGGTGTAATCGTTAACAACTATGTGTCCCCGGCGGATCATAACAATCTCGTCAGCAAACCGTTCAGCCCACCAAAGATCATGAGTAGCTGCAATTATTGCCGAGCCACTTATCTGTCGGCGCTTAAGGATCTTCTCGGCGCGAACTATTGCTATTGGATCCAAACCGTTGCGCATTTCGTCAACAACTATAAAGTGCGGATCGTGCATTAGGCCGGCAATAATCTGGACTTTCTTTTTATTACCATGGCTGAGGCTACCTAATTGAGAGTTGAAATTGTCAAACATTAACTCATCGGCAAGCTCCTTTACGGCACGCATTATCTTGCTATAACGCGCCGACTGGCTGCTAGCAAGAAGTTCGAAGTATTCTGCCGCCGACAGCTCCGGTATAATCCAGCTATCATCGTCTGGGATATAACCGATCGCCCGCTTAACCTCTGCTATCTCAAGATGCGCCTCTTGGCCACTAACTTTGACCGCGCCCTGCGTAGGCCGAATAAGTCCGACTACTGCCTCCACCAAGGTGGTCTTGCCGCTCCCGTTCGCTCCAACAAGACAGGTTATTGTACCCGGCAAAAAGTTAAGAAAAGGGACCGACAATATAAAGTTACTACTGCGTCTAACCCTTAACTCATTAACTGTCAGGATTATTCTATGCCTCCTACGCATTCTGTTTACCGATCCTCCTAAGCGTCTGTCCATCTCCGTAACTAGGCAACCAACTCATTAAGTGAACTATTCCTACGGCAGCTGCCGGGGCACTGTACACTGCAGAGTCAAAAGATACATTGACCAATAACGCCATCAACACCGCTGCCAATAATCCGCTTAGCGGCCCGTAGATTGCCGACTTAAGCTCTATACTTTTGGGAAGTGGCTTATGGAGCAGCCCAATTCTTAGCCCACGAACTAACATCTGGCTGGCATTACTATACGGAGATGCCAGTATCCAATGCACTGACTCGTGGACGACCGTGGACACGTAAACCGTAACAAGCATAAAGGCATGTACCAAAATGAGCTTAGCCACTGGAAAGTTTGCACCATAGGCCCCAAACATAGCCACTGCTAATAGGACCAACAAAGGCATAACTCCATTGCCAACCGCCTTACAGATACCCACAAAACCAGTTTTAAACCTTCTGGCATTTGGCCTAGCCTCCATGCCGTATAGCCGGTAGATCAATCGCCTCGCCCAAATCATAAGCCTACCAATCAAACTTCGCTTAACACGCAAGCAACCGATATCATCCATAAATTTTACTAGTTCGTACTGCTGGTTAATGGTAAGCCAATCCGTACGTTGCAACCAATACATGAACTTACTGGGATTTCTAAGCAAGCAAAGTGCTGGTCGGGCAATAGGCTTAACAAAATGTCTTGCCCCATTCGCACCATCTACCAGGTACCCGTTCTTTAGCTCTAGCCCGTGACTAAGCGATACTATGTCGTTATCACCGGCTATAACCGAGAAGCTAACATCCCTCATACTACCTACAAGTAAATGTCGCCCTCATTCTGATCCAGTCCATGGCGATACTTTTGGCACCACGCCAGCCACAAAGAATAATTGCCGCCAGAGTTGATGAGCCGATCATTAATACCCAAGCAGCACCGACAATTAAAACTGCTGCTTCTTTGGGCTGATACAGCGCCTCCCTATCGGGAACAATCAACGAACTATCCATAACCCTCTCCCCTCGTTAGTTTGTTGTAGATCTACAAACTATTTGTAGCTTTATGAAATTTTGAGGTCAATTGGTAACAATGCTTAAAGAAAAACATAAGAGTTAGTAATACTACTTTTTAAAGAGTTGAATCGTTGTTGTTATTAACTTATACCAATAAAATATCACAACTATAGATGCCATGATTATGATAAAGTGAGATAATGCATGATTTAAATGATTTACGAAACCAGTTAGATTCCATAGACAACCAGATTGTCGAACTACTCTCCAAGAGATTTGAAGTTACCCAAAAAGTTGGTGAACATAAAAGAGACAATAATCTGCCCGCCATAGATTTAGCCAGAGAAGCACTGCAGTTTGAGAGAATCCAGAAACTAGCTAAAGAGCATGGTCTTAACCCTGAATTTGCAGCCAAGTATCTTAGACTTGTAATCGACGAAGTCGTTAGCAATCACAAAAAAATTATCGGTAGCTAAGCTCTTTCGGCAGATCGAATAACATTCTCGAACAAAGCACATACCGTTAGAGGACCCACACCACCCAACTTGGCAGAAATGGTGATGTCTGACATGTCACGAACTTCGGGCGTTACATCTCCAACCAATCCATTGCTGTCAGTCGCAACACCTGCGTCAATGATCACTGCATCCGACTTAACCATGTCGGGTTTAATAAGTCCGGGTGAGCCCGTAGCACTAACCAAGATGTCGGCTTGCTTTGTGATTGAGCTTAAATCTTTGGTGTTTTTATCTGCGACGGTTACTTCTAGGCCAGACTGTTCCCAGAGTTTGGCAAGCGGCTTACCGACAAGTCGACCGTTGCCAACAATAACAATATTCTTATCTTTAAGCTGCACATTGTAGCCGGCAAGTAGCCAACTAATAGCTACTGGTGTAGCCGGATCAAAATTAGTTTTGCTAGCTAGTCCATCTACGTCCTTGTTTGATGCAACAGCATTAAGAATTTCGTCTGTCTGAGTTGGATCGGGCAGCGGAATCTGGACGATTATTCCATGTACAGAATCGTCTTTGTTTAACTTCTTTATGGTCTCTATGGCTTCGTCTTGTTTAATAGTATGGACGTCAACATCGACACCAATGTCATTGCCATAGTTTTGCTTGAGCTCCATATAACGGTCAACTACCGGGTCAGGATTGGTACGGATAATTGCCAGCTTGGGAACGATGTCTTTGCCCTGCCTTAGACTGCGGGCTTGGTGACCTTGACGCTCTTTGATATATTCGGCTAAATCTTTGCCGCTTAAACTCTTCATCTGACTAGTATATCAGAGGAAGGACTTAAGCTTCTTTTCGTCCAACAGTATTATTAGCGACTTTTCGACACGCACCAAGCCTTGGCGTTCCAATACCGACATCTCCCGCCCGGTTGTTTCGCGCGATGCATTGATTGAACTAGCGATGTCCTGTTGCCTTAGGGGCACATCCAGCATCGTTCCATCCTTAACATGTTTACCAAATCTGGTGGCACTGCCAAGTAAGAAAGAGATCAACCTTTCCCGGACTGTGCGGTACTCTAGGCTCATAATTCTTTCGCTGTGGATCCTATACATTTCTATAGTCATATCTAAGATTGGAGCCAGGGCATCAGGATGGCCATGAAGGTACTCAAGGTAAGCTTCACGGGTTATACGCCACACAACGGTAGGTGCAAGTACTTGGTATATAACGCTTCGCTCCTGCCCGGTCACCGCCCAAATAAGCGGGAACACTTCGTGGTTCTTTCGGATAATCAGTAAGTTCTCTTCGCCATATTTAGTTATGTCGTAAGCCTTAACCAACCCCTCCTCTATATAAAAAACCGCCGCGAGCTGTTCGCCCGGGCGGATTATATATTCACCTTTCTTATAGGTGAGACGGGACCCTTTCTTAAAGGTATCGATCAGAGACTGGGTTTGCTCCGGTGACGCCAACATAACTTTATTATGTCAACAAAGTACAAAGTTGTCTAATTATGAGAATCTTATTGGTCTTGGTTACCGCGAAGGAATTCTTCGAGTTCGGCATGAGCTTGGCGCCTAGCAAGTTCGGCAGTCATTTGCTCGGCTGCAGCTTGGTCCATCTGTGCACGTAAGGTATTTGCCTTTAGTTCGTTCATACCATTAAAAGGACATGCCTCACACAATCCCATGCCTCCTACTTTATTAAACAAAGACCGCGTAAGTTCAGAGTCGGTTACTACTTGTGATTCGGTAACAGAAGTGATTGGCTCCATACCAAGTTGAGCGGTTCTCATGCATGTAAATGTTGCTACTCTCCGAGTTCTTTCCTCAACGAATTGTTCTTCTATGTATAAACCACCTTGATACTGATATTCGTACTTGTCAAAAGTGCCTCTCCTATCTGCTAAGGTCTGGATATATGCAGTAGATGACCTATCCGGAACAGTACGTGTCCCGCTAAATGGATAAGTTTCATTTGTAATTTCTGCTTTTTTTAGATGACACCTGTCGGGCCTCTTGCTCTTAAATAATTTGGCCATAATAACTCCTTGAATTGATACTATTGTAACATATTAATTGATTATAAGCAAGTACATAATGATTGTGAGGAATGTCACAAACTCAAAGTGATCTTGTTAGCTGTAGGGTAATCAATAGAAGACTATTATTAAGATAGTTAAACGGAGGAGACAGCAATGGTAGACCCAAGAGTAGTCCAAGGACAACTGCGAAGAGTCGGTGCCGATCAAAATTTCTGGGGTAAGCCAGAATTAGCCGAGCTCCCCAAGATCATGATCCAAGGCGAAGTCATCGAACATGTCCGCCATGGACACTACGCCGGCGGATTCGCCACCCTGGTAGCCACCAACCACCGCCTACTACTTGTCGATAAGAAGCCCTTCTTCCTAAATGTCGAGGATATCCGCTACGATATGATTGCCGAGGTAGATTATGGACACCAGATCCTGGGTGCCACCATCCACGTCCGAAGCTTCAGTAAAGACTTCAAGTTCCAAAGCCTAAGCAAACCAGACCTGCGTGACATAACGCACTTTATCCAAAGAAAAGTGATGGAACAAAGGGGCCACACCACTGATAGATCTGCAGTATCAACCCACGCTCAAAGACAAGCCATTCCAATGCAAGTATTCGAAAGCGGTAACGAGCTAACAGATCAGCAAGCCAATGGATTACTGCCGCTAACTCCCGAGTCTTGGCAGAAGATAACCACTAACCGGCGTCATGCCATCAATCCCTACGCCCAATCTCCGCTAATGACCAGGCGACGAGTTGGCCGATTCAGCTTTGCCAACGACAAATAAATACTAAGCAGGTTTTGTTTCTAGTTTGGTGATTCTAGCTTCGTGATCTTTTAGCCATTCCTCGTAAACCTTGTTGGAGGAATCAATGGCTTCTGCTACAGAATCAGATAAGTCGTCTATTTTGACATCTATTCCATCTACTCGTTTAGCAAGCTTATCTACCTTCGAGTCAAGGCTTTCAAATTTAGAGTCTAGTCCATCAATTCGCTTTGACAAATCATAAGTCTGCTGTGATATAACAACAGTGATGAATTGCTTTAGGTCAGTGATAATCTCATCGTTCATATTCAAAGTCTATCACGACTTTGACGGACAAAAAATTGCTTGTAAAAATATAGTAAAATTCAAAACCCGACACTGGGTCGGGTCCTAAATTTGGTGCGGGTGGAGGGAATCGAACCCTCGTCCTGAGTTTGGAAAACTCATATACTAGCCGTTGTACGACACCCGCTTAACAGATTGGATTATACCAGAATCCAATCTATTCTGCTAGCCTTGCTACTTGGTAGTTACACCAAATATCGAAGTGTTGGCATCGGCAATAAGAATGTTTGTAGTCTTGTTTGCGATTCGGTCGTAACTAACTAAGTCTTCGTCGCTTGTTTCTGGAGAAGCCTTGGTACTTACTATGGCAGTTTTGTCGCCCACATAATGCACGTCAAATATATTCTTGTCGGCCTGGTAAACTAAGCTAACTTTGCCAGCCTCGAATTTGCTAAGCTTGTCCTCGTCTGTAAAGTAAGGTGTATTTTTGCCTGCCATAAACCCAACTTTTATAAACCTGAGCTTATCAGTTCCGTTAGGGTTCTTCTCTCCTCTTTTACCCATAGTCGAAGCGAGCTCAGCTTTTCCAGAGGCCAAATTGATAACGTTAACCTTATATGGTGCAGCCGTAGCTGACCCTGGTCCGGCTTGGTCTCCGGAATAAATATCGCCAGTCACAAATACAAAAGTGCTTAAATCATCACTTATTGCAAAATCATTGTAGTAGTTTCGCTCTGTAACTTTAACTATATCGGTCGACTTTTTAGTCTTTACATCGTAAATCTTATAGGCCGTGCGTGGTCCGTCACACTGCGTACAACCTTCGTCATAAGCAATCTTTTGATCTGTATTGTTGTAGCCTATAGGACTTAGTGATGTTTCGGTAAGTCTAACATGTTCTTGCTTGTCCTTTCCATCTACATTGATACTAAATAATATAGTGGGGGTAATGTTCTTCTCGTCAAAAGCGCTAATTGCTATTCGTTTAAGATCATTAGAAATTAAAATACCATTTGCTAGCTCTGTTTGACTTAAGGTGTATATTTTTTTAAAGGTAACTCCCGAATCGGAGCTGAAAAATACATCTCTTCCAACCGCGTAAGCGACAGCATCTTTTACTACCGATGACTGAGGATATTGGTCTATATTGTCTAGCTTAGTAACCTCTGTGCGCTGGCCCCCTACTGAAGGTCGGTAATATATACTAAATAGGTCCGTATCTTTTGCCCTAAAAGCATAGTTTATTTTGTCGGGAGTGTAGGTATTTGCAGGTTTGGTAACAACTGCTGGTTTAGTGTCGGCCACCTTTGTGGGTGCGTCAGTTTTCTTGCCTCCGAGCACAAAGTAAGCCGATGCGCCGGCGGCGCCAACGATTATTAATGCAACCAACACACCTATAAGTTTCTTGTGACTCTTTTTTGGACCGGTTGGCACTACGACTTGGTTTACTGGCTCGGCAGGCTGAACAGATTCCTCTAAACCTTCCCCGGCGGACTTCAGTATGGATTCTTCCCTGCTTAAATTCGGCTCAAGCGGGGGAGTTTGAGCCGGGTCGGGCATTGGCGCAGCTGGCGGCTGGCTAGGCTGGAGTGGCACCTGTGGTGGTTGAGTTTGAGGTGTTTGTGGTTGTTCTGTTGGGTCTATATCCATTGTTTTATCTCGCTTATGATAAAGATTATGATGGCGCTCCAATACTATTGCAAGCTTTACAGAGTAAATGGGTTATAATATCTTGGTTATAAGCTCCGGTAGCTCAATTGGATAGAGCAAATGGGTTCTAACCATTAGGTTGGGGGTTCGAGTCCCTCCCGGAGTACCAAGCGATCGCCTGGTTTACGCCAGGCTTTTTATACAGATGAACCTAAACCGGTATACTTGACTCATGAAAACATTAACAGCCGGTCGTGAAAAATCACTTCTTGAAGACATAAAAGCTGGCGACAAAACCGTAGAAGGTCGCCTATACAGAGATAAGTTTGCCCTCTGTGTGGTCGGCGATCACGTAAGCCTCCGAGCCGATACCTACAATAAAAATGGCGAGCTTATCAAAGAGGAGCCCGACCAATTATTGGTTGAGATCACCAAGATCGAAAGATTTGATTCTTTTGCCGAGATGCTTACAAGCGTTGGATATCAAAAGGTAATTCCGCGCGCCAAGTCACTAGAAGAGGCAATAGAAGAATACAAGAAATTCTACACGCAAGAACAAGAGAAAGCGTTCGGAGTTGTAGCCATCCACATAGGCGTCATCCATATCGTAGCCAAGATCCTGGTAAGCAATAGTAAGGGCGAAATACTTACACTAGCTCGTGGAGATACTCATCCATATTTTGCTGGGCAACTAGATTTTCCCGGCGGCGAAGTCGACCCCGGAGAAGACCCTATTGATGCAGTTATAAGGGAACTGGAAGAAGAAACTAAGATTAAACAACCCAAATCACGGATTAACCAAGTTTATAGGGAAAGAGTTGACGCTTTCGAGCATTACGTATTCGAAACATCGGTAGAAGATTCTGTGAAGCCAAAAATTAGCTGGGAACATAGTAGTTACCGGTGGATGACCAAGAAAGAAATATTAGCTACACCAATTCCAGAAGGCGTCGATAAGTATTATCTAACCGCTATCAAATACTTAGCCTATAAGGTTAAGGAAGGCTAACCATAGGTTTTAGCTAGGGCTAAACTGCGCCAAATAACTTGCGGGCCTTGCGAGGGGTAAAGGCGTTCTTCATCATTCGCTCGTCAAAATGAGCTGGAGCTTCGCCAGTTGTGGCGTAATGGTAAATTGCGGCTTTGGCAAAGGTTTCTAGCATTGTGAATACAAGGATCATCATTACGAATCCAAGCATGCCAACTACACTTCCTGCAAATAGCCAGCCGTCAGTTATGCTCGTATTTACTAACAATGCGCCGATACCACCGATAACAATGAAGTACAAAATGAATCCAAGCATTGCAAAGAGTGAGATACCGACCGATACAATCAAACTTTCGCCCCAAGTCTTCTTGATTAGCTTAATGCTCTTTTGGGTGGCCTCTACGGGGTAAACTGGCTTGTCGCTAGTGACAATAACTGGTATTGCAAAGAAAGATGCAACATTCCAGGCCGATCCAGCTAGCCATGCGATAATCTTTCCGCCAAGGAAGGGGATTCGTTCGGCAATTTCCGAAAAGATGTAACCGATAATCGCAGAGAAGGTTCCGAAGACTACCAATGAACCGCTTCGCTTTAGAGCAGCCTTGATGCTACTGCGGATTGTTGGGTCATTGCCTTTAAATCGCTCTAGAGCACCGTGCATAAGGGCACCGCTAAATATAACTCCCAGGGCAGTTAATATAAGTAATGTGAATATCCAAAAAGCCATACCCCACGGTGTAGTAGCAAATTCTTTACCATTAGGATCTAGTGATTCAGCTGTGAAAAAAGTATTTCTAGCAAGGAAGCCAGTAACTCCGGCCATTGCCAAAACGACAATAGCACTAATAGAACTAATGATTGGTATTGCCACCAACTCCCTGTCCATGTTTAGCGCTTTCCACGAACCTTTAAATAACAGCCACGACTTTTTGAATCGTCCCGGTGCTTGATCTTTTTTAGCTGACATTACTTTTCTCCTTTAATTATCGATTTAATTGGTTCGTTATAAAACATTTTAACCTGACGTTCCAAAAAAGCCTCTACCACATTTCTACCGACAGTAGTTAGATAGTACTGCTTTAGATCTGGGCCACCCTTGCCAACCCTAAGCGTAAAGTCGACCATTCGGCCGTCCTTAAAACGCCTTAATGCACGATACATACTTTGGTCATCGCTGCTCATTGAGCCATTTGTAGCTTCACTGATAAAACTCTTTATTTGAGCCATGTGTTTTGGGCCATCTTTTAATGCAATGAATATCCAAAGTCCCAACTGGCTCTTTTTATGAACATCTTCCCAGCCAATCAATAATGACTGTTCGAAAGAGTCTAGTTTATCTATAATTTCCATAGTATACCGCTAGTATAGTACACTTGGTATAGTACTGTCAACTAGGTTTGCTTAAACTGTAGTGGCGAGGGTGCTTTGAGGTCGGTAGCAATTACAACCCGACCATTGGTTAGTCGGTCGGTAACGGCGTGTACATACGAAGGGTGCATGTAGTTCCACTGCCCTGGCGTCATGACTCTTGGCGGCAAATCAGTGACAATATCCCTACCGTCAGGATAGCCTCTGATAAAATGTCCGTCTAGGCCATGGACTATACCGCCCATTCTACTAATTCTTCTTGTCGTGGTTGTAGGTGGCTCAAATGAATAGCGTGACTCAAACAAGTTTGCATCGGCTTCATCGACCCGTAGTAGACCCTCCCTACCTCTTGTACCGTTCCCGTTAACAGTCATAATCAGGCGCCCAACTGGCTGAGCGGCGAGCGCTAGCTTACCGTTCCAAACCACCCGTAGGTGATCACAATGAAAATTTCCAAACGGGGTGTTCCTAATACTTTTCAGATAGTCGGCGAACAAACCAGCGTCTTCTACCCACGAGATCCAGACACGTTCTAGAGATCCCTTCCAAAGAGTATCCTCAATTGAATCTTGGACATCCCTAATAAGCTTTGCCTCAGCTGGATCTAGCTGATCTACTTCATCTGCTTCTAGACTTAACTCGTGCGCGCCAGATTCCGATACCCCGTAATCATAACTAGTTATATCTTCGGCAGATTTTCTAATTTGTTCAAAGTTATTGCAAGGAACTTCCATAAGCGGTACAGAAAAGTGTTGATAGTTTTGGGCCATAAGTATATTTTACAATATTTTTGCATAAATATGTATTAGGTCATGTAGGAGTTATTGTAAATATACCCATTAACAGATATAATGCGTCAGTTGCGGTACCTGTAGCTCAGCTGGTTAGAGCGTCGGGTTGTGGTTCCGAAGGCCGTGGGTTCGAGCCCCATCAGGTACCCCATACATAGAGTCGATTCTTCCGAATCGGCTTTTTGTTTTACCAGTTATTTGACCCTTCAGCGATTCTTCATTTCTGTTAAGTAATATGAGGTTGTTACGTAACAAGTAGCACGTACAAGTCGAGGGAAGCATCGACCAAAACAGCGCAGAGGCGCTGGATGCCCGACAAGTACAATCATGAATCTAAAAGCTGGAGGATATTATTAAACAATCACTAAGACGCTCGCTATTAATCAGCGGTGCCATCCTGAGTGTCGGTGCCGTGACAGCAGGATCGATAGGCATCGCTTCGGCGGCAACATCTAAAGACAGTCGGACTTCTATTGTAGATACGCTGGCTACTAAGTTCGGCCTTAACAAAGATGAGGTACAGAAAGTTTTTGATGAGCAAAAGGCAAGCATGCATGCCGAACGAGAGGCAAAGATTGCCGATAAGATTGCCGAGCTGGTCAAAGACGGAAAGCTAACTCAAGACCAAGCCGATAAGTTAACTGCAAGAGCAAAGGAGCTGCAAACACAGCGTGAAGCCAATCGAGATAAATTCAAAGACTTGTCCAAGGAGGAGCGCAAGGCCCAGATGGATAAAGACCGAGAAGCAATTTCTAAATGGTTTAGCGACAATAAGATAGACGAAAAATATGCGAGGTTTATCTTTGGAGCGCATCGTGGCCACAGTGGTCCTGACGGACCTCATGGTCGTATGGAAATGTAACAGAAAAGGAGGAGGCGTTACCACCGGCAGCAATGTCGGTGGTTTTTTTGTTGTGTAATAATTTGATTTGCTTGTGCCTAGTAGCCTCGGAATGTAACCTAATATCATTATGGCAACAGTACTAGAATCATTCGAGAAGTTGTTAACTGAAGGGCACCAGGCGTTTCGTAGCATTGGCGAGCAAAAACCAACTTGGTGGAAGAAGAAGGGTTTATACAGACAGCAAAGCAGAATTGGAAATGTAACAACCTGGGACATATACCATTCTGATCCTTCTAAAGGAATTACTTGGCTACAAATACTTTGTTTAAGTTTGATGGCCGAAACAGAAGATGAACCTGCGGCTAGAAGCATCAAAGGATATTCAAAAAGTACACCCCACTTTTGGTTGGCGGACATGCCGTGTATTGATAAAGGCAATGAATTGCTTCCACCCAAACCCGGTGTCTTCTGCAGGGTAGATAATGGACCTTTGCCGTCATCAGCAGAGGATTCGCGAAATGGTGCATATATACTACCAGGGGAAGCAGCGGTTAATGACATGTCTATCCCCGAACGAGAAGCTTTTATTGCAGCCCAGGATGGCATAGAAGCCAGGCTCCAAGCTATTGGGGGGCTGATTCTGGGAACTAGCGCAACCTTTGCCGACGCCTTCAAAGACATACCGCTTAGGTAACTTTCCCACCCTTGATTAATTTGTGTTTTTATATTATGATAGTCACTTATGACTAATAAAAGGTCCCCCACTGTCTGGGATTTATATACCAATCTACATCAAAGAACTGGCGCCGCTATAGAAAGCCTAGAGGGTCTAGGCTCGCCTGAAAAAGGCAGGTATTGCCAGTTCCCGGACTTCGCCATTGTAGTCGAGCGTTTAGACCATACGTCTGAAAAGACTGGATTAGGGAAGGTCGCTCGTTATGTATCACTAAAATCCGAGCAAGGAAAAACGATTAGATTAATCGGAATCCGAAGTGCTATCGGTATGACTGCCGTTCCGATTATTTTAGAAGGTATGCGCTCACCACGGTCTAGATTCTCTCTTGAGCTGCTAAACGCCGACATAGTCGATTTAGACACAATGATCCAGGCACGTGTCGAGAGACAAAAAGATAAATCGCTACAAGATGATCTAGTTCACGCAGTTGGAAGTAGTCAATATATACCAAATACCCCTGCCTCCAGAGCCGCTATCCCTCCAGCAGATTTTGACCGACTCAAGACAGTAGCCGGGCTGACCATAGCCAAGATAGTCATGGTTAATTCAATAACCGAAACTATTGCAAGCGGTGGATCTGTTGAGCCAATCATAGAAGAGCTCGGATACCAGCTACAGCCATCACCAAACGGCCGCGGCAACATTGCCCTACCACTTTAGCTTACAACTAGTTCCTCTCTGTTATAATTAATAGAAGAGGAGATTACTTTGAGAAAAATTGTTAAGAATACGGTTAAGTTTTTTAAAGAATACAACCAGTTTGGTTTTGTAATTGTTAGTCTTGTGGCAGCTCTTGGCTTACAGATTGCTGGTTACAAAACTGCATCGAACACCATCCTGGCGATCAGTGCAATAATCAGCCTTTTCCCACTGATATGGGGTATGATCCAAGACCTACGTGTCGGAACATACGGTGTAGATGTCTTGGCGGCAACGGCAATCCTAAGTGCCGTTTTGTTCAGAGAATATTGGTCAGCGATGGTTATCGTATTTATGCTAACCGGTGGTGAAGCACTAGAAGATTACGCCGAAACACGAGCTCAGGCCGAACTAACATCACTACTAGAACGCGCCCCTCGAAAAGCCCATCTTTTAAAAGGTGGCAAAGAAGTTGACGTACCTGTAGCCAAAATTCAAGTTGGCGATAAAATAGTTATTAAGGCCGGCGAAATGGTACCAGTAGATGCCGTAATCTACGAAGGCGAGTCCGAAGTTGACGAATCCAGCCTTACCGGCGAAAGCTTGCCAGTTACCAAAACCGTTGGACAAGACATAATGAGTGGTTCCGTTAACACTAGTGGCGTCATATATGCAAAAGCCTCTTCGCTAGCTGCCGATAGCCAGTATAGTCAAATTATTGCCCTGGTTAAGGCCGCCCAAAACAGCAAAGCACCATTTGTGCGGATGGCCGACCGATACGCCGTTCCGTTCACCCTACTTTCATTTACTATTGCCCTGGGTGCTTGGGCCATCAGTGGCGACAGCCTTAGGTTCTTGCAAGTACTTGTTGTAGCCACCCCTTGTCCACTAATCCTGGGGGCTCCAATTGCCCTGATATCTGGCATGAGTCGTGCAGCCAAGCACGGAATCATCATCAAGAATGGCGGAGCGCTAGAGCGACTAGCATCCATGAAGACACTTGGTTTCGACAAGACTGGAACCTTAACAATGGGTCAGCCGGTTATCAAAACCATTAGTACATATAGCGGCTTCAAGCGTGATCAGGTATTGCAATATGCGGCCAGTATAGAACAAGGTTCTAGCCATATCTTGGCAGCAGCAATCCTAAACCAGGCCAAAAAAGATGGCATCAAACTACATAAAGCCAAGCAGATCAAAGAAGTTGCCGGATCAGGACTGCAGGCCACGATTAGCGGCAAGGTAGTGTTAGTTGGCAAGCAAAGGCTACTAGACGAAAAATCAGTCGATGTATCTAAGCTTAAAAAAGCCCCACCTTCGACCGCTGCCTTTGTTGCAATAGATGGCAAACTAGCCGGAGTTATCACCTTTGAGGACGAGCTCCGACCAGATGCCCAAGCTACATTGAATCGACTAAAAGTACTAGGAGTTAAAAACTTCTTAATGGTTACTGGCGATAATGCCGCCACGGCAAACGCTATTGCCAAAAAGCTTGGTATAACAGATGTAACGGCCGATGCCCTTCCATCCGACAAATTGCTTGCTATCGAAGGAGTTGCTAATCCTCCAGTCGGTTTTGTGGGTGACGGAGTCAATGACGCACCAGTACTAACCGCTGCCGACGTGGGCATAGCCCTAGGCGCCAGAGGATCTACTGCAGCCAGCGAATCAGCCGATGTAGTAATTATGCTCGATAACATCAAACAAGTTGCTGTAAGCGTCGGTATTGCTCGTCGAACCATCCGAATTGCCAAGCAGGCTATACTTACCGGAATCTTGCTAAGCATCATCTTGATGTTTATCTTTGCCACTGGTAAGTTCCCGCCAATCTATGGAGCAGCCATCCAAGAACTAGTAGACGTAGTGGTTATCGTCTACGCCTTGCGAGCCCATAGTGAATGGAAAGAGCCCAAGGCTATCTAAACAAAACCGCGACAAGCATTGGGATAAGTAAATTGTCGGTTCCTCGAACGCCAAAGTTTTCGGCCAAGGCCATCCCTAGCGGCACAACTACAATCAGTTCTCGAGTGATTTCTGCCGGGTGATTGTGATTAAAGATTAGTAGAAGCGCAAAAGAAGCAACTACAAAGGCGCTGGTACCGACCACACTTTTGGTATGTCCAAGTACCTTGTATTGTGTCTTCTTTCCAAACTTGGTACCTATTAATCCAGCCATGCCGTCGGCAACACTCATATGCAAGATTGCTAATGCATAGATCCAGGGCTGATTGGCCAAGAAAGCGGTTAGCCCAATACCAACTGCATAAAAAAGATCGCCCCAAGTTTTGCGTTTAACGTCATTAATAGCATGAAATACATGGAACTTGTGCGAGATAACAACACCAACAAACATAGCCACGCTGAGTAGCTGTATCTGTTCAAACGTTAAGAAGTACAGCCAACTAGCAACGTAGCTGCCGATAATAATATGGAGCACTTTACGTGCAGCTTCGCCACGTAAGTACTTGCCCCTCCAGAGTAACTCAGAAGCGACAAGCAGTAGTGCTAGCGGGCCAACAGCGACCGCAAGTTCAATCATAAGCTATATTGTACACTTGATTTAACGGTCTGTGTGCAAATGCGCTATAGCCAACGCTACTCCGGTAATAACCAGGGCTTTAGCTATCCTTGCGGCTCGCTCAGTAGCGACCACACGTTCAAATACATCGGGATTCATCAACTGTTCGGCTGTGCCTGCCGGGAAAGTTTCGGGTGGACGTCTATTCTCTAGTTTGTCTAGAGCATTATAATCTCCCCAGACTATTCTTTCTCCAGTGGCAACCTGAGTGTGCGTAATCCTAACGTATTCCCGGCTTGGATCATTTGCTAATGGTACGCCAGTAAAGCCAGCCAGCTTACTTAAACCATAAGGTCCCCTGAATGCTGCAGCCCTTTGTCTATTCGAAAGCTCCGACCAGTGACGATAACCGTAGCCATCAATGTGCTCCGGTAATATCGTCTCCAGGCTTCTACGAACGAAGCTCATGTTTATTTAGCTTGTCCGACAGCGTTGGTGTTAAAGTTTACACCTGCAGTATATGCGGCCCAAGCTTTTTCTTTTGCGGCACTTAGTTTAACAGCTTTGTCGACGACAACTTTAACTTCTTTTTCATGGACATGAATTTTCTGTCCGGCCTGAATAGATGGAGATCCAGCTTCCTGAGTTAACCAAGTTTCGGCAGCAATTATTTTTGCATGGCTCATTTTAACTTTGTTACGAATTCCGTAAGTCTGAATTGCCTTACGTGCGATCTTAGAATACGAATCACCAGTTTGTGCCACATAGTTATATACAATTTCTTTGCTGGCAGCACTAGAAGTCTTGGCTGTTTTTTCTGTATCGTCATGAGCCCGAACAGTTGCTGGCATCATAGCCATAAGCCCGAACACAGTAGACAGCGAGTAGAATCCCGTAATTATTGCAGTTGTTAGTTTATTCATTTTACCCTCTTGCCCACCACATATTAATGTTGATACTTCCAATTTTACACCATAATTTGGTTTATGCTAATGGTTGATGTCGTAATATTTACCATTAATGGTATTGCAACTGTTTCAGCCCGTCAGGCTTATGCCTATAGAATGGGAATCAACCGGCTTGTGGCAAATTACTACGAGCTTCTTGGTCCATCCTCATCACGTTATCCATAGTAAAGGCGCCCAACAGAGAACTTGGACCAGGCGGATACATCTCTGAATATACGGCTAAAGGTAAGTCCGTTGCAACTCGCACATCATGTCCTTTAAATCCTCCTGTAAGTTTAAGTGCCACTTCTTCTTGATCTGCGTGCCACTGTACTGGGTCAACGGGAACCGGAGCATCAAGGACAACACAGCCTGTTTGTAGTATTTGACCTGTGCGCAAATCGCCAGGATAGACACCTTCGGCGCCACCCTTAAGCTGTAGAGGGATGCGAGGAGCGACCACTCTAACTTCTCCATTCATAAACCTAACTCCAACCGAGCTACTAAATCCACTCAATTTCTCTCCGACTACCCAGCCATTTGCCAGCTCATCTCCAGGCACAAGGGTTCTGGGCTGAGCAAAGTCCTGGCCCCTAAGCATGTTACTACCATCGCCATAATGTTCGATATATCCTTCTATTCCATAGGGAGTTTTTCCAAAATACATAGCCCAATACTAATACAACAGTACTCGTATAGAAAGCATAGGCGAGATGAACTCCGGCCAGGATCTTTGGTCGGGGTGAAAGGACAGCGCACGACTGCACTCGCTCTCGAAGCTAGCTTCTGCGAACGAGTTTGTCGACCGAACCTTCGACTACCGCCAGCAAGCTGGCGAGTCTCAGGCTTGGGGCTTCTCAGCCAATTAAAAAAGGCCTCCATGGAGACCTATTTTAATTGGTCGGGGTGAAAGGACTCAAACCTTCGACCTCTCGGTCCCAAACCGAGCGCGCTATCAACTGCGCCACACCCCGATAGGTGTTATAACTCGCCTATTATACCTGTTTTACTTCGGTACGTACAGGGTTATATGGAAATATCGTTTGGCTGGCCACAAACAATCGATACAAAGTCGATATCATGCTCGGTCATCTTGATTAACTTCATGACTTATCCCCTTTACTAAACCACTCCGGTACTGGCATATCAAATTTTACTTCAGGGAGTTTTGCAAATCGTTGACCATCGACAAACTCATATTCATTTTTATAGGCTAGGATGATGCTGCCAAATACTCCGTCTCCCCAATTAAATCCAAGTTTTTCGGCAACTTTTATTATGTCGGATTCGGTCTTGCCCTCCACCTCTATATAAGGTTTTATCCACGGCCATTCATCAATAACAATCTCTGTTCCATCCAATGTCCATGTTTCTCTTTTTGATTCCTGGAGAGATTGAACCTCTAGCCCGAGTTGGGTCATTATATCTATAGCTGTCTGAAAATCACTGACATTAATTTCTAGCTCTTTAGCGCCCGCAAATTCATGCTCAGTTGTCTTCTTATATGTAACCGTAATCTTGTCACCCTCATCACGTACACGTAACCAAGCATCTTGACCGTCTTTCCAGTCGTTGTCTGGGAATCGCATAACTGCTCGCTTCATCATACGCATTGGATTTTCCAGATCGGCACCAGCTTTTTTGAGCTTACTACGCACGTCTTCGATATCTACATCAAGGAATTTAACTTCTATTTCGTCAATCATCTACCTAGTATAGTTGATTAGTCGATACGGTAGAAGCGGCTGTCGAGGAGTTTCTGGAAAGGCACCCAGATCTCGCGGGCCTTTTTGTGGGTCAGTGTGCTTAGCTTTGCCAAGATGAATAACAACATCGTTAGGCCGGTACACAGTAAGGCCGCCACAACGCGGAGCATTATATTCTCGCCAGTATCTAGCAACATGATAAAAGATAGTGTTATGGAGAACAGCATGAGTATGATCATCCACTCGTTGGTGAATACCCGGTTGCTTACCTGCATCGACAAGTTGGTTCGGTTTTGCTGGTTAGCTACCAGTTTT
The DNA here is from genome assembly GCA_052034955.1 of Candidatus Saccharimonadota bacterium. Taxonomy (GTDB): domain Bacteria; phylum Patescibacteriota; class Saccharimonadia; order Saccharimonadales; family AWTP1-31; genus CAZIBG01. The sequence continues at coordinate 85,593 of JBPOHZ010000003.1, read as the reverse complement.
TCGAGCATCTTAACGATATTATCCTTGTCTTTGCCCTTGTATTCCAAGCAAGTGGTTATTAGTCTTTCGTAAGTAGACTCTGCAAAACGACGATGTCCACGGATATTGCCCTTAATATAGTGGGTAAACATATCCTGGAAGTTAGTTCTTTGGTCCTTGGGGAACTCTTTAGTTAACAGGACCATAGCAAATAGCGCGTTAGCTTCGGCTCGGACAATTCGGTGAAGATCTTCGATCCTCATTTTTTGGGCACCCAAGATTGGTGATATGTAAAATCCATACAAGAATGAGTTAACCGAGAAAAGGGTTAGTGCGCCACTCTCGAACTTAACTCTCGGCAGAACCAGGGATAGCGCTAAGAAGAAGACGAAGAAAAAGAAGAAAAACCAAGTTAACCTAACACGAAGTAACAAATTATGAAGCATTGGTAATAGTGTACCAATTAAGCATTAGCGCTTACAAGCATGAACTACTGATTGTCGGTTTTACTAAAGTAGGCCCGCCCGCCGATACCGGCAATTGCCCCCAGTAGGAATATGATCACGCCAACCAGCAATTTGGCCAACAAAGAGACTACTACCGACACAACCAGCAGGACAATAACCGAAGCTAATATTTGCTTGGTGCGATTTTCTTTCGGAGGTATGTGGAATTCTGCCATAACTATTTAGCGAACTCTATGGCCCGTGTTTCACGGATGACATTGACCTTGATGGTTCCTGGATATTGCATGGTGCTCTCGATCTTGGTGGCGATGTCACGGGCTAGTTTGATTGCGCTTAGGTCGTCGATAGTTTGTGGTCGAACAAAGACTCGCACTTCGCGTCCGGCGCTAATGGCGTAAGACTTTTCGATTCCTTCGAAGCCATTGGCCACGTTCTCTAGTTCGCGCATTCGCTCGCCAAAATTCTCGGCACTGATGTTTCTGGCGCCAGGTCGGGAGGCGCTAATGGCGTCTACCACACGGACAATGACCGCTTCGACACTAGTGGCCTCGACATCGTCATGGTGTTGCTCGGCAGCCAAAGCTACAGCTTCTGGAGCGCCATACTTACGAAGCATTTCGCCACTAATATGGTGATGCTTACCTTCCATTTTGTGAGTAAGGGCTTTACCAAGATCATGGACAAGTGCTGCGTATTTAGTAATACGAACATCGGCCCCGACTTCTTCGGCAATCATACCGGCAATGTGAGCCATTTCGGTGGAGTGCTTAAGCACGTTCTGGCCAAAGCTGGTTCGGTATTTAAGCTCACCGAGTAATTGCAAGATTTCCTTTGGAATACCAATTACGCCAACTTCGCGGGCAGCGTCTTCGCCGGCTCGAACGACTTCTTTCATGACTGTCTTTTGAGCCTTCTCTACAACCTCTTCGATGCGTCCAGGGTGGATGCGGCCGTCCTTCATTAGCATTTCCATGGTCTGACGAGCAACTTCTCGCCTTACAGGATCGAAGGAGCTGAGGATGATCATTCCTGGTGTATCGTCGACCATGATGTCAACACCGGTGGCCCGTTGAATAGCCTGAATATTTCGGCCTTCCTTGCCGATGATTCGACCCTTCATTTCTTCGTCGGATAGCTTAAGGGCAGTGACGGTTCGCTCAGCTGTAACCTCGCTACTCATGCGTTCCATAGCAGATGTGATGATTAAGGCAGCTTGTTCTTCGGCGGTGTCTTTGGCTTCGTTTTGAAGTTTTGCGATCAAGCTCTTGAGGTCGTTCTTGATGTCCCGTTCGGTCATCTTCATCAGCTTGTCGGCGGCATCCTCTTTTGTTAGCTTGGCGACTTTCTCTAGCTTTTCTTGTTGCTTGGCACGGATGGCCCGGATCTCATCCTTGAGTTCTTCTAGCTCGTCTTCGCCCTTACGTAAGTTCTCGTTTCGCTTGTCTAGCTGGTCTAATTTCTTGTCTAGAGACTCTTGCCTCTCTAGTAGTCTTTGCTCGATTTGCTTTACTTCACGGCGGCGTGTTTGCTCGTCACGGCGAGCTTCTTCGGCTAGCTTGGCAGCTTCTTCGCGGGCGTCGGCAATTTGTTTTTCGGCCTCTTTTTTGGCCTTCTTTAGTTCCTTGTCGACAGCATCTTGGGCAGTCCCTAGTTTACGCTTTGTGACAACTGTACTGGTACCAAAACCAATACCAAGACCAGCCAATGCTAGAAGTATGGCTTCAATCATAGCTTTTCCTTTCTATCAGATGTAGCAGGCCACGGACATCACTATCACTTCTTTAGCCAAGCGGCTGCTACAGGTTCAATAAATAAATACGGTTGTATGCTCTCAAACGCCTACAATCCTATACATACAATAGCACAAACGGAGCTCTAAACCTCAACCGCAAAGACCATAACTCGTTGGTCATATTCGCCGGTTTTGTGGTCGTAATTACCGGTACATGTAATCATATTTAAGCCCGAAGCACCTTCTACAGCCGGCAATAGCGCAGCTGACATATCAACGTCTTTTACTTTAGCAGTTTTAGTCTTAACAACTTTATACTGAAACTTCTTTCCATCGCCCCGTTCGATGCTAATACGATCCCCCGCAACCAGCTTCTTAATGTCATAGAATACACCATGGACAGTTGGGCCAGCGACATGACCATCTAGTAATATCGCACCACCTTCGCCAGGCTTACCACTTTGGTCGAACCAGCCAGCATCGTGAACGTTATAAGGAGCTTTTAGCGCACCATTAGGTTCTGTGCCTTGGGCCTGGATACGGGCATTAACTTTTAGCTTTGGAATACTAACTATTCTTGGTGCCATTTTATCTACGCGGTAGCTACTAATGGCCGCGGCGCTTGGTTTTTCTTCGCTTACTACCGCTCGCTGGCCTGCTGCGCCACCGTTAGCCCCGGTAGCCTGCCTGGTTTGAGCGATAACAGCCTGGTTAGTTCGAAGACCCATGGCCGCAACACCCAGACCTACGACAAATATTATTCCAGCCATAGCCATCATCAATTTTTGGCTAGTAGCCTTTTTTGCTCTGGTCTTTCTTTTGCTAACGACTGGTGCAGGCATAACATTTCGCTGCAAAACCTGGGAACGTTCTTGTCTGCCAGGTACAACTACCGGCTGAACATTGGCTCTTACCTGCTTCTTGGCAGGAGCAACGTAAATGTCACTGATACCACGAGGTACCACTCTGGCAGGCTGATGGATAAACGGCGTACCGCGTCCATACTGACGTAATCTGCCAGAGAATACCGGGTTATCAAGTGTTATACGAGCTGTAGACATATTTTTTGTTTTGTTTGTTTTATTTTTAGGAACAATCGAACTTTGTCTTATCGGCGAGACTTGCGCTTACCCGTAGTGGCTGGAGCAAATCGTCGTGACATCATCAGGATTGCGCCAGCTGAAAGAACTGTTGCAGCTAATATTGCGGCAGGATTGTTAAGTAGTAATCCAAATCCGGTATCTGGAGTTCCAACCTTTAGTAGAGTTAGTTCTACATCATTACCAGTTCCACCCTTATAGCTGATTTTTAGGACGGATTCACCAGGGGTCTTAAAGGTTGCGCCTTCTTTTAGGCCTTTGAATGTGCCTATTACTTTATCCGTTTTGTCATTATTAATGATTATGAATTTCTCGCCCTTTGTAGGCTTGTACTTATCTATGAAACTAGCACTTAAAGTACCCTGAACATCATTATCAGCATTATCATCATCGTAGTCTTCGGATAGACTAACTTCACCGTTTACAATCAATTGATCATGTTTCGAGCAAGCCTTAGTACCGGCGATCTCGACCTGGTATTGTCCGTACATAAATAGGTTTGCAGTAGTTAAGCATCCAGGTGAAAGTCCAGGTGCCACTAATGAGCCGGTGGTTGCATAGAGGCTATTTTTGATTGTTCCGGTACCTTTTAATGTTCCGCCTTCAGCAACATATGCCGAGTAGTACTTGCCTGTAAGTATACCGGTTTCACGGTAAGGGATGCTTGCATACTCGTTACCAGTTTTATCGGTGTATTTCTTTGTGTAGTATCTTGCTTCGTAGGTTGCATTTTTGGATTTTGTGTTGTTATCAGAAGAGTCAATTATCAATTTACCAGGATTACCATCTGCAATACCAATCGTGTATTCGCCAGATAATGCACCGGTTAGCTTTAGGTCATTGTAAGATGCCCATTTTATATTACGCAGTATTTCTATGTCGCCAGATAGTTTTATAAGCTCGTCATCACAATAATCTCCACCACAAGAGACGTTAAGTATGACTCCCCTGGCGTTGTTTAGGATAAAAGGCTCGGCTATGGTGCCCTTTCGATTTGCTTCAGTGATGTCATAACTTAGGTATCCATCAGGGCCAATAGTTGTTGATCCAGCGCTAGAGCCTAAACCATTCAAATACGAAACATATACTGATCCTTCGGCTGCGTTAAAATTTCCGGTAAATGTATTTGATCCAGATAGATACAGCATGCCTAACCCTGTCTTTTCTATGTCTCCGGAACCGCTAACTATTCCCCCAATGGTGATGTTTAAATTAGTTACAGAGCTTATTGTCGAATCAGAAGAGAATTCTACATTTAGATTAACTGCCGAGCTAATATATGCGCTACCTGCGTCACCACTGGTTGTTAACGCAGTAGTAAGCTTAAGAGCATTCCCTGCTAGAGTGTAGGCTGTTTCACTTTGTGTTAAAGCAGACGGGGCGTCAAAGATAATGGCCGCGAAAGAAGTGCCAGCTGCGATATCGTTATTAAGACTCTTGTTGGTGACACCCGTTCCATATGGGAATTTTAGAGTATCTCCTGCTCCGGGTACGGCTTCACCGTCTGATGCACACGACCAGTTACCGGCAGTGTTGAAGTTTGTATTAGATGAACCATCCCAAGTACAAACATCGGTTGCTGCACTTGCTATCATCGGCGCAAACACGAATAGCGACGTCATGCTTAATAACAAAGCGCTGAAGCCGGAGGCGATTCTTTTTAACATTTTTTATTTTCCTTTTTTGATTTTAGATATCCTTACCATAAGCGTAATCTTATGCAATTAGACTGTCAAGCAAAATATGTGATTTATTTCTTTTGCTGTGTAATGTGCACGGGCGCACCGTATTCTGGGAGGACTTGCTTGTGATCTTCGTCGTTCAGGAGGTAATCTATAGCTTCGTCTAACCAGTCTTGTCCGGTAGTAGCGACAATTGCCGCCGGCAGGCTGGCGGCTAAGGCGTTTGCCACACTTAGACCAATTCTAAGGCCAGTAAAACTTCCCGGACCCTGGTAGCAGGCTATGCCTTGTATCTGTTCTAGTGAACGATTATTGTCCACGAGCAAGCCTTTGATCTTACTATGGAGAGTCTCGGCAAGCTGCCTATGCGCTTCCCAGGTCAGATAGGCGATTTTGTTTTCGTCTTCATACAAGCCAATCTCGGCTTCGGGCTTGTCGGTACGTAGGGAAAGGATCAACATGTTAACTATTGTATCCTAGGATTCCTCTGCTAAATAACCCAGTGCCTCGGACGCAACAAAATCAATTAACCGTGATTCTTCCCCGCTGGTGGTGATCTTGATAGTAAGCCTATCTTTGGGGAGAACATCATGGACGATATCGGCCCACTCAATTATGGCCACGGCATTTGGGTCGGAGAGTGTTTCGTATAGTTCGAACTCCAAGATTCCGGGGTCACTTAATCGGTAAAAGTCGTAGTGGACAATCCGCTTATTCCCACTTAAATACTCTTTACTAACTGTAAAGGTCGGGCTGGCGACCATGTCCTTGCTTCCGAATCCTTTAGCAATTCCCCGGACCATGGTGGTCTTGCCACCACCCAGGTCACTTACTAGCTCGATCACTTCTCCGCCCCGAAGACCTGCGCCAAGTTGCTCACCGATTCTTTCGGTGTCTTCGGAGCTTGTTGATTGCGTTTGCCAGGTCTTGTCGGTACTCATATACACCATATAGTACAGCCAGACTACCCACGCCAGCAACAACAGATGAATGAAGCGGAGGTTTTGTTGTGGCCTCAGCCTTTACTTTGACAGCTTTTGCTGTTGCATCAGACATAACCTTGCCCCTGGATAAGGTAGTCCTGACTGAAGACCTAGTCCGCTTAGCACTAGGCTTGGGAGTCACTATTACGTTTGCCTTTCCGGGACTCGGGCTGGTAGTCCAGGCCCATTTTCCTGCATTTAGCGCCCAAGAAGCTCCGGCGAATGCTTTTGGAAATTTTATATCGCTCAGGATTCTTCCAGAATGATCCCGTAGCTGAACTCTACCGCCGCTGTTAGCAAGACTAAGTTTGGTTGTAGGGGCAGCAAAAGATATATACCTACCGGCACTAATCTTTATGGCCGGTAGCTTGAATTGTCTTGTTAAAGTCTTGCCGCAAAGCAGAATTAAACCCTCAAGATTAACGGCGCTGGGCCCAATATTCTGCAGTTCAATAAACTCGGCTTTAGCATCGGTATCTGGTTTGATTGGATCCGGAAATAGCTCGGTAATCTTTACTCTTCCAGAAAAGGGGACAACGCTAGGTTTTGTACCCGACTTCACGGATGGCAAACTGTCCCCCTCTAATATGAAGTCCTTACTGTTGTCTCCGGTTATACTCAGCTGATCGTCTACAGTCTTTCTTATTAGTTTTTGTCCAGGCATTGGCGCCTTAGCTGGACTAACCTTTGCATATCCTGCCGTACCCCAGCCAACCAAGTCCAGCTGCTCGGAACCCATTAATCTTAAGTGTCCGCCAGATGCCGACATGGTGGCGTTAAAATATAGATCGGCTTTTATCTGCGAATACTCTTTGGCTGCAAGAGTAAACTCCTGCCCCATATTTAGCTTGCCAGAGAGCTTTATAACTCTACTAGGCTTGGTGATGTCCTTGGGCCTAGCCGGCAGATATTCTAACCGAAGCACCGACAAGTCAACGACCGTCCTAGACGTGTTCTTTAGCTTAATAATTTCTTGGCCTGCAGTAACTCCGGATGTTTGTATTGCCGTTATCAGAACCCCGGGAGCAGCACCTAAAACCGGTGCGCTGTAGCCCAAGACTACACCCAAAACCACTAGAATTACCCCTGTTAGACGCCTCATGTCTGCCAATATACACCCGGAAATGCTTAGTTACAAAATCTTTTTTGTAATAGCACAAGGGGCATAGCAGCTTATCCAACGGCTGTTATACTATTGGCATGTTAGTTCTAACAAAATCACTTCTCGACCAGCCAGTCATGAGCCTCCGAACTGGCGGTAAAATAGCCACCGCTTACCGAGCCATCATCAATCCTAACAACTTAAAAATTGAGGGTTTTTATTGCATGGATAGCATCGACAAGAAACGCCAACTGGTTCTCGTTTACCAAGATATCCGCGAGGTAATACCGGCCGGCCTAGTTGTCGACGACCATAGCGTCCTAGTAGAGCCGAGCGAGCTGATTCGCCTACACAAGATAATGGAGCTAGACTTTCAGCTGATCGGTAAAGCCATTGTCACCCAAAGCGGGCAACGAATGGGCAAGGTAAATGACTATGCTACCGAACCAGAAAGTATGTTAATCAAAAAAATATATGCCACGCAGACACTCCTAAAGAATCTTACCGGTGGTAGCCTTAGCATCGACCGGACTCAGATTGTCGAAATAAACAACCGTAAAATTGTTATCAAAGACCCCCTTCAGCCATTTAGATCCGGGGCTGCGGCCGTCAGCCCCTTGCCAGCAAGCTAATCATCATCCTGGATACTCATAGCGTCCTTGACCTGTCCATAGTTATAACCCTGGCGCATCAGATACGCCATCAATTTCTGAGCGTCCTGGTAACGACTTTGTTGACGCTTTCTGGCGACCAGATTTCGCAGAACTTCAGTTTCGTCAGTATCGTCTTCTTCTAAAGCCTGTTGAATAATACTGTCCGGAACGCGCTTCATCTTTAGCTCTTGGTGAAGTCTTCGCTTACTTGTGCTTTTAAGCAACCGCCTGTTTTCTACCCATCGCCGAGCAAAATCCAAGTCATTTAACCATTTGCTTTTATACAGCCGGTCTACCTGTTGATCTATGAGCTCGGGGTCATACTCTTTTCTTTTGAGGTATTCGCGGATTTCCCATTCACTTCGTGGCCGACGAGCAATCAACCCCAAACATTGGTTGTAGGCTTTGTCGCTTTTGGCCGTGTCTTTTAGTTCGGCTAGCTCGGCCTGGTCGAGCTCACGGCCAACTCGTAACCCGCTATTCATGAGCGCCAGCTCGCTCAAACCAAAACTAAACTTACCATCAATATAAATTGAATAGCGTTCTTGGTTTTTGACCTGCTGCTTGATGTCGGTGATCGTCATTCCGACTACAGTATGCCGTCTTGTCTAAGTCTATCTTCTAACTGCGGTAGTTCGGTTAGACCCGAACCTCCGCCAAGGTGGTGACCATCTTTTACAGTGATGAAGCTACCATCGAGTTCATTACAAAGTGTACGTGCATCTTCGATGTCGCAATATGGATCGTTACTGCCGTGCACGAAATAGAATGCCCGTGCGCGTTTCTTGAGAGTGATTGCATCGTAAACACCCTGAAATAGTTCGTCGAACTGTCCGGGCTCGACCCAACTCGCGCCACGGGTGAGTTTTTCGTTCAGGAAGGTTCCTGCTAGTACTACTGTCGAAGCATTCGGAAACCAATCCGAAGAAAGTAAGTTTAATACCGTAGTTGCCCCAGACGAATGCCCGACAATAAGATTATCTGTAAAGTCCCATCCCGACTCTTTAAGGAATTTTTCGTAAGTATTACGATTTGGCTTGTGGTTATCGGGCAGCAGCGGCACGAATACCTCGTAGCCGGCTTTTTCTAGTGTTTTCTTCATCCAGGGGAACCAATGCTCCTCTGGATATCCATCGGTCCCGTGTAGTATCACTGCCCTCTTGGTCATAGATTAATCATTGCACCTTATAATGCCACCGGGGTCGGCATCGATAATTTCTTCATGCGTCATCTCTCCGTTCACTGGCGAACCTGGGCGGAAAATCGGTACTGCTGCTGACGGGTCGAAGTCAGGGTCTGCTGGGTCGCCCTCACCAGGGCCTTCATATCCCCATGACTTTACTGGCGGTTCATATTCACCTGACATGCTATGCCTCCTTGGCTGCTGCGTCCGATACTTTTTTAGCTATTTCATCCAAAATTTTTGGATTCTCTTCCAGATACTTCTTAGTGGCTTCACGGCCTTGGCCGATCTTGGCGTCGTTGTAGGCAAACCAGGCGCCAGATTTCTCGACAATGTCACGCTCGGTTGCTAGGTCTAGTACGTCACCACTGCGGGAGATACCTTGGTTGTACATAATGTCGAACTCGGCTTGGCGGAATGGTGGCGCAATTTTGTTTTTGACTACCTTGACCCGTGTACGGTTACCAATGATGTTTTCGCCAGCCTTAATCTGAGCAATTCGACGAATGTCCATACGGACAGAGGCGTAAAACTTCAAGGCATTACCACCGGTGGTGGTTTCGGGGTTACCAAACATCACACCAATCTTCATACGGATTTGGTTGATGAATATTACCGTACCTTTGGAACGACTAATGACACCAGTAAGCTTACGCAGGGCCTGGCTCATCAGACGAGCCTGAAGACCCATGTGGCTGTCGCCCATGTCGCCTTCGATTTCGGCTCGTGGAACAAGTGCGGCTACGGAATCGACAACGATAAGGTCAACCGCATTACTGCGGACAAGTGTTTCGACTATTTCGAGTGCTTGTTCACCATTATCTGGCTGAGACAGTAGTAGGTTTTCGACGTCCACACCAATGCGCTTGGCATAGGCTGGGTCCAGGGCATGCTCGGCATCGATAAAGGCGGCCGTACCACCTTGCTTCTGAATCTGTGCAATGGCGTGCAAGGTAAGTGTTGTCTTACCAGATGACTCTGGGCCATAAATTTCAATAACACGGCCTTTTGGAATTCCACCACCAAGGGCTAGGTCCAGCGAAAGGCTGCCAGTTGGAATACATTCTACCTTTTGGGCGTAGCTGTCACCCATCTTCATAATTGAACCTTTACCAAATTGCTTCTCGATAGTGTCGAGAGCTAGGCCTAAGGCTTTTGATTTGCCATCTTCTCCTGGTTCTAATGGAGTTTGGACTTTCTTTTCTTTTGCTTTTGCAGACATGGTTGTTACCCTCCTTCTACTTATAAAACATATGTTTTCTGTTTCTCTCCCATTATTTCCACCAAAGGGGTACATAGATAGTATACCAACTCTCGCCAGAAGTTAATTGCTGGAGTTTAATTTGTATACAAGTTAGTTAGTTTTTCGGAACCAATCGATGGTTTGTCGAAGGCCATCCTCTATCGAGACCGGCTCAATGTCGGGGAATAAGGCTCGGAGTCGATCATTTGCAGCCTGGGAGTGAGGAACGTCTCCAACTCTTGAATCTTGGAACTCTCGTTTTAACTTATGACCCAGCTCTTTCTCTATCAGATCAATGACCTCCAAAAGATTAGTTCGGCTACCGAAAGCCAAGTTTACAGGATCAGTCGAAGTTACCTTCCTGGTGACCGCATCTGTTATAACTGCTGCGACAGTGTCAACAAAGGTGAAGTCACGTGATTGAGTTCCATCGCCATGGATAGGTATTGGCTGGTCTTTTAGCGCGGCGTCAACAAATGCTGGGATAACTGCAGCATAGGCGTGTCCAGCAGCCTGCAAGGGTCCGAAAACATTAAAGAATCGAAAGGCCAATACTGGTAAGTCGTAGGTGGCCTGATAAGCAAGCGCGTACGATTCGGCCGCAAGCTTTGAAGCGGCGTATGGACTCATTGGTCTAGGAGCCAGATCCTCGTGCTTTGGCAACGCCGGGTTAGACCCGTAAACAGACGATGACGACGCCACAATAACCTGAGCGCCACCGGCACGACGAGCCGCTTCTAATACGTTTAGTGTTCCTGTGGCATTCGCCTGGTGAGAAGTAACAGGATCCTTCACAGATCTCGGAACCGATGGCACGGCTGCTAAATGAACGGCAGCATCGGCGCCCTCGAAGCACTTATCTAGATCACCAGGGTTTAAAATGTCACCCTCGATAAAATCTACGTCTAGCCCGTCCAGGTTACTCGCAAAACCTGTAGATAAGTTATCTAAAACAACTACTTTACTGATCTTGTCCGAAGCCAAAAGTGTCCGGCAAAGATTCGCACCTATAAACCCTGCTCCGCCAGTTACTACTACCTTCATGAGATGCTCCTTTTCTTTCCTAAACAGTATAGCAAGTAAGTTCGTCACAAAAACGCTTATGTTTTATACTGTTTGCATATGCGTATTTCAGATAGCCTAACAGAGGAAATTCTTGCCGGCTTGGTGTCCGAAGAACAGCTAAAGATGTCTGTCGGCAACCAAGCTAAATCGCAACTACCCCTGTATGACCAGGCCGTTAGTGATGGAATAATCTCCGAGACAGATTTTGCCCGTGCTTATGCGCAACAGACAAATACACCTTTCGTAGAACTTGATCAACCAATTGATAGCGACCTAATGAACTACTTAGCTGTCACCTATGCCCGTAGGTTCAACGCTGTTGTGTTCGATAAAGGGCCGGGGCTGAAGATTGCTATGGCCAATATAAACGATCAGCCAGCAAAAGAATTCTTACAGAAACTTCTTGGTGTTGATATACAGTTTTTCTTGGCCCCGGAAATAAATATTCAAAATCAATTGTCTAGATATGACTCTACGAATCCAAGTGAACACCTAAAGATTGTCCGGGCCACACCAACCGGTTCGGGAACGCTAGACGAAGAAGGCTTGCAAGCTGCCTTCCAGTACATTTTGTCAGCGGCTATTAAAAAACGCGCTCAAAGCATACATATCGAACCACAAGAGAATCTGGTATCTATTAGGTTTCGGGTAGATGGAACAATGGTTAACAGCTTCAAGCTATCTAAACCTAAGGCTCAGCAATTAATTGACTTCGTCAAACAACAAGCCGGACTAGACATCCACGATACTAGGTCTCCTCAAAGCGGATCTATCCTTGTGTCTCACGGATCGAGTAATATCAACATACGATTAAGTGTCTTGCCCGTTTTAGATGGTAGTCAATTAACCCTTGGTCTACTGTATGGAGAGTTAGCCGTACCGAGCCTAGAGTATCTTGGATATTGGGGTGATGCCTTAAAGATAATTGACGCATCGATTGCCCAGCCAAACGGATTGATTGCGGTCGGCGCACCAGCCGGTTCTGACACCCAGACGGTGCTTTGCAGTATAGTTACCAATCTGAGGTCTTCTGGACTTTCGATATTTAGTATAGAAGCCAGGCAAAGATATCGCCTAGATAGAGTTTCTCAGATAGAACTCAGCCCATCGACCGGTCTTGATATCCACAAAGCCCTTTCCTTATCGATTAACCACCATCCTGATGTATTAATGGTTGATAACCTACCGAACCAAAAAAGCGTCCAGCAGATCATGGACATGACCAATCGTCAGTTAGTGATAGCTTCGGTAAGGGCTAAATCTTTGGAAGATACCAATAAATACTTAACCATCAAAGAAGTGCCCCCGCTAAATGTCCGATGTATGATCTTCCAGCGCCCAGTCCGAAAGCTCTGTCCCATCTGCCGCCAGTTAGTCGACATTAACCCCAATCTAAGATCAAGAATAGATAATAAATTCCAAACCAATAAATCACAGAACTTGGCGCCTCTTCGCAGAAGAGTCGAAGAAGCAATCAAGACCATACCGAGCAGTGTAGAAATTAGTCAACTACCAGTAATACTAGAAGCTAGCTGGCAGCCAAATGTATTAGGTTGCGAAGCCTGTAATTTTACCGGTTACAAGGGCTGGATAAACATAGTTGAAGCTCAAGACAGTAATATTAACCTGGCCATGGATGCACTTATTAAATCTCAATCTGGTCTAATACCAATTGATTTAGTCTTAGAATGTTGACGCTAAGATGGTTACGACTATAATCAGAGTAACAATAACAGATAATATCAGGAGAATAACTAATGACCATGAAACGCAAACAAGATGGCTTTACAATAGTCGAGCTGTTAATTGTGATTATTGTCATTGGCATACTAGCCGGCTTGATTATCACCACGTTTAGCGATTTCCGACGAAAATCCCGTAACTCTGAGCGGCAAAACGACATCAAGTTTGTTCAACAAGCAGTCGAGAACTACTACGCCCAAAACGAAAAGTACCCAACACTTGCCAACCTAAATGACTCGGCTTGGCGAGCAAAAAATATGAAATCTGTAGGTGATGATGAAATCAAGGATCCGAACGCCGACAAGGCGACCCTAGTCGGCGCCCCTGCAGAAGATGCTTACAGCTACGAAGCTAAGGCCGATGATGGCGGCAACTGTGACAACGATACACGTGATTGCATGAAGTACACCCTTACAGCTACCCAAGAAGGTACTGACGCTTTTGTAAAAAATAACTTTAACTAGCGAGTAGTTTCTTCGGCATCAACGGCCACCTGACCGACCAGTAGACCATCGTTTTTCCGACTACTTCTTGAGGTCGCGTATGATTTTGCAGAATCACGAAGCTCAAGTTCTCTGCTGCCCATGAACTCTTGACGTGCTTCAAGAACTAACTTGGCATAATGCTCGGCGTGTGGACAATAATCGAAGTGGAAGTTTTCTTGCTCACCAGCGGTTTCGATTAGTAATCGCCCGTAGCCAAATATTGTCGGGAAAAATCCATTGTTGTTTGCGGTGACGTCTTCGACACTAGATACCGAAAGTTGAGACGTCTTCTTGTCGAACAGGCTAACTTGCAAAGTTTGGGTGATTGTCTTGTCGGTGATCACAAGCTGGTTCTTGTTGTAAAGAATGGTCGCAATACCGGTGATAAGCATCATAAAGCCAAAAACAACAACCGCCAATAAACCAATAATGGCGTACAGGCCCGGATTATCATCTCGGCTGACAAGATCTGGCAGTAGATAATAGATCAGCCCTCCTGCAACAGACAAAGCAATGAACACTTGGAAATAAAGCTTAATTATTCCAAAAGGGTGTCTTTTTATTATGGCCAGTAATTTTTCGTCGTCATCAACTTTATTTAGCGTTTGGCTATAATCTTGTTTTGGTGCTTTCATTGGGCTAATTATATCAGATAGAAGATTGTTTCTTGCCGAGATGCGTATAGGCCTTGGGTGTAACCTTGCGTCCACGCGGTGTGCGCTCTAAAAGTCCAATTTGCATCAGGTACGGTTCGTAGAAGTCCTCTATGGTGCTGCGCTCTTCGGCAGTAAGCGCCGCTAGCGTTTCTATACCTACCGGACCGCCAGCGTAGTTTTCGATAATAGCATTTAGTAGCATGCGATCCCCCGGATCCAAGCCAAGGGTATCGATCTCTAGAAGTTCTAGAGCGCTGGTGCTAATGGCGGTGTCGATAATGCCATCGCCGTTAACATCGGCGTAGTCGCGGACCCGGCGTAGCAAACGGTTAGCAATACGCGGCGTCAGCCTTGCACGATGTGCTAATTGCTCGGCAGCCTGCGGTTTGATATGAATATTCAAGATTCCAGCGGCCCGTTCAATAATTTGGGCCACCTCGTCGGGGGCATAGAACTCAAGCCGATGAATCATACCAAAACGGTCGCGCAGTGGTGCGGCTAACGCTCCTGTCCGGGTAGTGGCGCCTATCAATGTGAACTTGGGCAAATCTAGGCGCAAGCTTTTGGCACTCGGCCCCTTGCCTAGCATAATGTCTAACTTAAAATCTTCCATGGCGCTGTATAGCACCTCTTCCACACTACGGTTTAGGCGGTGGACCTCGTCTATAAACAAGATGTCACCGTCTTGCAAACTAGTCAGTAGGCTAGCCAAATCACCGGCCCGTTCAATTGCCGGGCCACTGGTAATTCGGATCTGAGCACCCATTTCGTTAGCAATAACCGTCGCCATAGTGGTCTTACCGAGTCCCGGTGGGCCGTACAGCAGGACGTGATCAAGTGGTTCGCCGCGCTTTTTGGCAGCATCGATAGCCAGCTTGAGGTTCTGCTTGAGTCGTTTCTGACCGATGTAATTGGCGAAATCTTTGGGACGTAGAGTCTGCTCGAGCTCTTGCTCTTGCACGTCCTCAACATCCGCTTCGGTATCTACTATCCTCTCAATGGCCATTGCCATATTGTAACAGCAGAAACCACGCCATGTAATTGCTTATACCAACCTAATATCGTATAATATATTTATGACATATGGAGTGGCATTCACAAGAGAAATCGATCCAGGCTCAGAAAAATGGCTTAACACTCGATCACACGAAGCGATCCTTGCTGCCAATAGGAAACTTGGAGATTTACTTGTCCCTGTAGATATTGGCCGAAAGGTGCTTGTAGCCACAATTGACTACCCTAGCAGCAATCAACATCGATTCGTAGAAATGCAAACATTACTAGAACATAGCCGATGGAATCAAGTCGTGTCTACTTCTGCACATCCTTTTTATGGACCGGCTGAATGGTTAGAAGAACCGGCTATTGAACGAGTTCGATTATCGCTGCCCAGCACCCATATAGATCAAATCGAGCAACGTATTTGTCTGAGGCAAGCCAGACATCGGGTTGGTGGGAGCCGCACTCAGTTATATCCAATGGTATATCCCCTTGCAAAATTAATAGATGGTGCCCCCAAACTAGATGATGAAATACTAGAAATAGCTGGAACCGTTAGCCGCTACGTACAAAGCATGTCCCAAAATATTACATTGGGGCCGCTTACTGCCGAGATTTATGTACCCGGTTCTGACCTTAGGGGTGTGGCAGCATAATGGGTATTGAGCTAGTACGAGAAGTTGAAGAGAGCTCTATAGGTCGGATCAACCAAGGGCTTGATGCCATAGCCGCCAAATTAAAACCGGTAGGTGTCTTTCATCCGATTCCCTTAGAGCCAGGCTTTGATGTCCGTGTGGTAGTAGATGATGAGATTAAGGCAAATTTCCCAAATCAGAGGGGAGCAATAGAACGGCTTGATCCAGCTTTAGCAGCAAGCGACAACCGCCCTCAACGCGTACGCATAACCGCAGGCGGCATACATGTTATCGACCCGGAAAACCCCTTCGACGAAGAAAGCAAAGCAATACTAGATACAGTTCCGTCCGATCTTGGAAGAATAGGTATCAAGAAAGTTACTTTGGGTCTTAGCGCTAGTGTTTTCAAAGAGTCTCTAGTAACTGGTAAAGTCTGGGAGGAACTCGACCCCGAGTCGCTCAATGGCAATAAAAAGGTGTCGAGGAGATTCACTATAGGCTGGCTGGAGCCACGATTCGTCCTAACCGAAGCTGGTCGTAAAAGCCTTCCTTACTTTATTGCAAAAACTGCTGATCCAATAACACAAACACTAAGAGTAGATAAACTACGTCGCGTCGATAGCTAGTAACGTCTAACCCTTGAGCGCCAGTTTAACTCGTTCTTCTACTGGCAACGTTGAATCAATTCCATCTAGTGCAGCTTGAGCATCGACATCCGAATAACCAAGTGACACCAAAGCCTGTACCGCTTCATCGGTAGAGTTAATACCGGCTCGGCCAATAAGACTCTCGGCCGCAGCGCCAACTGGTGCACCGACTTTGTCGCGCAACTCCACTACAATCTGTTCGGCAGCTCGCTTGCCGACTCCTTTGGCAGTTTGGAGCTGCTTAACGTCACCGCCCGCAATAGCATTTCGCACCACGGCTTCGTTGCCAATATCGAGCACTGCTAAGGCCCCTTTTGGTCCGACGTTCTTTACGCTCAAAAGCTGCTCAAACAGTTGCTTTGTACTTATCGACTTAAAGCCAATTAGGTCGTGTGCGTCTTCTTTAATATGCTCGTAAATATACAGTTTGGTCTCGGCACCACTGGGCAGCAGGCCTTGGTCGGTAGCGGTTACCATCACACCGTAGCCCACAAAGCCAACTTCTAGTATTACCCTGTTGCCCTGGTGTTCGGTAACAGTGCCGGTAAGTGTTGCAATCATAACCCTATCCTACCACGTCGGGCTTGGCATCTTAAGAACACAAGAGTAAGGTAGTAACTATTAAAACAGTAAGGAGACTCATGACAGTCCAATTCCCATTAGCAGCAGCGCCCGAAGTAATTATCGATCAGGACGGAGACGCCCTGCTAGCCAACTACGCAGAATTCTTACAGCAAGATGCTCAGCTAACTTCGTTGGCAAAAAGCCTGGAAGAAAGAGTACAGTCAGTCAGAAGTCGTGTTGGTCAAACCTTTATTGACGCAGCTAACAACCCGGATACCTACAGCATTGAAAGTAGTGGTTTTGTGTCAATAGCTCACGAGATACAAGCAACGCAAGCAGCAGCACTACGTATTGCAGTAGAAGGTATAGAAGCAGAAAGGCGTAAACACCCAGATATTAATGCCAAATCCTTAATAGGACAACTCGTAGAGGTTACGCTCCTGCCCGCTCGGCCAGACGTTAATGTCACAAACACCGACGGGAGTATACCTAATCGTGCACCCCACACATTACGAGGACCCCTTGCCGAGCTGAGCCTCGATAGAGATGGTGGTTATATGGATATCATACATATTGGCAGGCTTACGAGTCGTATACGAAGAATTAACAGACTCGTCAGCACCGAGGATTTTGAGCCCAACGTTAGATTAAGCTTTGCAAATCGGTTTACGTACTAGTTTAGCGGATAGACATACTGCAACAAATGGCGGCGGCCAGGGCATCGGCAGCGTCATCGGGACGGGGGATTTCTTTTAGTTTAAGTAGGACTTTAACCATTTCTTGCATCTGCTTTTTGTCGGCTTTGCCATAACCAGTAATAGCCTGCTTAATTTGCATTGGTGTGTACTCGAATAATCTCATGCCGTTTTGTTGGCCTAGCAACAGCACCACGCCGCGGGCTTGAGCCACCGTCATTGCAGTGGTTACATTCCTGGCAAAAAACAGCTTTTCGACTGACATCACCTCTGGTTTATTCTGTGCGATAATATCCTGCAGTTCTTCGAATATGGTCACCAGCCGCACGGCATCGTCCTCTTTAACTGGTGTGCGGATAACGCCAGCGTCTACCAGTTGAATCTTGCCGGTTTTATCTACATCTATGACCCCAAAACCCAGTATTCCTGTGCCTGGGTCAATGCCGAGTATGCGCATAAAATCTCCTTGTTAACACCACGAATAGAACAAAAGGCGCTGTGATGAGCACATAGTTTGCCAGAAGACGCCGCCAGCTATTTAGGTCGTAACCTGGACTATCGGTCTGCCAAACAATTGGCCAGCCCCGTAATGATTCGGTTTGCCCTGTATCTTGCCGTTTGTCCGGAGAGCATGTTTCTGGCGGCGTTATCTTTAACGAATAGCATATCGATGGGAGCATATAATAAGGAATGTTTCGTGGTTTTACGAGCGGGGAGTTATTAATGACCCACGCAGCGACTATGCCAACAAATAGTGCGATTACGAACTGTCTCTTACGAGACATCGATGTTCTCGGCGATGTCGAAGTTTACATGGGTATTGCTAACATCGTCAATACTTTCCAGGGCATCCATAATGCGCATGATCTTACCAGCCGTGGCTTCGTCGGTTACTTCGACGGTATTATTGGGGACATATGTGAGCTCGGCTTCTAGTATCTCAACTTCGGCATCCTTAAGTGTATCGCGGACTTTGGCCAGATCGGCCTTTTCGGTATAGATCACCGATTCGTCGCCCTCGTCCTCAAAGTCACTAGCGCCGGCGTCCAGTGCTTGTAGCATCAGGTCATCGCCCCCACCCCTTACCCGGATCATCCCCTTATGGTCAAACTGGAAGGCAACTGCGCCTTTTTCGGCGATGTTGCCACCGTGCTTACTAAAAGCGAGTTTAACTTCTGGGTATGTTCTATTAAGGTTGTCGGTAGCACACTCTACTAAGATGGCCACGCCGCCTGGGCCATAACCTTCGTATAGGACTTCTTGGATCTGTTCGCCACCAAGTTTGCCACTTCCTCGGTCGATGCCACGCTGGATATTTGCCACAGGCATGTTGGCAGCTTTGGCTCGGTCGATAGCCAAACGCAAGCTAAAGTTCATGTCGGGGTCGGCACCACCGCGTGCCGCTATAGCAATGGCATTACCTAGTTTGGTAAATACCGCGCCTCGGGCTGCATCTTTGGCTCCCTTGGCTCGTTTAATTGTTGACCATTTACTGTGACCGCTCATATTTGTGCTCCAATCTCTGTGTTCTATCTGTTATTTTAGCTTTTTTATGCTTCCAGGTAAATACCAGCAAAACCACAATGCCGTAGACTACTAACATTTGGCTCAGGCTAAGACTTAGCCAAATCGAAGCTTTTGGCAAGGAAGACATCAGCTGGACCATATCTAGCATATAAGTCATGCAAATATTTGCCGGCCAGGCCAACCAGCCCATCATCTGCGGCGCCACCGCCCCGGCCATCCCAGCGACAAAGCCAAGCCCCATAGCAAGTGGCACCAGGGGCACAATTAGGATGTTCGCCAGCAATGCCACCACTGATAACCTACCAAATATGTACATTATTAGCGGTAGGGTCATTAGCTGAGCTGACGAGGTTTCTAGTAGTAATTGCAATAAAATCTTTGGCCGGCGTTTACTCAAGTATCTAGCCTGAAAAGCTGGCGCCAAAACCAACACCCCAAAGAATGCCAAGAAAGATAAGTGCCATCCGATATCGCTCCACAAATAGCTTGGATAATATCCGGCGGTAATTACCGCGGCCAGCAAGATCAGTAGCAGTGGCTTAAAGGTTCGACCGTAGTACCATGCCCAGATGCTTAACCCGCTAACTATTGCCGCCCGAACAATCGAGGCACTACTTCCGGTAATTGCCAGAAATAGTCCAATAAGTCCTAGCGTAATCAATGTAGACTGAAACTTTGACCGCCTACGGACTAGCCGGTGGACCATCTGGACGATGATAGTCACATTGTAGCCACTAACCGCCACAATGTGGGTTAGCCCGGTTACAGACATCGCTTGGTTAAGCTCATCGGGCAGGGTAGTCCGCTGTCCAATAAGTATTCCTAGTCCAAAGGAACCAAGAGGTTCCGGCAAGGCCGACTGAATACCAGATGCAAACTTGCGCCTAAAATTATTAATCCAAGACGAGTCACTATTGACTCGTTCGATCTTTGCAAAACTCATCCTGGCCTGCCGGGATCCCCTGGATGGATAAAGTTTGGCGCTTACTACTACAGAGTCGCCCTTATATACCATTGGCTCGCCAAAGCCTCTTACCCCAATAGTACCCACTAGCTCTGAGTAGTAAGGTTCTAGAAGAATAATATTGCCTACATCAAATTCTATTTGGCTCTTTTCCCCATATACTGCATCACTGGAGGCGGTAGCCAAAATTGTTACGGGAGTTTTCTGAAGATCACGGTAGGGGACTAGTTTTTCGGCAAACTGAGTGCCGCGTATACACCCGATCGACATACCAATAGCGATAATACTTAACACGCTAAGTATATTGCGATAGAAGAGCAGGGGACTCAGCAATACGATAGCAATAAGAAATTGAGGAAAACTAATCAATGTTATGCGACGAGCCAACACCAGACCAATCAAAAAAGCGGCTAAGCCAGCTGAAACAATCGTTGTTCTTGACATACTTCCCCTACCCATGCCCAAACAATACCCTGCCCGTGCAGTTCAAACAAAAGCCTTGTCCATTGACTTTTTGGCTAAAATGACGATAATGTAAGGAGTTAATTCTGCTATGGGTCCATAGCTCAGCCGGTTAGAGCACCTGCCTTTTAAGCAGGGTGTCGTGGGTTCGAGTCCCACTGGACCCTCCAATAAAAACGCCTCATCATAGATGGGGCTTTTTTATTGGTTAAATAAGGTTTACTTTATTAACGTCTAATTCTTTTTGTTTAAAGTACAATTCGACAAATTTACCGGTGCTGAGTTGTTTTCTTGCAATGGCAATCGCGCCTACATCTGCCCCAATGCCAGCTAATGTATCGTTGAGGCTTGGGCTAGTTGAGTTAAGTGGATTATAGTTTTTAATTCCGGACAAAATATTGATAATTGACCCGATAATGAGTAGTCTAGATAGCCAAATATAAAATATTTTGTTAAATGTTCGATAGTATTTATTTGGGTTAGGATAATTGTAATTGTTAACCATTAATACAAAAATAAACAGACTTACAATACTAATCACGATTATTGATAGAGTTAGTTTATTGTCTAATTTTCCAAACACAATTGCGCCGATAAGCATTACAATGCCGATTCCAATAAGCGAACCGCGAATCCTGTTTTTAAGTATTTTTTGTATTTCTTGTTCCATTATTATTGCTGATTATAACTGAGTTTAATTATTAAAGTATAATCATACGTAGCTTTAATAAGATGAAAATTTCTAACATCCACAAAATATACCTTAGTAACCTGCTTACCGGGATTGTTTTTTGGTATGGTATCGAAAAACTGTTCATGCAAAATATTGGGATAAGTCCTGTTGGCATTGGCATCGCAACAGCAGCTTTGACGACATTCATCATGCTATTGGATTTCCCTTCGGGTATATTGGCAGACAAATGGAGCCGGAAAGGCACGCTAGCACTGTCTGCCATTGCACTAGCGGCCAGCTCGCTTGTTATGGGTGCAAGTAATGGATTAGCCATGTATATTGTTGGGGAATTTTTATATGGTCTTTACGTAGTTTTTACTAGCGGAACCTATAACGCCATCCTTTACGACACACTCCACGAAGAGGGACACTCCAAAGACTACAGCAAAATTAGTGGTCGAGCTTACGGGCTCTTCCTTATTGGAGCCGGTTTGGGCAACATAGCTAGCGGATTTATTGCCAACAACATATCGTTTAGTTCATCCTATTTCCTGAGTGTCATCCCCTGCGCCATAAATCTTGCTGTAATTCTAAGCATGTACGAGCCTACTTTCCACAAAAACGAAGTTAGTGCGAAGTTCATGACTGAGCTAAAGAATGCCAGCCTAGAGCTGTTCAAGCTAAAATTACTGAGGATTCTTACTGTTGTTATTTCCCTGCTCTCGATTGCTGAGCTATTCAAACTAGAGTTTGGACAAATATATTTCCAGCGCTATGTTTTATCGACCGAAACAATCGGCCTACTTTGGGCGCTATTTGCCTTTGGAATTTCGTTTGGTAGCTTTATAGCCCACCGTTTGCGATCGCGACTTACTACACTGATTGTATTGTCGTCAGCCCCATACTTTTTGATGACCTTTATAGATAGCCGGTTAAGTATCTTATTGTTCATGATTCAAGTTGTGGCTGCATCGGCCTTGATAAACCAAATAGAAACTCGTATTCAAGAAAACACACCATCTTCGGTGAGGGCTTCGATTTTGTCGGCGGTGTCGACCGTTGGACGGATATTATCTATTCCTGCCAGCCTATTGATGGGTTGGATGATAAAAGAATATAGCATTTTAGTTGCCATGCGTTTTACAGCTATTGTCTTGGTGATGATGCTAGTTATCTGGCTTGCTTTGGGGCTACGCATTCCACAGGCCGATAAACCGGCCCTGGCCGAGTAGTATATACTTTCTGCAATGGCCAAGAACTTTATCTTTGACTGGAAGGGTACGCTCTACGACGGACAATCCCGAGAACTAATCGCTGGGGCAATGAACGTCCTGGAATATTTTGATGGCCAAGAAACCGACTTGTACCTTTTAGGCAAGGATGAAGTAGGCGATATGCCTGGCGAAGTTGAAGGCCTAAAAGTAGCTTCGTTCTTTCGAGAGATCGGTTTTATAAGAGGATCTAAATCCGAAGAAGATTTATTGCAGTTCGTACATACCGAGGACCCAATAGATACAGTCGTGGTTGGAGATCGAGTAAGGTCCGAGATTGCAATTGGAAACAGAATAGGCGCAACTACCGTTTGGATTGCAAGTGGTCGCTTTGCCGACCAAACACCTCAATACCTACACGAACTGCCAGATCACACGATATCGAGCATTACCGAACTAATTGATCTAAGCATCCAACAAACTTGGTGTTAAAGTATATAAATGAGTAAAGCATTTCCCTATCAGTTAGTTGGATTTTTAGATAAAGAACCGGAGCTTGGCGAAACCGTATATAGCGGCAAGAATGGTTGGTATCCGCAAATTGCCCTTAAAAGACGCTTTAGCGTAGAAGACATGGAAGAACCAGAGCTACTAAAGCTTATCGAAGATTTCTGCAATAACCATTCGCCCATCAAAGTGGTTGTTGAGGACGAGGTAAAAACTGACAGGATGCCGGTAAAGGTGCTAGAAGTCACACCCACTAAAGATTTAATTAGTTTTCATAAAGAATTTATTGATGCTCTTGGCAAAGGGCTTGAATCACGCTTTCCAGAACGTGAAGACGGCTACTACCCGCACGTAACCTCCGAGTACAATGGCAAACAAGTCGTTAATCTGGATGTGTATGGCAACCGTACATACAACATCGATCGAGTCTGGTTACTAAAAGATGGCGATAGCGAGAACTCCGAAGCTATAGCTTGCTTCGACCTTAAGTCCTAAGAAGTGCTCTTATCTTTTGTGCTTACTCTTCTTGTCCTTGGCGGGACGGCCGTTAGACCACAGCTGCCCTAGACTAAATAGACAGACAGCGCCGATGAATAGAGCTTGATACTTTATTATTTCTTGCCAAACCTGAGTTCCATAAATACCGTAACGAGTACCTTCTGGCAAAAGTGGAACTGCCAGGAACAAGATCATGATGCCGGTTAAAATAGCAGGAAATAGGTTCATTAATTTTGAGCTACCAAACACCGACCTTCCAAGGAATAAAAGTGTTAAAAGTACCGGCAAAAGCAGCAAACCTAGTTGCACAAAGGCCTGAGTAGTGGGGTTGTACCCACTAACCAGAGTTTGGACCATATCTAACGCCGCGTCGCCCACAAATGAGCTCAACAAGCTTCCTACGCACAAAGACAAAAAGACCATGCCGGCATTGGCGCCAACTAAAGTAATTAGAATCGCAGGGACTGCAACAATAAGACCAATAACAATAAGCGGATTCATATCCCTATATTAGCATGTACCGAGTTGCTAACTAAGAAGCAGTTATCTTGCGGTTTGGTCGTGAAACCTTGATCTGTACTGATTTTTCGAGTCGGCGGATATCCGCTAGTAGTCTAGATCGATTTGGGTTGAAAAGGACAATAGTAAAGACTGGGTCATCACCGTTGCTAGCGAAGTCACACATATCACCGATCCTCTTCTTAATGTCGATTCGCGAAAAAGATTCTAGCTTGCGAACTTTGTTTACACCCTCTAGTGACTGTAGGCGACCCTTTTGGTAAGAGTAGAACTGCAAAACAGCCGTGCTGCCTTTGACCTTTTTGGTAAGTATAGGCTTTTTAGGGATACGGATTAGGATATCGTTGAGTGAATGATCCATTCCGTATGACAGTTCATACATCTCATGCCTAAAACCACCAATACGTGGACCAAGCTCGATAACCTTCCAACCATCTTCTGTCTTCATTAGTTCTATGTGGCAGGTAGTGCTGCGCAGACCAAGCGCTTCAATAGCGCTTTCGGCAACCTTACGTGCAGCTTCGATCTTGTGAGGTTTAAGAATAACCGGAGTGATTCGGATGTATCCAAAGAAATCTTCGAAACCGACAGACCGTCCAGTCTTAACGTGAACTAAAGGCGTGTGATAAATAACACCTCGCTGATTCACATAACTGTCGATAGAGAACATGGCGCCTTCCATAAACTCTTCGACCAAGATTTGCGGCTCTCCACGACCCTTCTTTTTCTTGTAGATTTGATCAATCTTGCGGACAGTGTTCTTTAGGTTAGCTTCTAGTTCTTCGCGGTGGTAACAAAGTGTAACCAGCAGGCTAGCAGCTAGTCCGGCAGGCTTAATGATCAACGGGAAACCAACTTGCTTCTCGATTTTGTCTAGCGTTTCACTAGATGCATCATGAGCGACCAAGAACTTAGGAGAAATCTCCTTATCATAACTACGAAGCAGCTGACGCATGCGGATTTTATCGGTAGTCCATTCTAGTGATAACTCGGTAGGAGTATTCATATATGGAACATGCGGGACGACCTTCTTAAGCATAGGTACGTTACGCTCTGCACGACACGTAACAGCTAAGAAGCGGTGCTTGTAGGGCTTAAGAACTTTTTGCAACGCAACATGAGATGAAAAGTCA
This sequence comes from Candidatus Saccharimonadota bacterium, assembly GCA_052034955.1. Lineage (GTDB taxonomy): Bacteria > Patescibacteriota > Saccharimonadia > Saccharimonadales > AWTP1-31 > CAZIBG01. Next base: position 60,486 of record JBPOHZ010000003.1, on the reverse strand, counting down.
CCATCAATCACTACTGCCTTGGTGTCTGGGGCAAGATCCTTACGGGCCTGAGGATCGGTAACGTCTAAAAGAATAAGCGGGGTAATGGTGCGTCCCAAGGTTTTACTGAGTTTAGCTATGGCGTCTTTAGAGGACTGTAAATACGATCCTACCATAAGGATCATGTCGCGTTCTTGTGCTTCGTCAAATGCTGTCATGTTCTAATAAAACCTCATTATTAATAAAAATACAATTCCGGTTACCGAAATTGTATTTTAGATTTGTACCTTAAAATAGCATTTTTCTGTAAAGTTGTCAATATTGAGCTACAAAGTCTAGGTATCGGTCGATGACCGCACTCTGTTCTGGTGAATGTAGGTCGTCATATAGCGTCAACATTGGACACTCATTAACTTCAATAATGCTAGGCTGTAGGTCTTCAAATGTGTCTGTTGTTTTTGGTAAATGCTTGACCATAAAGTCTACGCCACAAACTGGGAGCTCCAATTCCTTGGCCGACTTTATTGCAATCTCTTTAAGGAATTCCGGAATGTCTTGTTTGATGTTGTATCGAACTCCACCCATTCCAATATTTGATACACCAATTACCTGGACTGTCTCATCAGCCTCGGGAACTCTGCTCATCGCCTCTTCGCCGAGGTAGTCGGCAACTTTATCTACTGGTATGACATTGAGCTTGGCAACATAGTTTTCACCTCGTTCATCACTCTGATTCTCGATTTCTATCAATTCTTTGATATTGTGCCGACCATCCCCGGTAATGGATGCCGGAATTCGAGATATAGCATCAACAAATTCATAATTAATACAGACAACTCGAATATCAATGCCTTCAACTTGCTGCTGCACTAATACCGTACCGCCAATTGCTTCTGGTCGAGCTTGCTTAATGGCAAATTTAAGTCTGGCCATATCGGTAATATCAATTGTTATACCCTTACCGTGGGATGCATCCAATGGCTTGACGACTACCTTTTTATTTTCTTCTAAGAAAGCTTCTAATACAGAGTCCTCTATGCTCTCGCTACTGATTAGTAACAAATCTTTTGGTACAGGTATACCTTCTGTCTCTAGAATTCTGTTTGTTATGTATTTATCCTTGGCAATTTTACTCGAAGGATACGGCATCTGAGGAGGTGATGCACTGAAAACTTTTACCGGCTTTTCTCTGCCGGGCACATGAATAAGAAAGATAGCTGGGTTTGTTTTGAAACCAGCTATTCTCCAACCACGAGCAATGCAACGCTCCACTACAAGTCGTGAAGTAAATTTACGTTTATCTAGATCAATTTCGTTGTCCCATTCCATAGCTGAGTATTATAACAGACGAATTAGTTATTGGCCGAGACGCGGATAAAAACTAAAATAATCACCCCCAGAACGACGGCAAAAACAGTTAACATGAGTGGGATGAGCCCCTGTTGATTATCTTTTAGCTTAAGCATTTATCTAATTGTAACTAGACTGATTAGACATATCAAATTATATGAGGCCTTGGCGCTGCGCTTCGTCTAGAAACTCAATTTCCATAGGTTGCAGTCTGGGGGTCGGCTGTGGTGCTGGCATGTCGACAGGAATTGCATTGTCGCCGGGAGGAGGTAACTCACCAGGCGCCAACCAGGCATCTTGATCTTTGGCAACCGGTAGCGTCCAGATTGCGGCCGCTAACATATCCAGTGATTGTAGTTGCGGGTCAGATGTCGGTGGCTGATTGCCAGAGTATTCCGGACTTCCATTGTTTGTCATTTTGATACTATATAATGCACTCTAGCGCGTGTCTAGCAATTGTAATTCGGACTTTTGTACCGGCATCCAGACGACAAACCTCTCCGTCTAGCTGAACCGGCAATTCATCGACTGTTTCGAAAGTAAAAGATCTGGTCTGGGATTCGTGAGGCACACCAACCGTGGCCGATTTGGCTAAAGTAGCAACCAACTTAGCCTTGTTGTCCTCGGCAGTTATTATTTCGAAAAGCCCATCATCAACCTTAGCTTTTCTGGATAATGCAAAGAACTTAGACATCCGACCCACGTTACTAACCAAGATACTTTGAAACTGCTGATTCTTGCCATCTACTTTAGCCTTAAAGGACTGAAACTTTACGAACGCCTTAACACTTATAAAAATTTCTTTTGCAGGATTAAGATCATTCTCGTTAAGTACTTTGCCAATTTCGGACGACATCCCAAAACCAATATAACTGTGGGCATACCTTTCCCAAGGCATGCCATTGCATGTGCCCGAGATTTTTAAGGCATCGATCTTTCTTGTTTGGCCAGTCTTGATGCGCTTTAGGACATATGGCTTATGCAGAGCCTTGTAATGGTCGTTGGCATTACCGGATGGAAGTAAACCAGTAACTACATGTCCGCCATCCTCGTTGGCCTTCAGGGCGCCGTTAATCACCTCGTGGTATCCACCGTCTCCGCTGGAAGAAATTACAAGTAAAGTATCGTGCTTTCTAGCAAGTTCAACAACCAATTCTTCGGCATGTCCGGCATACTCGGTAGGCATTAGCTTTACGTTGGTAGCAAAGCCAGCTTTCTGAAGTCGTTTAGCAAACCGTTTAGCATTACGCTCACTAGCACCTGTACTTTTTGGGTTAAACAGCACCAAAACGAATGCCTTATTTACTAGTTCCATGGCCTTAGTATACATTCATTGGATTTATAGCGCTGTTATACTGTTGCCATGATCATCTTGCTTCACTCCTCCAAAACAATGCGGTCAGATACCGGCAAATCCCCATATCAAAAACCAGTACTTCTAGATGAGGCCGGCAAGATTGCTAGCTACCTAGCAGAGCTTCCGACAGAACAATTTGCAGATTCCATGAAGATCTCCGGAGCTATGGCTACTAAAACCAAGGAGCTTTTTACTAATTGGGATTCAAAACCGGAACATCAATCGGTAGCCATAGATAGTTTTATTGGCGATATTTACAGTGGGCTGCAGGCTCCCAGCCTAACTAAAAGCGATAGACAGTACGCCAGTAAATCGCTTTACATACTGTCTGGACTTTACGGAGTAATCAAACCGCTGGACTCAATAATGCCCTACCGCTTAGAAATGATGTATAAATTCCCTGATAGTCCATATGACAATATGTATAAATTTTGGGGCACGAATATTGCCAATCAGATTCCAGAATCTGGCATAATTGCCAACCTAAGCTCGGTTGAATATAGCAAAACTGTTTTGCCATATGTCGATCAAGATCGAGTAATTACACCTCAGTTCTTTACAATGAATCCTAAAACTGGCAAACCCACGTTCGTAACTGTGCATTCCAAAATAGCCAGAGGAGCGTTTGCCCGTTGGTTAATCACGACTCGGACAGATACCGTAAATGGCATGAATGATTTTGATCTTCTGAATTATGAATATAGCGCCGAACTAAGTCTGCCCGGACAACCGGCGTTTGTAGCCAAACAGTTCGGTGGCATTGGCTTAAGTATTCGACTTGCTAAATAATCTAAATCTGGTCTCGACTTAGTTCGCAGGCAGGATCAAGATATACCGGTTTTCCGCCATCGTCAGATGTACCTTCATAGTCAGGTGTTGTTTCGGCACCTCTTACGCCACCATCATTTACCCAGCCACTTCCGTCCGCCAGACGTAACCAAATCTCGCCCCTAAAGCCTTCTGGATTATCTGGATAAAGTGGTGGGGTATAGAACCAACCATCAACCTCTACGGCTTCGTTAGGTGCAATTCCCTGTTCATGCTTTGAATATTCAGCACCTGGACCGTCCCAAACACCGGCTCCAAAATCACCCTCACCATGGTGTAATTCCCAACGGTTCTGGGCATATACATCATAAGGCTGACAATCTGGATCTTCTTCGTTACAAGAAGCAATACCTGGAATCAGCAACATCGTAACTACGGCAGCAGCTCGAACAAGTCCATGCCTACTTTGAGGCCTTAGATATCTCTCTTTCATTTGTATTATTATACACTATATTGTTTTATATATTAACTAGTATTCACTGTCGTCGTAGAAATAGTCACGCTCTATAAATGTCACCCCTTGTTCTAGTAACTCAATAAACTGGAAGGCCGACTCGAATGATTTTTCTTGTTTCATAAATTCTTCTTGGGTCATCCATTTGTTAAAGCCACCTTCGAAACTTTCAATCAGCTCCCCTTTAAAAGATTTGGCCTTCATTATCATGAACATCTTGTCTTCTAGAAGCTCTTTGGTAGTTTTATCATAATCACGCTTATGAAATAACATCTTGAATTCGAACTCGCCGATTAATCCAGTTTCTTCTTCTAATTCTCTAGCGGCCGCTTCGGCCAAAGATTCGCCCCACCTTACCTTGCCACCAAGTCGTCCCCAAAAACCAAAGTAGGGATTCTTTAGGCGTTGCTGAGCTAAGTATTCTGTTTGTCCTTGGTCGTTTTGGCGCTCAAGTATTAATGCCACGCTAATTTTGGGCTGCCGCTCGATAGTATTGGTATCGGTATCTAGCTTATTGGCGTGCTCTTTACCTTTGGGAGTAAGGCTGTACTTGCCATAGCTGGTTTTTACCACATAGCCAAGCTCTACTAACTTGTTCAGGTGAAATTTGAAGTGATCAGATTCTAGCTGACTTTTCTTTTGTAATTCACTAAAGCTAGCCGATGGCATAAACAATAGATCTCTTAATATACTGATCTGGGCGTTGTGGATATTTACTTCGTGAGTCATAAAGTCAGAATAGACTGTCCAGAAGTGGATTACTAGGGAAGCGGACTTCCAAGATTACTATTTTTTAGATTTAGCTGAACTTGGGCTACTGTTTAGCAAAGAAAGTAGCGCTACCGAAGAAGCTAAAGCCAATACACCGGATACTCGCATTAGATTGAAATAAAGATCGTAATTACTGGCTGTTACTAAGGTTTTGCCGGCATATCCCGCTACAAAGCTCAATACAAGTGCATCTACGGCAAGTAGTTTCTGAAACTTTGGAGAGTTGTTTTTAAGGATCATCACCAAGCTTGCCAACGAAACAATTCCAGCTAGTCCACCAATGGCCCGGTGAGCCATTCTTGGTCCGTCTGCCAGATCAGTTTTGAGAATTAATCCAGCGATTACTGCACCCAGTAAAAGAACGACCTGTACCGTGACGAGATGTTTTATTTTCATATCTTAAGTATAACAGGTAAGTAAATTTGACAATGAAGCTTGAGCATTATACCCGTGGTGGTATACTGCTAATAGTTATTAGAAAACAATAGGAGACAATAATGTCATTTTTAGGAAACATATTTAAATCTGGTGACAGTGCCCCAGAAACACCAGTATCAACATCTGCGAACTCAAACCAACAGATAGAACAGACTCCGGCACCAACCGATCAAGTTGCTCCAGAAGCGCCTGTGCAGCCAGAAATGCCAGCACAGCCAGAATCTACAGTCCAGTTTGGCGCACCACAGGCCGAGGCACCCCAAGATGAAGCCCCTGTTGCAAGTGAATCATCAGTTAGTCCATTGGATGAAGCGTCTGTACTACCTGCCGAGGGTGAAGTACCAACACCTGGCTCCGAAGAAGTTCCACCTGCACTTCCTCCTCAAGACCCTACAATGGCTGCCTAGGCTTAGTAGCAGCCCTGAGGTTAGTCAAGCCAACAATAGCGATCGTTATGGCCGTAAATAAAAGCATGAATGCCGTGCTGTTCAGCCAGAATGCCCAAGTCTTTACCGCCATAGCCACCTCCCTCACTAGATCTGCGGGCTGAGTAGCAATACTCCATATATTTAATCTACTCTGCAACGCGAACTGTGTAGCTAGCGAGATATACAGTACTAGTAACCCAAGTTGCCAGTTAAGAAGGTGTTTTTTTAAGCGCCGTAAACACATGCCATATGCAGCTATGCCAATAATTGCATATGCTAAGGGCGGCAGGAGTTGCCAACTGGAAAGACTGCAGTTATCGGTAAAGTAAGTTGCAGAATCGACCGGACATAACTCTGCTATATGCCTTACTTCTGTGACACTGTAGAGGGTATATGGGATGAACAGCATTAGTGCAACAAAAATAGCCACCCTAACCGATCGCGACTTTGGTAGGTTTAGAAAATTAGCGAGAATCACCGGGACAGCCAAAAGCAATAATCTTAGAGAGCTTAAGATAAATCGATGAACGATCGACAAGTTTGGATAAAGATTAGTGTCGTGCACAAATAGAACAATAAATACAATAATTGCTAACGGAATGGTTTTATATTTGTTACTTTTGCTGCTCATATGACCTTAGTTTATAGGTAATTCGATTTCTGCGTCGATTAATAACTGTCTGGGGGACTACTTTTACCTTATTAAATCGGAGATATTCCCAAAGAGTCGGCGATATGTAACTAAAACCGTCTGTTTTTATGGACTGCTTTTTGTTGATTATCGCTGGACTGGCAATATGATTCTTCAAAAATTCCGGGAGTTGCCGGGCGAGCACTTCTGCCTGCCTTAGGCGGACCCTTCCGATAGTGTCGCTGGCCCGAAGCTTAACTTCCCAAGAAGCCAGCAATGTTAAATCCGATGCCTCGCCAGATCTTTGGACTAGACTTACGCAAGTATTAGCTCCATCTTCGATCACTTTTTCCCACCAGCCAGCACTATCTCCAACATAAAAAGGCACCCTACCCCAGACAACCTCCAAAAATATGGTCGACTTACTAGAATAGACCGACCTTGGTAAGCGGAATGGCTCGATCATCACAATAACGTCAGCCTGGCTAATCTTGTCCAGAAGTGCATCCTGGGACTGAATACTTAATACCCCTTCTGGTAGCTTGTGCTGACTTGTTATATCCCTTGCCTGTCGATTTAATCGAAGTAGCCTGGATCGAAGTCTAAGATATAGCGAAAGCCCGATGTGTCCAAGCAAGGTTAGTATTCCATATCTTTTAAGCCTATACCATAACCAACCCAACCACCGGGAACGAGGAATTCTATACAGACCAATACTGGCATCGAGCGATTTGCTTATTGCTTCACATACCATTTGTGAGGTCATACGATACCCAGACAGAATAAATACTCTTGGGGAGGAATGAGGCATGCATCTAGTATACCCAAAGCAAAAGTCTGCCGGTAAGTATAAGGCCAAAGACGACTTCGGGGCACAATTTATAGTTCTTGGGTGTAGCCATTCTGGAGAGGAGTTTAGCGACCAAAAAGCTGTCTATTTGTGCGATGGGTGGCGGCCGCTTCTCCCATTTGTAAAGCAGTTTCTATGACCCCCGCTAGTACGTTTCTATCTCCGCAGTCCAGTCTAGCTTCTAGTATTGCATCGACAAGTTCACAGGCCAAACTTAATCTTTCCGAAGGGTCATATGTTCTCTGGGGTGAACTGTATGCAGGTCCGACAGCATCAACTTGATTAGAGGTATGATGGAACGCATCGTGCAGCGATTTGCTCACAAATCCAATTATTTCTGGTTCATATTGTCTTGGCATAGATGTGGATTATGCCATACAACAACGGTTATCACAACCGATGCTTAATTTAAGACTCCCCAAATACGTGCCTATTCCTAAGAATCGCTGGCGTTAGTTGATGCCCATTCTTCAAATAACCGCCTTCGTCTTGCGTTCATTGGCATACCAAATGGTTCTGCATCGGTATTATGTGTAGAACCTGTTTGTAAAAGCGGGCTTATCGGCGCTAAGCATCTTCGGACGACCTCTCTTGCTAAAACGCCAGCCGTGATCTGGGCATAAGAATCAGCACCAGTTTCGACTGGTCTTGGGCATTCGTTCTGCATATCAATACTCCATACTTTTTATAAATTATGGTAACTAACAAAGATTATTTATATCCCGGTTTCGCTACTTGCTCCCCGCGTATCCAAGCGACCAGATACAGATATGCGGATCAACACATGACATTTACGTCAGATTATTTATACTATACTTAAGCATATCTGTCAATTATGTCGTTTGCGAGTAATTATCGTCTCTGCCAAGTCTGGGAGATAATTGAACTTCTTTCCTTAATAATATCGTCAACATCATATGTGGCAATTATTCGATTTAATTGGCCAACATGGGAACTACTGGAACGAAGAAAAATATTTGTTCTTCAAGCTAGTTCGTGACTATACAAAACTCATTGTCTTCAGGGTCAGCCATCACTCGCCATTCATAAGGTGGCTCTACACATTCTTGGACTAATTTTCCGCCCAGTGTTTGTATTTGTGCGGTAGCAACATCTAGGTCTCCAACTTTAATATCAAGATGGAGCCGATTCTTCCCTTCTTTGGCCTCTGGTACTCTCTGAAAACTTAACACCGGAGCGTGCTCTGCAGAAGGTGCAAGATCAACATATGGTTCGGAGCACTCCGATATCTCTAGCCCTAAGACCGAACCCCAAAAAGAAGCAAGCCCTTCGGGGTCTATACTATCGATAATAATGTAGGCTAATTCGCCAACTCTTTCAGACATGAAAAAACTATACCGGACAATGGTATAGTTTTCAAGTCAAATTGAAGGACCGTCTTTGCTATTGTCGCAACTAAGCCTACTTGGCTATGAGTAAGTCAATCGTCGCATCCTGGTGCGGAACGAATTGGTTTGGATAACGAGCCAGTAGCCTCAGTAAAACGTAGTCGTCTATAGTCTCTTCGAAGTCTACAGGCAGCCTGCCGTAGCCTTCAAGAAAGGCTTCCATACGCTCATAGTCCCTTGTACCCTGGGCGTTTTCAGCACCGTAACGATAACCGGGCATAACTTCACCAAAGATAACCGCCAAGTCGTATTGTGGCGTAGCGACAATATCACTGGCATTATTATCAAAGAGCACCAATCCCTCATCAGTACAGAACACATTGTTACCGTGCAAATCACCGTGACACATAACAAAAGTATCTGGAGTCTGCACGCTTAGTTTTTGCGTTGCCCGCTCCACGGCCCTAGAAGCGCCATCAAAATGTTGCGCTGTCTTACTGGCTCGGTTCTTCATATTTGCTACAAAATCCAGCCAGTCGTTTGGATGCAACCGTCCCTGTTCGTCTAGACCATAGAGTTGGTCAAACTTTCTAGAATGGATTGTTGCTAATGTCTGCCCAAGTTTCAAAAGATTTTGGTTGGTGAAATTTGGGCCATTCAACGATTTGCCATCTACTTGCTGCATCAGGATTTGATCCGGACGAAGATTCGGATGCTCATACATCTCAACATGAGGTAGCCCGAGCTCTTTGAGCTGTCCTTGGAAAAACGCTTCACCTTTTACATCAAACTCAGTGTCTGTCTTTAATACAAATGGTGTGCCATCTATCTCTACATGCTCAACATGAGCAGAAATTCCGCCCTGAGCCTCACCAACATGAATTATTTCGCCGCTCAACATGCTTGGATTATACCAAACGAAAAACTCCTCTTAATGAGGAGTTTAATAAAGTTCAGGAAGGGGACCATCGTGGAAGCTATTGGAACTAACGCTAACCCTAGAAACCCGTGGATGTATCTGGAATAAGACTTAACTCAGCTGCATTTGGACCGGGATAGTGTTGCTGCAAATCCCAACGATTTAGGATAGCTCCTTCCCGTACTTTTTTTGCAACATCAACAAAACCAAATCCCCCATCATGTAACGGTATACCGCTTTCGTCGCAAGATCCAACCGTCAATGCCAGTATGTAGCTAGCAAGCACAGAGTCCTCGGGGCCAATAATGCCCGATTCTTGAATCGACATGGCTGCACGGCCAAACTGGTCTGATCCATTCGCTTTTTGATACAGCCATGAGGCAACGAGCGCATTATAGTTAGACTCGTAAGTATTGGGTCGAGGACCACTCCACTGAGTATTGCTAGCTTGGGTAAGAAGTGATCTTGCGATTGGAAATGCACTAACCAAAGCAAAGTCACTATCGCTCAATACCGAACTGAAAGGAACCAGCCCGTACCTAATATGTTGAGTTGAATGTATCATGTCGATAGTAGGATTTTGCTCTATTTGAGCTGCGAATGCCTTGCGCAATAATGCTTCCCATGGACTTTGCGAAGGTGCCATAGGTCGAGTACAGTGATCAGATAAAAAGAAATCGGTTGAATCAAATTGGGCGCCACCAACCAGCTCGTCCGAACGAGGAGCCTCGGGAGAAAAGATGTTAGCAGGGGCCGGAACGGTTAAACTCATTAGGACATCATAGACAATGCCTGACAAGAAGTCCACAACGTCGTTAATTGCGCAACCAGGAAACTCTTATTCGTCACAGCTTAAAAAGTGCGTAAGCTATATATTTAGACTCAACGACTCCTCAGGGCGAAGTGTTTAAATATGACCGGAACTATAGGGCCATAGTGGAATCTAGTGGAACTAGATTGCCGGTCGTTACTTCTGGTTCAGCTTCTTCCAATTCTTGAAACGCTGATGCTGTTTCCAAGACCGAATAATCAATGCAAATAAACCAGCGAGTAGTGCGAGAAGAAAAACTGAGTTTGGTATGCTGTGCGCAAGGAAATTATACATACTGCAAATATATTAACATAACCAGATTGGAGGGCCATGGTGGAGCTTATCGCAACTACAGTATGGTTCAGTGGGATTAATTGCTAGCTATGTGCTGGAGGTTGTTTGAGTAACTGAGCCTCTATATCCGTCCACATATCTCCGACCATCTCTATCTGCTCTGGGTTATGAGTTAGTGATATGCCCGTATGATAACTATCGCTCCCACCATCAAACTTCTTAATTGAGAACTTTCCGGAAGCTCGCACCTGAGCTCCAATGTACGATCCATCTGGTTGACGCTCATTAAAAGAAGTTAGTATCGAAGAACTTACGCCTTCATAACCAGCTTCAGGCCCGGCAACTTGTTGCTCCATTGGATTATCTAAAATTTCTAAGACTTTATCTGGCCTTACCACTACTAAACTTCTTTGGCCCGTTTTAGAATCATGATAAAGATAGGCTCCGGTAGGCTTTGTTCTCTCAGCCATTATGCCTGTACTAACTTTTGCGAAAGGATCCTCTAGGACTATCCTGCTGATACCAGGTGTATCATAAATTAGTCCGAACTCACCCAATGGCAGCCCATCCGCCTGGAGCCGCTCAACCTCATCAAGCAAACCCCTTACCGATATTACTAGGTTATCTCTGGCAGCCTTATACTCTTCCGGCCTGTCCTGCTCACCCTCGGCTCGCATTCCATTACGAGGAATATCGCTTTCATTTGCATGTGACATAGCATAAGTATACCAAACAAAAAAACTCCTCGGAGTGAGGAGTTTAAACATGTTCGGGATTGGAGGGCCAGGAGGGACAACCTCACGACTGCGCCCGTTCTCGAAGCAAGCTTCTGCGAGCGAGCTTGCCGACCGAACCCTCGACACGCAATCGCTTCGCTCTTGCTGTCTCGGGTTCTAGCCCACTCTGCCAAAGAAAAAGCCCCAGCTTTGCTGAGGCATTTTATTTGGAGGGCCATCGTGGAAGCTATAACAACTAAATTAGCTTTAACTAGTTGACCGAGCCAGCGAGTGCAAGCTCCCCTGCATAGCGAGTATTATGCTCAGGATATCTTTGGCTTAATCTCTCTAGACTTTCTAGCGTTACCTCAGCGAGTAAGTAGTCGTTCATACCCTCAAGTCTAACGACTTCTGTAATATCACGATCTACCACATATTTATACCAATCGTACGAAGGTGGGCTCAGGTCCACTCCTTCATGCCTAATATCTAATTCTGGGGTTATCATATTCATAATGCCAATACTACGACTATTTGGTGAATTTGCAAGCATTAGCGTATTGGAGGGCCAGGAGGGACAACCTCACGACTGCGCCCGTTCTCGAAGCAAGCTTCTGCGAGCGAGCTTGTCGACCGAACCCTCGACACGCAATCGCTTCGCTCTTGCTGTCTCGGGTTCTAGCCCACTCTACCAAAGAAAAAGCCCCAGCTTTGCTGAGGCATTTTATTTGGAGGGCCAGGAGGGACTCGAACCCTCGACACCCTGCTTAAGAGGCAGGTGCTCTAACCAGCTGAGCTACTGGCCCACGTTAGACTTTAAGAAAAGTAACTTGGAAATGGTAACATATTACCCCTGTTCTGGCAATGACAAAGCTACACTATTTTTTGGCAGCCTTGCGCCGCATGTGATGGATCTCGATCTTCTTGTGCAGCTGACGAAAGTGCTCTTCGAGGTGATTTAGTTCTTCGTCACTAACATCGTCTAGATCTAAATATTTGTTGTTTGCACTCTTCATGCTCTGAATAATCTCGTCTAGCTGTAGGCGCATGCTCTTGGCATCCCTGTTCTGAGTGTTCTGAATTACAAAAACCATAAGAAAAGTAACTATGGTCGTTCCGGTGTTAATTATTAACTGCCAGGTATCCGAGAAGCCAAAGATCGGGCCGGTGGTAGCCCAAATAACAATAATACTAATGGCTACAAAAAAGGAGCGAGCCGAACCCACTACTTGAGAGACACGAGCCGAGAATTTTCTAAATATTTCATTCATAAAATAAGCATAACATAGCTAAAAGTTGTAGTTGATAACAATGTCCACTATGCATGCCTACGGTATCCCGTTACAACCGCGAAACATAGATTACTCCACATTAAGGTATAATGGTATGAAAATCCTTATGGAAATACCTATTAATACCATTCATAACTTAATTGGCACACCGATTATGGCTGCTTTTGCTTACGATACTTTAATGCGTAATCGTTACAATAATAATATTACAGGCAAGATGTTGGGCTGGGCCGCCCTGTTGGGGTCTTTAGCAACAGCTTTCTTATGGATCCCGGTAGTATTTACCCAAGATCAGCAATTGCTGAGCGTTTCTACCTTGCTGTCTGATATCTGTGCATATAGTTTATTCTTATTGCTTGCCCAAATCTGTATTCGTGCCTTCCTGCCTAACCGCCCACTTGCCTCTAATATTGCCAAGTTTGCCGCCGTAGCTACCTTTGCCGTCGGAACCATAGAAGCTTTCTTTAGAAGTCTCAGCCCGCCTTACGCCGTGCGCGTAGGCCTAAGTGAATCCGGCAGGTTAACCATGTTCTATACACAATCAGTTATTTATCAAATATGTAGCGCGCTAGGCGGACTATCTTTGGTATGCATCGGCATTTATTTCTGGAGTCGAGCCGATAGCGCTGCAGAGTTAAAGCAAAAGGTAAAAATACGCAGCGTAGCCCTTGGCTTTATAGTTAGTTCACTGGGGTATATATTGGTGCCAACCTTCCCTGTTGATAGTCAAGCCACAGCCATAGGAGTGTTCTTAGGTATCGGCTTTGGAATAATTGGACTCGGTTATTCTATTAGTAAACTCATTCGTCACTAATTACTCAAAGATATGTGCAACCTCGTTATTAACTAAGTTCTTCTGATCGACATCCTTAACAGCTTGGACGGGCATGATTATAGAGAATGTTGAACCCTCTTTTAGCTTTGATTCGAGCTTAAGCTCGGCGCCAATACGCTGAGCAAGTTTGGCCGTAATAAACAAGCCTAGTCCCGTGCCGCCAGTTGTGCGAGTAAGCGGATCCTCTGAACGCCAGAACTTTTGATAGACCTTGGCTTGTTCACTCTTCGAGATTCCAGCACCGGTATCGGCCACGCTAAAAATAACGTTATCCCTATCGATAGCCTGGCCCTTTACAGTAATCCCACCTTGATCGGTATATTTTATGGCATTAGTAATAAAGTTCTGCATGATCTCTCTGAAGTAGAGCCGGCAAGTTGTGAGTTTGGGCAGCGACGGAGCTATGTCCACCTTAAGATACAGTCCCTTCTTAGATGCCTGGGGCTGGTAAGTCTCTTCTAGTTCTTTGAGCACGTCATTTATCTCGAAGGTTTCAATATCCATGCCTTTATCATCACGCTGAGCACGAGATAAGGCTGAGAGGTCGTTTACCATATCTTCCAAGAATACTACCTGGTCGTGCGCTTTCTCGACGGAGCTCTTGATGTCGGCAATTTTTACTTCGGGCTTCTCGGCCAACATTACTGCCATCGACATCTCGCCTTCAGCAATAGTTAACGGCGTGCGGAGTTCGTGACTCACTTCTGAAATAAATAAATCACGCTCTTCGTCTAATGATTTCTGCATGGTAATATCGCGGAGTAAGAATGTAAAACCTTGCTGCTTTGCTAAAACATTTGACTTAGATATTCGACTAATATTTATGTCGAGTGCCACCTTGTCATGGTCACCATAGTTAACGCTTAGGTCACTAAGGCGCTGTAAGAAATTCGTCTTGTTGGCTACATCCATAATATCTACCGGCTCATCTTTAGAGTTACTAACCATCAGGTAGTCACTTATAAACTGGCCGGTGAGCGTCACGTTGGTGTCTAGAAGATCCAGCGCCGCAGCGTTATAGCTAAGTATTTTGCCGTGTTCGTCAGTAGCTATAACCCCATCGCTCATGGAGTTAATAAGAGCCACGAGTCGTCCGTGCTCAAGCTCGGCATGCAAAACTTTTTGATGCATCTCGGCTCGTCTTTTACGATTGCCGAATGCCAGCCTGGTCATAACCAAGTTTACGGCGACAATAATACAGAACTCTCCGATTAATCTGACCATCAGCTCACGGTTGATACCATTGTACTGATACAAAGTCCCCATTATCATGGTCACCAATAGGGCGGTCGTACTGATTATCATACCTTTGGCTTGATAGAAGAACTCGGCCAGATACATCAGCATTACCCACAAGTACAGATAGTGCGATAGGGTTGGCACAATAAACATTAAGGTAAAGGCCAATAGCCAGTGGTAAGCGTAAAGGTAGAATGAATGGGCCTTTCCAAACTTTAGAAAAGGAATGAAGTGGCTAAGCGCAAAAACTGCTAAAAAACCGGCTAACCCAAGAACCAAAACTGGGTTCTGGCTAAAGGTCTGATGATAATAAAAATCAAACAACAGCAAAACAACCACCCCTAGAGCGGCCGGACTGATGAGCTTTGGCGATACTGCCTCTTCATCTTTTTCGGGCGCGATTTGGCTAACTGCCATAATCTGTTTATTATAACGGTTAAGCTTAGCAACTACAAAGAGTTGACCGATTAACTAATGCCTTAGGATTTCTTGCTGGCTTCTTTTTTTCGAATGTCTTCTATCTCGATGATTAACGATCGGTTAGACAGTGAGGTCTCGTACACCGAAAGAACGGTTGTTAAGATCATGGCCACCAAAGAAGCTCCAAAAGCTACTCCTCCGGCATCTTCGTAACCTTCGAAGATCAAGAACATCGACAAACAAGCTAACAATAGCGCCATTGCACCAATACTTAGCATGTAGCGTATTAATTCGATTCTTTGGTGCAGGACACTTATTTGATCCAGTATCCTGGCGTGCTTATATCCAGTGTCGTAGTCTTTTTTGAAACCCCGGATAACGCCCGCCACACTAACATAGCGGTTAACGTAACCCAGCATCAAAATGGCGATAGCTGGGAATAATAGTGCAGGAGTTGTTAGAGGTATAGTCATAAGCGCAATTATAGCACCTTAAGAAGTTAGCTTTGTAGTTTGTGCACTCTTTGGTATCTATTTTTCAACTACCTTTAGATTTGGCCATTTCTTTAGCCATTGTTTTTCGTTTATCCGTTCATAAAACCTAGACAGCATTGGCTGCTCTAAGAAATATGGAGTAGGGCGGGCTATAAGGCCCAATAAATCATCTTTCCCGTAACAATATAAGTACTCTAACTTACCGTTCTTTAATCTTACCGCAATACAAGTAGCGGTCTCTACCCAGTGCGAGATTCCATCTGCAGTTGAAGTAAATGGTTCAAGATCATTTACGTAGTGCATCCTTGCCTGATTACGTACCTCCCATTTTGCAAAGCCATACTGCTGATTCATTTTTTGGTCATAGTCCCAGTCGGTCTCGGGCTCAATGTTGCTTGAGTCAAAGTACACTAGATCAACATCCATCGTAGGACCATGATCTTTCCCCTCTAGGTAATCCCATATTTTGTTCCTTAGGAACCCGGCTCCAATCCACCAATCCGGGAGATCAAGTTTTTCGGCCGCCTGTAAGACATCCATCATCCACTTATCGGATTTAATCATGTTTGAAACATCTTGATCACTTGTAAGCTTGTTCATATGGCATCAATATAACAAAAATACCCCTTTCGGGGTATTTAATTAACTATTGGTACACCCGGAGGGACTCGAACCCCCAACCTTTGCGTCCGAAGCGCAACGCTCTATCCAATTGAGCTACGGGTGCACAACAGATACGAATTATACCTCTTTTTTGCTATTTTGTAACCTCCTTATATGGGTTCGTATCCTGTGGCAATTAGAGCACACGACTTCACACTTGGGTATCTCACGCTCCATGGCACACTTTCTTCTGGTTTTTGCAAAGTAACTAACTAGTCCAGTCTTCTTCGAAGCATCAAGATGATCAAAGTCCATTACATAGTATGGATATGTTTTTTTACAATCCGAGCAGGGGGTAGCCTCTTTTATGTTATTTATAAAATCGCTTAGTTCTTTACGGTACCGACGATTTCGTTCAAGGTAGTATTGCTTATTCGCAACATAATGACGATGGCTTGACGCTATCTGATCAGCCTTATTTTTGTATGCCATGCTTCGAATTTAACAGACTGGAACATTCCAGTAAAAAGATTAAGAATAATTTAAGGTTTGGTTATTTGCGGAGCTGGACAACTAGCTCTGTAGCTAGTCCCAGAATTGCTAAACAGGCGATGACTTTTATGCCGGTATCTTTGGCTTCGGTACTTTCGATGACGCCAAGAACCATCGCCATGGCGATGAGGGCGACTACCAGGACAATTAAAATGCCGATTATTTTTAGTGTGTTCATATTACTCCTATTTTTTATCGGATTTATCTTGTGGCTTATCAGCCGGCTTTAACATCTTGGGCTTTTTGCTGTCTTCGGACTGCTTCAGAGATTTATCAAGGACTTTTAGCACCGAACGAGCATGTTCTTTGCTCATTCCAATCCTGGCAATGGCTAGAGGCTGATTGTTAGGGCCGAAGCCTTGCATAAAGTTCATAACCACACCGAAGTCGTTAACCATTACATGAACCATATCGGTATAGACAACCCGAAGGTCGCCTGGGAGCACCATTGAGACCTGTTGGCCAAGGTCGACAATTTCGTCGGTGTCGCGGTAGCCGGCCAAATCCCAAAGCTGTGAAGCTTCTTCGTCGTTGATGTCTAGGTAGCTGAGTAGCACTGCTAGGGTGTCTTCTGCTGGGCGGTTTTTGCCCTGCTCTATGCTTTGCAGCAAATCTTCGTTAACTTCAATAGCTCCAGATGCCTCGGCAATACTGAATTGCTTGCGTACGCGAGCTGCTTTTAGCTTGCGGCCAAGTGCTTGATAAGGATACTCCGTGGGTCTTGTCATTCCTTTATTTTACTCTTTCAAGCCAATGCCAGCAACCTGGAACATAAAACATTAAGTGTGCCAAGTACGATACAATAAAGGTTATGCAAATAAGAAAGAATGTCTCGCTGGCCAAACACTCTACTATGCGCCTGGGCGGCGAGGCTAAGTTCTTGGTTAACATCAACCAAAAATCGGATATTCCCAACGCACTGGATTGGGCCGCCGATAACAAGCTTCCTGTCATTATGATCGGCGGTGGGAGTAATATTATATGGAGCGACAAAGGTTTTAAGGGCCTTGTTATGGTCAACAAAATACCGGGCTTCGAGATTAAAAAAGCTGATCCAGAAACATTCTATGTAACAGTTGGTTCTGGAGAAAACTGGGATAAAACGGTTGCCCGTACAGTCCAAGAGGGTCTTCATGGCATAGAAGGACTGTCACTTATCCCCGGCACTACCGGAGCAACTCCCATCCAAAATGTTGGTGCCTATGGACAGGACGTAGCCCAAACACTGGTCAGCGTTGAAGCCTACGATTCTAAAACCAAAGAATTTATCACCATACCGGCAGAATCATGTGGCTTTGGATACCGGACAAGCCGCTTTAAAACCACTGATAAAGGAAGATTCTTTATACATTCCCTGACATTCTGCCTAACCAAACAGAATCCCGAGCCACCGTTTTACGAATCACTACAAAAATACATTGATCATCTCAACATCACGGAATTTACCCCAAAAGTTATCCGAGAAGTTGTCATTGCTATCCGTAGCAGTAAGTTACCGGACCCGGCAAAAGTTGCCAATAACGGATCGTTCTTTGCCAACCCGGTTATCTCTAATAACAAATATACTACCCTCAAGAAGAAGTTTCCCACAATGCCCGGATGGCCCGGCGACAAAGGCGTTAAAATTCCAGCCGGTTGGCTAATTGAGAATGCCGGTTTTAAAGGCTTCCATGATCGTAAAACTGGCATGGCTACCTGGCATGCCCAAGCCCTTGTATTGGTTAACGAGAAAGCCGAATCTACCAACGACTTAATCATCTTTCGTGACCGTATAAAAAATGAAATTCAAATAAAATATGGAATCAAGCTGGAGCAAGAACCAGAGATGCTGCCATGATCATTTAATTGACAGGTTCGAGTGCAAGGACATAAAATTAATTATGTCAGTCAATTCTCCGGAAGATGCACCGAATCCTGAAGTATATCTACCTTCCGAGGAACTAGAACTCTTATTACATTATGACCAGATAGATGCAGCCCGAGGGCTTTTAGCAGAAAGTGCCGCAGTTTACAAAGATCGTCCATTCGGTAAATATGCCAAATATGTAGTCGTTAGCGGAGAAGAATGGTTAAAGCAAATTGGCGAATGCATCGATCACCTAAACAGTACTGGTAATGAAAATGCCCCGGAAATTGTTGCCCGAATATTTAAACATGAAGATTCCAAAAGAGTAACGTTTTTATCTAGTCTTTTCCCCGATGCTGGGTTTGAGAATGATGATGTGCCAGTAGAGGCATATACTGTACTTTTTGCACCTGATGATGATGACGAATCTCTTAATGGTGCAAAAGCTAAAAAATTCTTTGAGATTGGATTTAATGAAGATTTCAGTAAGTTTTCTAAAGCAATAAAAGAATCTCCTAGAGGTAAAGTTGCTAAAGTCGCGCCAAAGGTAGGTAGCGCCATGTTGGATGTAACAAAAATGACATTTGCTGTTTGGGCAGGAGTAAAACTTAGTCGTAAAAATTGAGCACATCATTAATGATAAAATTAGTATATGTCTGAACAACTGCCATCCCAGCCACCATACTCCGAGATCCAAATCGATGAGCACCTTATACTACGACAACTTCAGGTTGAGGATGCCGCCGAACTTTTTACCGTATCTGATGAAAATCGTGATTACTTAGCTAAGTGGCTGCCGTGGGTGGATAAAACAAAAAAAGTATCTGATAGTCAGTCATTTATTGAAGATGTCCTACGATCACGACAAAAAGGCTCTTCATTTGGCTATGGAATGTTCCTTAATGGAAAGCTTGTGGGCCACACCAGCTTGATGTATATGGATACTGAAGAACCGGAAATAGGTTACTGGATAGCAGAATCAGTCTCGGGAAGAGGTCTTACTACCAAAGTTGCCGGTGCCTTAACAGATCTAGCATTTGGACCACTTAACTTAGATAAAGTAATTATTAGAGCCGATCCTAAAAATGGCGGAAGCAATAGAGTTGCAGAAAAACTTGGCTACACTAACAGTGGTCAACGAACAGATGAAGATGGTGACATCTCGAATATTTGGGTCCGACAGAAATAACTAGTTATCAGATTTGAGTTGGTTGAACTTTGTTTTGCGTTCTTCAGGAGATAGATCCAGCGCCCAATCCCAAGCGATCTTGTAGTCTGGGTCATGATCTGACTCCAACTTTACACATTCGTCGGCAAGTTCCTTTCCAAATAAGCTAATTAGAGCATCATAAAGTATCAGGAAAATAACCTTGTGTGCTCCGATTACTTTTGGTTCGTCTTTAAACGGATTTCTAACTTTATTTCCAAAACTGATTCGGTGACATAGCTCGTGAGTGATGGTCACAGGCATATCTTCTTTGGTACGTAATGCATTTAACTGCAAAGGGTTGGAGTAGCTCCTGCCATCAAACACCACAGCGTTGATTTCGTTCTCAACAAATTTTAATCCTGTTAGATCCTGGATTTCTTTTGTTATACGTTCTCCCCATTCCTCCCAAATATCTGCGTACTCTTTTGCTGCCGCAACGTACTTAGGGTCATCATAAACTGGATAAAAATTAATCTGCATAAGTTCTCCTAGTTGTCACTTGGTAGCGGGAATTGAAGAGCAAAATCTTTTATTTCGGCAGCTATCATGTCTAAGTTTTTGCTATTGTTTCGGTTTTTTAGCGAGCGCTGCATCCATTCGGCGATATTGTCCATGTGCTCGGTTTTTAATCCACGAGTTGTGATGGCTGGAGTACCGATTCTAAGCCCACTTGGTCGGAATGGAGGCAATGGATCGTCTGGTATAGCATTGCAATTAGTGTTTAAACCAACCTGGTCCAGAAGATCTTGAGCTTCTCGGCCATTGACTCCCTTTATACTCTTGGGCATATCGATCATGATCATATGGTTGTCGGTACCATTAGTTACCAGCTTAAAGCCCCTACTCTGCAAGGCGTCGGCTAAAGCTTGGGCATTATCTAGAATATCTTGAGCGTACTTTTTAAACTCATCTGTCGATGCTTCGCGGAATGCAATTGCCTTAGCAGCAATCGTGTTCATGTGCGGTCCGCCCTGGAAGCCTGGGAAGATTTCGCGGTCTATTAATGTTGGCAGATTTTCGACGGTTTTTTCTGGAGCTTTTAGCGGGTTACCAGCGACCCCCTTACTTAGGATTAGCCCACCTCTTGGACCACGTAATGTCTTGTGAGTGGTAGTGGTCATAACGTTGAATCCAAAGTCTAGTGGATTTTTTAGTACTCCACCGGCGATCAGTCCTGCGATATGAGCCATGTCGGCCATAAGCATTGCACCGGACTCTTTGGCGATATCGGCGAACTTCTGATAATCCAGTGTGCGAGTATACCCGCTAAAGCCGGCCAAGATAATCTTTGGCTTTTCTTTTAGCGCAACCAAGCGCATAGCGTCATAATCTATTTCGCCTGTTTCTAGGTCTTTAATGCCGTATCTGACAAAGTTATAAAGCTTGGCACTACTGGTTACCGGATGGCCATGGGTCAGATGTCCACCATGATCCAGTTGCATTGCCATAACAGTGTCGCCGGGCTCTAACCAGGCTTGATACACAGCGATATTGGCTGGCGCACCAGAGTGCGGCTGGACATTGGCATGATCTGCACCGAATAGTTTCTTGGCCCTCTCGATGGCCAGTGTCTCGACCTGATCTGTATTAACCTGGCCGCCATAATAGCGCTTGCCAGGATAGCCCTCGGAGTATTTATTGGTATAAACACTGCCTAGCGCATCCAGGATCTGACGACTTACATAATTCTCGCTAGGTATTAACTCTAATCCCTCACGTTGACGTTGTTCTTCGGCGGCGATTAAATCTGCAATTTGCGTGTCATCCATTCCCTCTATGGTACCAGGCTGGGATGATCATTGTACAGTTGGTATACTACTAAAATATGTCACTACTAACAGAAAGCTACGCCAAAGATCCAGTAAGGCGATTACCCGAAGATGTTAAGGAGTATCTAGACGAGCATTATATACCCAGCCTCAAGAACCTTGATGCAAATAATCCTAAGCTCCTTGTCACCTATTCGGGAGGTAATGCTGTCGGTAAGTCATCTTTATCTGCTAGGATTCAAGACGAGCTAAATGCTGTTGTACTTGAGAACGACGAAGTTAAAAAATGGTTGATTGAATTTGATCCAGAAATGACAAGAGAAGATAGGAATATCTACACCTGGTCATACACTATGGATCTATATAATAGACTTGATGATCTGACAACGAATGGACTGATTGTAAGAGATGGAGTAACTGGATGGTACTTTGACCGTATCTTGCCTATTTTCAATCGAAAAGGTTATCAGAATTTTATTATTGCCCTAGACATATCGCCAGAAAAACGTAGAGAGTTAATTAGAAAACGCGGCGATAAGCCGGGAGTCTTAGCCGATAGACTCGTTGAGCTTATCGAAGAGCACGACGTTCATATGAAGCGATTCGCGGAACATTATCCACCAGACATCACTTTGCATGACGAAGATATGTTTGACCACGATAAAGTCATAAAGACCATTAAAGCCAAACTGGATTCACTAAAGTAGCATGTTGGTGGCGGGCAGTGTTGCTTACGAGGCAATCCGCAGGCGAAGCCGAGGACTCTTGCCGAGAAAGTAATATTGCCCGCCGCCTAGCACACCACGCTTATGATTTCAATATTGATTTGATACCTCGTAGGGTATATATTGAGCTCCTATGTCAGACACAAACGAAAAGATCGGTCAGCTAATTTACCAGATAAGACAAGAAAGAGGCATGACTCAGGCCGAGTTTGCTCGAAAGCTCAATACGAGCCAGTCGGCCGTCAATCGTATCGAACATGGTCGTCAAAACATGAGCCTAGACACCCTAGGAAGAATAAGTGACGTACTTAACAAACCACTTATTAGTATTTCGGGTGGTGCCGTTAATCTACAAGTAGAAGGTGGTCATGAGCTTAGTGGTGAAGTTACCCTCAAAAATTCCAAGAATGCCACCGTAGCACTACTGTGCGCCAGCCTGCTCAACAAGGGGACAACTCGTTTAAAGAATGCTCCCAAAATCGAAGAAGTTAATCGACTGGTTGAAGTTCTGAGGAGTATAGGTGTTGCCGTAAGATGGATTGGTGATGACCTAGAAATCAAACCTCCTGCCAAACTTGATTTCGATAAAATGAATAAAGAAGCCGCTAAGCGGACTCGAAGCGTAATCATGTTTATTGGGCCTATGATGCACCTCCAAAAACAGTTCAACATACCTTATGCTGGTGGCTGCGAACTAGGACGACGAACAGTCTTGCCTCACTTGTATGCATTGGAGGAATTTGGCACCGAAGTCTATACCAAGACTGGCCACTACCACGTTACCGCCCACCATACAGCCCCAAAGCGACCGGTAGTTTTATATGAATCTGGCGATACCACCACCGAAAACATACTTATGGCGGCAGCTGGTTTTGAAGAAGAGACGATTATCAAAATGGCTAGCGCTAACTATATGGTTCAAGATCTATGCTTCTTCCTAAAGCGTCTTGGCGTAAAGATCGAAGGCATTGGCACAAGTACACTCAAGGTTACTGGCGTAAAGAATATTAAGAAGAATATTACTTTTAGCCCAAGCGAAGATCCCGTAGAGGCCATGACCTTCTTAGCTGCAGCAGTAACTACCAACTCCAGTATTACCATACGTCGAGTGCCGATAGACTTTATGGAACTAGAGCTACTTAAGTTGGAAAAAATGGGGCTCAAGTTCGAAACATCCAAAGTCTACAAAGCACACAACGGACAGACTGATCTAGTTGACCTTACGGTATTCAAACACGATGGCAAGTTGGTTGCCCCGGCCGAAAAAGTGTATGGTCGTCCCTTCCCTGGTCTTAACATTGACCACCTTCCTTACTTTGTACCAATTGCTGCAGTTTCTAAGGGCCGAACTCTGATCCATGACTGGGTATACGAAGACCGAGCACTGATGTTCACCGAGATGAAGAAGATTGGCGTCAATATGGAACTCGCTGATCCGCATCGCGTATACGTAAACGGGCCAACCAAATGGCGACCAACCGACCTAGTAGCGCCTAGCGGCATTAGACCAGCAGTGATTATATTGATTGGCATGCTAGCAGCACCCGGCACTAGCCTGTTACGTAATGTTTACACCATTAATCGTGGCTACGAGGATCTTGCCGAAAGATTAAATAGCCTGGGCGCAAAAATCACTGTTATAAACGAATTCTAACTCCTCAGACCGTTAACCATAAGCACTATAAAATATATTTGCATTTTTTTCAAATTGGGTAGAAAATGCACTCTATATAGACAAACTGTGTGCAATACCAAGGAGGAGTGAAATGGCTAGAACAATACTAAAAAGAAGGATTAAAAGTGGTCTTTTAGCGGCAACGTTGCTCGCTGTACAGATTGCCTCGCCGATTGTTTCGGCAATTATTGCCCCCGCTAGCGCATCGGCAGCCGTAACTCAGTCGGTTGCTAACCCATCGCTATCACAATCTTGTGGACTAGACATTGCTATTGTTATTGATAACTCAACAAGTATCAGCAACACCGAAATGAATCAGATGAAGAGTGCAATGACGGCATTTACAAACGCCCTAAGCGGTACTCCTACACAATTCTCTGTTACTCGTTTTGCAACCAACGCTTCTGTCATTCAAGGTTTCACCAGTAACATCACAACCGTTAATAATGCCATTAACGGCGTGCCTACCAATGGTGGCTATACAAACTGGCAAGATGGTCTAACCAAGGCTGCGAGCACTCTACCTAACCGATCAAATCCTAACTTAGTATTGTTTGCATCAGATGGTGATCCTACAGCGAGCAGCGCTGGCCCTAATGACACCGACCAACCAAACGCTCACCTAGCTCCTGCTGTTGCAGTTGCAGATTCAATCAAGACTGCCGGGACAAGAATCTTGGCGCTAGGAATTGGCAGCCCAACCGTTTCTAGACTACAAGCAATCTCTGGTCCAAATGTAAATACTGGTAATGTTCTTACTTCTGATGTTATTACCACCAATTTCTCTAATCTGGCAGCCGACCTTGCTGCTTTCGCTAAGCAAACATGCGGTGGAACAATCACCACCACTAAACTTATCGACCAAGATGGCAATTTAAACACTACCGGCGATCAAGTACCAGCAAGTGGTTGGTCATTTGATATCAACGGAAGCCCAAGCAATCCTGCTGCAGTGGCAACAGATGCCAGCGGCAAGACTGTAGCCGTTCCAGTAAGCAATGGTACTTACAGCGTGAACGAAGTTACTCAAGCTGGATACGATTTAGTTTCTGCAAGCTGTGGTGGTGCATCAAACAACGGAAGCAAGCAAAGTAATGCTGTTACCGGAGTAGTGGTTGGAAGCGACAACATTGTGTCATGCACATTCATAAACACTCCTAGTAAGGGTGCAGTCCAGGTACAGAAAAAGCTTGATGCCGACGGAGATGGTATTTACGAAGGCGGTAACTCCGAGGCACAATCTAAAAATATGTTCTGGAAACTTGATGGTGGAGCAAACACTACATTTGGCGGAACAATAAGCAACGTTACAACTGGAAGTCACCAAGTTAGCGAGTCTATGCCATCTGGATATCACTTTACTGGTTGGTATCAAACCGGTAACACCCAGGCAAGTTGTACAAACCCTACAGGAACAACTCTGCCGGTTACCGTACATGTTTCTGCCAACCTGACATCAGGTATAACACTTTGTAACGCTCGGGACACAGGCAGTATTAAAGTTAAGAAAGTTGTCGTGAATAACAATGGTGGCCAACTTAGTCCTAACGACTTTACCATGCATCTTAAGAATGGAAATGCAGATGTAACCGGAAGTCCATTCGCCGGATCATCAGATGGTAAAACAATTAAAGTGAGCACTGGTACTTATACCGTTTCAGAGGATACAAATGCCGGTTATGCGCAGACCAGCCTAGTATGCAAGAATGACGCCACCCAAGCAATTGTAGCTAACCCAGTTGTTGTTGAGTCAGGCCAGAATATCACCTGCACCATTACCAATGACGATATTGCGCCAACCTTAACTATTGTCAAAAACGTTGTTAATCCATTTGGTACACCACTACCAGCTAGTGCCTTTAACCTATTCGTAGATGGACAGGTTGTCTACTCAGGAATATCTACTACACAATTTAATGCCGGACATCATGTTGCAAGCGAAACCCAGCAAGCTGGCTACGAACTAACCGACATAAGCGGTGATTGTAAGCGTGATGGTGATATTGCCAACCTAATGCTTAGCCTAGACGGACAAGCTACATGTACCTTCACTAACACAGCTATCCAGCCCAAGCTAAAGGTTGTAAAAGTAGTAGTCAACGATAACAGCGGCACCAAAGTTTCTAGCGATTTCGAAATGACCGTAACTGGTAACACTGCAAATGTGCCAAACTTCCCTGGAAATTCTAACGGCACTCACATTGGCCTGAACGAAGGAATGTATTCTGTTAACGAAGTTAATTACGATGGCTATACCCAAACCTTTAGCGGGGATTGCAACGGAACAATAGCAATCGGCCAACTAAAAGTTTGCACCATCACCAACGACGATATTGCTCACCCATCAATTAGTGTTCAGAAGTATGGCCCAGATACCGCCCACGAAGGCGATACAGTATGGTACAGCTTCTATGTGACAAAC
Organism: Candidatus Saccharimonadota bacterium; assembly: GCA_052034955.1. Classification (GTDB taxonomy): domain Bacteria; phylum Patescibacteriota; class Saccharimonadia; order Saccharimonadales; family AWTP1-31; genus CAZIBG01. The sequence goes on along the minus strand of JBPOHZ010000003.1, from coordinate 34,229 downwards.
AATGGCGACACTGTCTTAACAAACGTCTCTGTAGATGACGACATAGCCACCGGCGAAACTTGCAGCACAACCACACTTAACCCAGGCGAATCAACTTGGTGCAGCGCGTCATACGTTGTTCCAAGTCCTCAAATGGATAACGTAGTAAATACAGTCACAGCCACTGGATCATCAATCTCTACCCAGTCAAATGTAACTGCTACCGACAACCATACCCTAGACATTCTTCACCCAAGAATCAAAGTTGTTAAGTCTGGCCCATCAACTGCTCCTGCCGGAAGTGACGTTACCTACACCTTTACAGTTACAAATGTTGGCGACGTCAACCTAACCGGTCTAAGTGTTGTAGATACGCTAACTGGTAACGGCAGTTTTGTATCTGGAGATACTAACAATAACAATATCCTAGAGCTAACCGAGACTTGGATATACCAAGGAGTCTACAGCATACCAGCCGATCAAACAGATGATGTCATCAACACCGTCGAGGCTTGTGCCTACGAACCATATGGCGAACGGGAAGACGAAGTCTTAGTAGACAATATCCGTGCAACATCTGTCATAATCCGTAAACCAGTTACCTGCGATAGCGACAATCACACTCTAAGTATCCCTGTTAAGCCACAGGTCGAAGCAGAAGATGACCAAACTACCCTGCAAGTTACCGGTCAACAAAGCAACTCCGCCATCTTGGCAGCAATAGCAGCCTCGAGCACAATCTTGTTTGGCCTAACGCTTGGCCTAACTCGCAAGAAGCAATAGCAGAGAATCCAACAAAAACCTCAGGCAATAACAACCTGAGGTTTTTTGTTGCCTGCAAGACTATTGACAATGTTACCTTCATATGCTAAAATGATCTTCCCGTAATATTTTACGGTGTGTCAGCAATGAACTGTGATTTGTATTTTGGTCGCTTGAATCACAGGGAGCTAATAGCGAACCCACGGCATACGCGAAGCATATTCACGTCATCCTTTGGTTCCAAGCGACCGGAGGATTTTTTTGTGAAAGAAAGCTACACTTATAACCCTGACCTCGATGATTTTGGCGACATCCAGGACCCGATATATGATTCCGATTTTCCGCGTGATCTATTCTTGATTGATGACGTAATACAGGACATGGCACTTGCCTATGGTGATGTCGACATGGTTCTTACTGCCAATCAGTCTCATCTGTATATTGCCGACTCTTTATTTAGAGCCGTAAGTTTGGTCAATGAACCATCGTTACAATCTACCGAACTTGTAACTGCCTGTGCCGAGTACGTTTCTAACCGGTTTTGCGCAGGCGAGCTAGTGGTATCTATACCGCCGGCCAATCTATTTAATGACCTGGCTATGGTAACTACCAAACTTGTACCGCCAGAAACTGCTGAACTTCTTGCGACGCCTGCCGGTGCTGCAGAAGTAATTGCAAAATCTTTCTTTCATCTCGAAAAAGGTGCCGATCTACCTTGTGAGGAAAAAAGCTTTAAGCAGTGGAAGACATTAGCCTGCGTGGCTATGGGAATCCTGGGAGCAAAAGAATAATGAAAGACTTCAATTCTTACGAAAGTCTGATGGGGTATGGCGCGCTCGGTCTGATTCCTGACTTGGCAGCCGATGAGCTCGCCCAAAACCCAATGTTCCGAACTGCCTTGAACGGAAATATGGCAGCAATAATATCACGGGCAGACATCTTGGAGTCCGAAGAGCTGACTCAAAAAGCATTAGCAGAAGCCGAGGAAGCCAGAAGAATAGCCGCCGAGGCCGAGTACCGCAGCACGCACGACGAGCTAACGGGACTACTTAACCGACGTGGAATTATTGAAAAGGGAACTGAAATGCTCAACCTTAGTTCTAACACGGCTATCATTTTCTTTGATGTTGATAAGTTTAAAAAAGTTAACGATGATCATGGTCACGAAGAAGGCGACATACTTCTAAAAGAAATTGCGCGAATCATTACTGATAACGTTCGTGATTATGACCTCGTTGGACGTCTGGGTGGAGATGAATTTGTCGTCGTCTTTGATACCACCCCCCGCGAGGAAGATACTTCCTTGAATGTCTTGGAGCGTGTCAATATTGTAATCGAACGCGTCCAAGCTTCTTTAGACGAAAAAATTGGCAACAGTAAATTTGCAGGTAAAGGTGTCGGCATCAGTGGTGGCCTAGCTATCTATGACCCCGAGATTCACCATAGCCTGAGTGATTTATTACAAGAAGCTGACGGAAAGCTTTACATAGATAAACACTTTCGGCGTAATACCGTAAATTAAAAGTCTATCGGCTGATAGCCTGACGAAACAGGCAATAAACGGTCGCTCAAACCATCCTCTGTTCGACCTAATACATGTACTTCTACGGGCGGATCATCTTTGTATGGAGCTTCGAATACTCTGTAGTATCCATCGAAAAGTGCTAAAGCAGCCGAGTTGGTAATGCCTATAGCTGGAGTTGGCAGACTGTTATCATTCATAAGCATTCTCTTAAAACTTGCTTCGCGCATTTCTCCACCTTCAGTTGCTGTTTCGTAATGAGGGCAACCAGTAGCGGCAATTAGTCCAAGGCCTCGAATTGGTCGGTAGTCCCATTCATCTTCCGGACCAGCTGCCCGAAAAGACTCCCAGTCACTATGACCCGTTTGCATCCAAGCCAACATACCGGCGCTTCCACCAGACATAACGGTCCCCCATGAGGCAGCTTTAATAACAGCATCGGTAATACCTGTCTCATCCCAGAAGTCCATAGCTTTTAATGTGTCACCGCCTGTTACCCAAATCATATCTGCCCTGCCCACTTTGTCATCTATCTCCTGCTGACTTGGAGGTATATCAAATTCATGAAGATTTAAAACTTCAACACCTAACTTAGCAAAGTGTTTTTTTGATGCCTCAACATGACCATCGAAACGTTCTTTGGTATGTTTTGCAGTAGGAATAGTCAAAACAGTTGGCGAAGATGCTCCACTGAGATCGAGCCCTTCTATGGAGCTAGACTCTCTCATCAGTGAAGATCCACATAGAACAAAGGCGGTATTTGGTGCTATTTCAACTGACATAAGAATATATTATATCACTTTTAGCCCATTTTGTCGATTAATAATGATTATCTAACGGAATAGTCGGTGTTTGGCAGAAGCATCGTGGAATTTAAGAAGTAACTCTTGTTGCTGCTTACTGAGTTTGGTTGGAGTGTCAACGATAACGGTTACGATGTGAGCGCCTCGGCCAATACTGTTTAGATGAGTAACACCATGACCCGATAATTTAAAGTCAGTGCCACTTTGAGTGCCAGCCGGGATTTTGATGCGAACCGGGCCATCGACTGTTTCAACATCAATTTCGGTACCCAGTGCTGCGCCAACCATGGCAACGTGCTCTTCGCTCAAGACCAGGTCACCCTCTCGGGTGAAATGTTTGTGGGGCTTTACACGAACATGGACATATAAGTCTCCTTTGGGCCCATTGGCTACGGCTTCGCCTTTTTCACTAAGTCTAATGGTAGCGCCATCATCAATACCGGCTGGAATCTTTATTCTGATGTCTTGTTTCTTGTGTTGAGTACCCTTGCCGTGGCAGACAGAACATTCTTTTTCGGGAACCTTTCCAGCCCCCTTACAGGTATTACAAATGGTTGCTTGTTGGATATCACCAAATACTGTTCTGGTTACCCGCATGGTCTGCCCACTCCCTTTACAGGTATCGCATGTCTTTAGTTCATGTCCCGGTTCGGCGGTTGTTCCCTTACAGTGCTCGCAGATGTCGTCTAGGGTAATGTGTAGGTCGTGTTCCTTGCCAAAGACGGCCTCTTCGAAGCTCAGGTCAACGCTAGTTTCAACATCCCTCCCCCTAGCTTGTCGCTGGCCTTGACCACCTGGACTTCCGCCACCAAAGAAGCTGTTAAAGATGTCACCAAATCCAAGATCACCAAAGTCAAAATTCTGGGCACCGCCACCAAAACCAGCATATGGGTTGCCTCCGTCGCTGGCTGCACTACTTCCGACACCGGCATGACCGAATTGATCATAACGCTGTCTTTTGCGTTCGTCTTTGAGTACTTCGTAGGCTTCGTTGGCCTCCTGGAACTTGGACTCATCACCACCTTCTTTGTCGGGGTGGTGTTCGATAGCCTTTTTGCGGAAGGCTTTCTTTATCTCATCGTCCGATGCGCCTTTGCTGACGCCCAGAACCTCGTAGTAATCTCTTTTACTCATCGTATATATTCTAGCAGTTAGGCATTCGGAGTGCCAGGTTGCTGTATTTCCTTTTGCGTATCCTTTACCAACTTGATTATTTCCCCTGCCTCCATGAGCCCATAACCTTTGCTATATCTTCAATCAACCTAACCATATTGCTGCCAAATGTCTCGCTAGCTTCCGGATCGTGAGATCTTTCTATAGCACCAACCAACATAATCCTAACTCCACGGAGTGGTCCATAGGTAGTTAAAGGGTCATTAGCTAATGTAATCTCCTGCCGATACAGCACGTCGTCGGCTTCTGACCAACTATTTTCTGGAGGTTGCTCAACGGTCATTTAGAACCTATTTGCGCTTGATCAGGCCAAAAAGATTACGCCAGCTTTTCGGTGCCTGATTAACCAATTGCGGGTTTTTATCTATGCCCGCAGCTAGTTCTATGCTCGCAACTAGCTGATCACCCAAGTCTTTTAATGGTCCATTAGTAACTCTATCTGTTGAGACAGCCGATACTGGAGCGGGCTTTGCTGCAGGAGCATCTTGAATTATAGGAGCATGGTGTTCTGACTCCGCAGTTGCTGGCTGGATTGGTTGGGTTTCAGTTTGATCATACTGTGCATTTAGCTGATCAACACTTAATGGCTCGGTATAGTCACCGCCCTCTTGGGCTAGTCTGGCTGCGTTATCGGCGTCTAACTGCTCAATTGGATCAATTGGATCGGCGTGTGGGATAGCCTCTTTGGGACCGTCGTTTGGCATTATTTCTCCTTTTTATCGTCGACGACTTCGCCTTCTACTGGTTCGTCTTTGTCGTCTTTTTTGTCGCTGTCGTCAGAAGATTCTTCTTTTGCAGCATCTTCGTACATTTTAGCACCAATAGGCATAATCGCTTCAGTTAGTTCTTTGGCAGCTTTTTCGTACGACTCACTATCAGCTTTCTCGTCGGCCAAGACCTTCTTGGCAGCCTCGACAGCCTCGTCGATCTTCTTGGCATCTTCTTCGGAGATTTTATCCTTGTTATCGGTCTTCATCTTTTCGGCCTGGTAAATAGCTCCGTCCAGAGTATTCTTGGCATCGATGCCTTCACGCTTTTTCTTGTCTTCTTCGGCGTGAGCTTCGGCTTCTTTAGCCATCTTCTCGACCTCTTCTTTACTAAGACCGCTTGAACCCTGGATAGTAATGGTTTGCTCCTTACCCGAACCTTTGTCTTTGGCAGTTACGTTAAGAATACCGTTGGCGTCAAGGTTAAAGGTTACCTCAATCTGAGGAACGCCACGAGGTGCTGGTGGAATACCATCCAGTACAAAGCGACCTAGCGATTTGTTATCGTTAACAAATTCTCGTTCGCCCTGGACAACGTGAATCTCTACCTGGTTTTGGTTGTCGGCAGCCGTACTAAACACTTCGCTCTTGCTTGAAGGGATTGTAGTGTTGCGTTCGATAAGCTTTGTAGCTACACCACCTAGGGTTTCGATACCAAGAGATAATGGAGTTACATCTAGCAGCAGCACGTCTTTGACATCACCTTGCAGTACTCCACCCTGGATAGCGGCACCAATAGCCACAACTTCGTCAGGGTTGACGCCTTGCATTGGGTCTTTACCAAATATTTTTTTAACTTTTTCGACGACTGCTGGCATTCGGGTCATACCACCAACCAAAACTACAGCATCAATGTCACTGGCCTTTAGCTTAGCGTCTTTAAGTGCCTTTTCGCATGGAGTAGCTGTTTTGTCAATTAAGTCGCCTACCAACTTCTCTAACTGAGCTCGAGTAAGCTTATGTTCGAAGTGCTTTGGACCATCAGCATCAGCTGTTAGGAATGGAAGGTTAATGTCCACTTCTTTGGTGGTAGATAGTTCGATCTTAGCTTTTTCGGCTTCGTCACGAAGTCGTTGCATAGCAGCCTTGTCATCGACGACGCTTACGCCGCTATCTTTTTTGAATTCATCAGCAAGATAGTTAACAATTACACGGTCAAAGTCGGCACCACCTAAGTGTGTGTCACCGTTAGTGCTCTTTACCTCAAAGACGCCATCACCAAGCTCTAGAATAGATACATCGAAGGTACCACCACCAAGGTCGAAGACAGCGATCTTTTCGTCAGACTTGCTTCCCTTGTCTAATCCGTAAGCTAGTGCTGCGGCAGTTGGTTCGTTAATAATACGCTTTACTTCTAGACCGGCAATCTTACCAGCATCTTTAGTAGCCTGTCTTTGTGAGTCGTCAAAGTAAGCAGGCACAGTGATTACCGCTTCGGTGACAGGTCCTCCAGTAAAGGCCTCGGCATCGGCCTTAAGCTTGCTAAGGATCATGGCGCTAACTTCTTCGGGACTGTACTCTTTGTCGCCCATCTTAACCTTTACGGCTTTTCCAGACTTAACAATCTCGTATCCCATGAGCTTAAGGTCGCGCTGAACTTCTTTGTCTTCCCAGCTTCGCCCGATAAGTCGTTTTACTTCATAAATAGTGTTAGACGGGTTAGTAACCATCTGACGACGGGCCACCTGGCCGACAAGTCGTTCTTCGTTTTTGTTTAGAGCCACAACGCTCGGAGTGGTGCGCGCACCTTCTGAGTTGGCGATGATTTCTGGCTTACCTGACTGCATTACAGCCATTGCTGAGTTGGTTGTTCCTAGGTCAATTCCGATAATTTTACCCATAAAATAGATTCTCCTTATACTGATTTAAACTATTGTTTAGCAGTTACCCTAGTAGAGTGCTAATACAAGTATATCATACAAAAATTGGCACTCTAATGTCAAGAGTGCCAACTATTTTACTATCAATTATTTTTTGGGCTTTATTAAGTTGGGAGTAAAGTCAGCCGCATCAGCAGTGTGATGGACCCCCTTCTTGGCGCCAACCTTACGTTCGATTTCCGATAGTGTATCGCCAGGACGAACATCTTCTTTTTCCTTTGGCTCTTCGGGAACAGGCTTGATTTCTTCTGGTTTCATATCTTTTGGTTCTATTTCTTCTGGCTCTGGCTCTCTTGAGGCTGAACCAGGAGTAACAACCGCTGCAGCACTATCATTGATAGCCTTTGGCCCGTGAGACATGTCGGTCACCACAGGACTGGTATCCATGGCTGCGAATCTATGGGAATGCTCGTTCTTCTTCTGTTTCCAGCGCTTTAGCAATGTATACAGAACTCCTATTAGGATAAGTATTAGGACTATACCGGCGTACAGCAAGAAATTGATTGGTTTCTTTATTTTGACATCAAGCCTTTGTACATCCGTAGAATTTCCACTAACAGTTATCGAGGTATTGGCAGTACCATTGGCAGCCTCTACCTTTACTTTGTACTTGCCGGGGGCAAGGCTTGCAAACGATGCTATTCCCTGTGAATCGGTAAGAGAGGTGTTCTGATCTATCAAGACTTTGGCACCAGCCACCGCACGGCCATTGGCGTCTGTAACATAAACCTCAACAGATCCATTCGAGACTATCTCGGGAACAACATCCGAGGTGTCTGACTGATTATCTTTTGTGGATGATTTACTTGTTGATTTCTTGGTGCCACCGCTCGATGATCCGCCGCCAGATGAGCTTCCGCCACCTGAACCGCTATTACTCGATGATCCGCCACCAGATGAGCTTCCGCCACCTGATCCGCCGCTGCTAGGGATATTGGCTAATGTATATAGTGCGCCATCAGCATCACCATTCCAAATGTCAGTGTTGTTATCATCGTTAGCATATACCTCGGAGGATGAAGAGAAGTTTATGGCCGTCTTGCCGGAGCTACCTAATACCTTAAAGGTAATTCGTGCAACAGCTACTTTACCAGTGTTTGTACCGCTTAGTTTTGCGCAACCGATTGTAACGACACCGCCGCCGTAATTGGTATCAGGGCATTCTGGGAACTTACCAACTGATGTATCTAACATGGTTAGCTGCAATTGGTTGGCATCATAAGTTAAGTTAGACTGAACTCCAACGACCGGCTCACTACTTGATTCGTAGACCGTTACCGAAAAGCTTGAACCCTTGGTTTTTGTTCCGCTCGAAGGATCGATGGTCAGAGTTGCAGTAGTTGCTGCACTGGAGCTTTTTACAGAGAGGGTAAGTCCAACAACTACGGCAATTACTAATAGTTGTTTTAGGGTTTTTAATGGATTAAACTTACTTTTTATTTTCATCTTGGTCCCGTCCAGTACTTATTGAATTTTAGAAAATCTCTTAGATCCACCTTATTATTGCCATCGAAATCGCCCTCTTCCCTGGTGGCAGGAGACTTGAGCCAGTTTCTTCGGAATTTAAGGACATCCTTCATGTCGACGTCATTATCACCATCCATGTCCCATGGAGAGGCGGACACTACCTGATTGTCGACGGTAATCGTCACAGTATCTTCACTAGTATTGCCCTTGGCATCGGTGGCAACCGCCTTGATAACATGACTTCCATTACCGGTAGTTTTTGTATCCCAAATCAATCCATAATTTGTACCAGTCTTAACACCAGTACCAAGTTGGGCGATTCCATCATAGAAGACTACCGATGATACACCTGTTCCGCCGATATCTGTTGCTGTAGCTGTAAGAGTCTTGCTACCCGTTAATGTATCACCTCCGGATGGATAAGTGATGTCTACTACTGGATCGGTATTATCAACAACTCCAACTGTAAAGTTCTGAGTTAATGTGTTGTTTGCTTCGGCATCTATGTCACTGTAAGCTTCGGAAATTGCCGATCCGCTATCTACTTTGGCGGTAACTGTCCAAGAACCAGCTACTGAAGTCCAGGTTGGAGAAGATAAAGTAATAACCTCGGTATCGATTCCACCGCCAGTTATCTGGTTTGAACTGGTAGCGGTGCCTAATATAGTGACATTACCCTGGGAATTAGTCAGCGAGAATTCGACATTGCCAGGCACCGAGTCAACTGAGCCATAGTTCTTTATCGTGGCGTTAAAGGTTACCGGCACACCAGCGTTGACAACAGCAGGAGATTTACCAATCGCCGTTACTCTAAGATCTGGCTTTCCATTGGCCACTATTACGCTTCGGCTAGATTCTGACGTTAGGCCCATACCATCTGTCACCCTGACCTTGATTGTATGTGGTCCATCACTTACGCCAGATGTCTTAGTGTTCCAGCTAAAGGAGTATGGCGAACCACTTGATAACGGGAAGTCACCCTTGTCGACACCATCTACAAAGAAGTCAATCTTGGCTATAGTTCCATTGTCTGATGCAGTTGCTGTTACATTAACAGTGTCTTTGATAGTTGCTGGTGATGCAGCTGGTCCAGTTAGATTAATGACTGGCGGAGTAGTATCAGGTGGATCGGCACAATCATTACCAGTGCCCTGGGGTGGCCCACAGTTGCCGCCAGCGGCCGTATCCTGAGTAAAGATTACCCTGTCTAACAGCAGGCCTTCTCCGGTACCAACGGCACGGAAATTATGAGGTCCAGCAGCAAAGTTGTTTAGGGTTACTTTTGCATTGTTAGTCTCGAAATCTACCCATGTCCACTGGTTAGAAGGAACTGATGCTCCTCCCATGGTGTAACAGTTAGCGCCATCTACTTCTAGTTTGAAGTTGTTGTTGGTAGACCCGGTAGGCATCTTGATTCTTGCCCATACGCGATAGTTGCCAGCGCCCGGGCCAGGCATAGATATATTGTTATAGGAAACGTACCCAAACTCAGTGTTGGCGCATGGACCACTGGCGGCCTGTGCTTTACTAGCCGACACCAAACCAAACCCAACTGCTGCTAAGGCAAAGATGAATAAGATGTATAAATGTCGAGTTATACGACGCATAAATATATACTAGCCTAAATATTGCTTATGGTACAGATTATGCACAAAATTAAGCTATACTTACTACATATTAATGTTAAAAGCTAAGCGGATTCATCAAAAGATGAGAAACAGAAAGTCAAAAGCCATGCAGCATAGGCATTCAGATAGACGCATTCCGAGACTACTGAGTAGCTCAGTTGGCAGGACGCTAATCATCATCCTTTCTTTCGTTCTAGTAGGTGTAATCATTCTGGTATCCACCAAGGCGGCTAACAACTCAGCCAGCTTCCAGGGAGAAGACGGAGTAATGAGCGGAACCTCATTCGCATCCGATACGCAGGCATCGGATAGCGGGGCAGTACGCTTTGGGGCAGAAGCACAGAATCCAGCCTTTCGACGATTCTATGCCGACAGCGCATCGTGGAACCGTCCAGTTTCGGAGTTTGGTGCAGTCAGTCCCTCTTCACCACTAGCACAATACCGTGATAGATTCTGGAACTACGCTGGCCTGCCCGCCCCTCCGGGCGATGTGAACGTTCACTTCAAGGCATATAGTGTACCAATCTATGATGTTAGGGATGCCACTAAAAACGTTAGGTTATTCCAGGCCATCTGGGCACAGAACCAGCAAGGGTTTAGTACATCAGGGAATAAAATAGGTGACTCTATTCCATGGAATGACAGCTGGAAACCAGGTACCGGTAACGACCGGATATTACAAATTGTTAATTACCAAACCGGATACCAGTATGGCCTTTGGGTAGTTGGCGAGCCAAAGTCAAGTTGCGTAGATCGAAGCCTATTATTCTTTCTTCCGGACGGTCCTAATACTCAAGCCGGTTATGACGAGAATAACCCCGATCACTTATGTATCGGTGCCTATGGACAATATGGTGGCCTTTACGATGTAAAAGATGGGACAACCCATGTCGATAGAGGAATGGGAATAGATAAGCTTGCCCTTGTCACCAGGGCCGACGAGGTAGATTCCGGAGCCATAAGACACGCCCTGGAATTAACAATCAGCTCAACGATGTTTGGAGCCCCCGAATGTAGCCCCAACAGTGGACCTTCTGCGGCTGGCGCCGGTACCGATTGCGGATTCTTTGTGCCGCCAGCGACGCGAGTTGAGTTTGCTTCTAACGAAAATAACCGAATCGGCCAGCGCTGTGAAGGTCGGCCAATTACCGTGGGCAATGCCGAGCGATCAAAAACGATTCCAGAAGGACTCCGAGTTGCCCTTAATCTTGGTAGTGGCGACTCCCAAATAGATGCCTGGCTGGCAACCAAGCCTACTTGGTCGGCTGCCAAGAAGAATACTGCCAAGATATTTGCCCGTGCTCTGCGGGATTACGGAGCAGTAATCGGCGAGACAGGATGCTATGGCATAGGTATAGAAACTGATGGAATTGTTAACCCCAAGACTGCCGCTACATGGTCAAGACTAGGCATCAACGATATTGCCGGCGAGGCGAACCCCGATGGCGACCTATTGGACGGCCTATTCACCAAAGAACGTCTGTATATTGTAAATCCTCCGAACTAGATCTACTGACGCTTAACTTTAACCATTGCATGCCGGATTACTGTCCCGTTGACTTGGTAGCCGGCCTGTAGTTCTTCGCTGACTAACTCATTGTCGCCCTCGCCCTCTTCGCTGGCCACGGCTTCGTGCAGGTGCGGATTGAATGGCTGGCCGACGGTCGCAATCCGCTCTACTCCAATACTGCTTAGAGTTGTTTCGAATTGCTTCACTACGCCCTGAACACCTTTTACATAATCATTATCTGCTAGTTCTTTGGGAACATGCTTTAGAGCTCGTTCGAAGTTATCAATAACCGGTAGTAAGTCCTCTATAACCTGGGCTTTGACTAGGTTTTTTAGGCCAGCCATCTGTTCGTCGTGTCTTCGACGAATGTTAGTAGCATCGGCACGCTCACGCTGTAGGGCCTCAGTAAGATCGGCAACTTCTTTGGCTAATGCTTCTTTGATTTCGTCGTGATCTAATTTTTTTGATAATTTAGGCATATAATACTTCCTCCAATGCTTCGCCGGTACGGCGGACTAACATCATTACATCTCGATAACTTTGTCTGGTCGGACCCAACACTCCAATGTAGCTTCGGTCGCTATAGTTGCTACGGAAGCGACTAACTATCAGTGAGCAACCAGCACTTCGTCCAATCGGGTTCTCCTGTCCGATATAAACACTTAGCGGTTCGTTGGGTGCGGCCTCGTACAGCCAAGGTTCGAGGTTATCCAGTAATCTGGCCACTTCTTTTACCTGGCCGGTATTCATAAACTCTGGTTGGCCAAATAAGTTGGACAGTCCGCTCATGTAAAGCTGATCACCAATTGTAGCAATGCCAAGATTATGAGTAAGGTCTACCAGAGTATCGACAGCGTTCTTTATAACCCGCTCACTCTCGCCACCACTTGCCACACGGGTTGCCAAGGCCTTTTCGGCTCGACGTTCCGCCGGAGTCTCCGGTGCGACCTCGGCGATATTATTGACGTAATAACGATATCCTTTATCGGTCGGGATACGACCAGCACTGGTATGTGGTTGATGAATGTAGCCGTGGCGCTCTAACTCGGCCATCTCGGAGCGTATAGTTGCCGACGAAACGCCAAAAAGCTTGGCCAGCAGACTAGACCCCACCGGACTAGCTACCTCGGCATATTGTTCGACAATGGACTGTAAGATTCTTTGTTGTCGGTCGCTTAACATAAGTCCATTCTAGCACTAAGCCTGCTAGAGTGCCAATATCTATTGGGCTTCTAAAAGTTCTGTTTCAGGAAAGACAACATCTAGTTGTCGGCAAGCTGTTTTGAGGTATCGCGCTGCGTCACTTCGAAATGCCAATGGATCAACACCTACCCCGTCAGCAATCACCAGTGTGCCTGTGGGCTCTGAGATTATTATATCAACCCCTTTGGAATATGGAGAGTCCGAGACCTCTGGCCTTTTGTCGACAGAAAACATGTCAAGAGATGGACCACCTGGAGGTGTGTGGACATAACTAACTCCAATCTTGCATACTTCATTGTCAACATGACCTCTTAGATGCATCTCGCCGTCTTGGCGGGCGATTCTACCAAGCTTAGCCATTAACTCCTGTGAGGCAGCTTCAAATTTGCGCTCCATCCGAGCGTCACGCCGTCCAAGTAATGGCATAAAGGGCGTCATTAGTACCTGCCCGACAGATATACCCAATTCGTTTAAGCCAGCCCAAAGCCTTTTGGTTCTTGGGTATGCTAATTCACCTCTAGTTTCGTCGATAGCTGCCATAATTTAATGTAAAAATATACTATTTACTTAATTCGTGCAATATATCGCCGGCAAGCTTTTTGCCTGCTGATTCATGCCGGGGGTCGATTTGGCCATTGATAATCTTCTCTAGCCCCTTTACTGTCTTCTGAAGATCGTCATTTACCAGAAAGTGATAATAGTCTTTTTCTAGAGCCATCTTGAGTTCCATACGAGCACTATCTATACGACGCTGTCGTTCGATATCACTTATCTCGCCCCGTGCCTGCCAGCGCCTCATCCATTCTTGATAACTAGGAGGAAGCACAAAGACCGATACAAAATTATTAGTTACTCTACGAATCAGATCGACACCCTGTGGCTCAAATTCGTTAATAGCTATCAGCCCCTTATCGCGGGCTATCGCTAGTTCTCGAACATTCTGCCCAGAGACTTGTTGGTTATGAATTACAGCCGCTTCGATGTATTTACCCGCTTTAACGTCAGCCAACACTTCATCTTCTGTTCGAAACCAGTACTGGACACCATTTTGTTCCATGACACCATCGTTGGACCTTGGCGGTCGAGTTGTGTCCGAAGTCATATAGTAGTATTTGCCGGTCTTGAGTAGCTCGGTAATAATAGTGTTGCGTCCGCCACCTGCGATGCCGGTAAGACCGACGTATGGCACTTCGTCGATAAGCCGCTTGGCTTCGTCCGACATCTGGTAGTCGGCTAAGAGTTGTTTGAATTCGTCTAAGTGTTTAAGTTCAAACATAGTATAGTTTAAGTAGTAATAGTAAGGATTTTATGCCACTACGTCAAGCACCAGACTTTTCACTAACAGATCAAAATGGCGATGCCAAGACATTGACCGACTATGCTGGCAGATGGTTAGTACTGTATTTGTACCCTAAAGACGACACCCCTGGATGCACCAAAGAGGCCTGTAATTTCCGTGATGCACGAGATAGCTTGGCCGAACTTGGAAATGCAGAGGTAGTCGGTATAAGCAAGGACTCTGTCGGTAAACACGCTAAGTTTATTGCCAAATACAAACTCAACTTTAGCTTACTAAGTGATCCCGACGCGGTAGCCATTAAAGCTTACGACTCCTGGGGCAAAAAGAAAATGTTCGGCAAAGAATATAATGGCATCCTCCGCAATACTTTCCTAATTAATCCAGAGGGACAGATAGCAAAGGAATATCTAGGAGTCGACCCCGCCAAGCACGCTGCCGAGATTATATCCGACCTCCAGTCACTCCAAGGCTAACAGCCGCCTTGCCAGTTGGCGCATATTTTTACAAGAGCTGCATCTGCGAACGCAGTCGGCGTACCAAGTTAGCCGACGTAGAGTCAGCTCGTCAAAAGTATGCGGGAACTAGCTAAAGTGGCTTAAGCTGTGGCTTCAGGCATGATCAGGACCGGAGCCAAGGCCTTAACTTCGTGGCTCATAGGTAATGAAATAGTAACTACCGTTCCTTGGCCCAATTTACTGCTAATACTAATCTTTCCACCGAGCTTGTCGATTATTACCTTGTCGGTGTACAAGCCAAGTCCAAGACCTTCGTAGTTATACTCCATGGATTCGGTTCCACGAGAGAACGGCTTGAGCAAGCTTGGAAGCTTGTTCTCGGAGATACCGATTCCGTTGTCGCTAACCGAGAAGACTAATTGGTTGAATCGTTTGTAGGCCTGAACCTCGATGTGACCGCCATCTTTGGCAAATTTGACTGCGTTATCGATGATAGAATCAACGATCTGTTTAACGGCTTCTGGTTGAATTCTGGTGATTAGACCGTTAGCGATACTGGCGTCAAAAGTTATCTTCTTGTCGGCAGCTTTGGTATTCTGCTCATGGATAGTCTTTTTGATGTAAGTTGTGACGTCAAACAATGGTGCTTCGCCTTCGAATGAAGCAAACTTCTTGATGCCTATTAATCCGTCTTTTATTCCACCCAACATAGCTAGTCCATTAAAGAACAACTTAGCTTCTGGGGTCTTTTTGAGTGACTCGCTTGCTATCTGAATATCATCGTAATTATCGCTGACCACTTTTATAGCTTCTGGTATGAAAGCCTCTCGCTTTTTATAAAGCTGTGATTCCATTGCCAATTGATGTCTGGCTATATCTTTGGTGGCGGCCATAAAGTTTCGGTAGCGATATGCTAGACCGACCAAGAAGACGCCCAATGCCAGCAAACCAAACTCAACCATGATGCGGTACGGTGAGCTATTAAAGACGTCGGCGTAGATGAACAGGGCATTGGCCAGAGCAATTAGTCCAAAGGCGATACTGGCAGGTATCCAAACAGCTTTGGCCTTGAATGGGCTGGGTTGCTCATGCTTAATCAGCTTCTCGTCATTAGCTGACTGGGCGTTGGAAACCTGGTTAGACGTCAACAGTCCAGCAGCTGCTTCACTAAATTTCTTTAGCTTAGATTCAAGGGAACTAGCCTTGGTTGCAGATACTTTTTTGAGTGAAGTCAGGAGTTCTACAGCTCCACCCATAATTGCGGCTGGCGTGTTTAGGTAATGCGTGGTTATAGCCAAGTAGTTATCGATGGACGCTTTAGTATTGGTAATTCTAAGTATGTTTTTGTGGTAAACACTTAGCTGTCGATACTCGCGCAATGCCTGGAAAGAATACATGCTGGCCAGGATCAACAAGAGCAAGATTAGTGTATAAGGGATACTCCGAGCCAAGAATACTGGCATCCTTGCCAAGATGGCTTTTAGTCCCTTGACCTGTTCTTGATCCCTGTTAAAGCCGGCCCTTCGAGCTATCCCCTGGCCAAAGCTACTTATGATTTCGTTCGGCTCGGTTACCTCAACTGTTTTATTTCCGGACTGGTTGGTCGTATTTGTACTGCTTGATCCACCGCCGTTACCATTACCACCGTTATCGACACTTGCTCCGGCAACGAATTTTGGATAATCGTTCTCCCTAACTTTCCAAACATTATCGAAGTCCCAGTTCTTCATCGGATAGTTAGTGTCGTTCTGCTTAAAGTAGTTATCCTGGGTGCCATCAGTATTTACAAAGTCACATGCTGTCTGAATAGATAGCAGGGAGTTGACTTTATCTACAACTTGTCCTACGGTTGGAAGATTTTCTTGTTGCGCCTGGCCTATATTAAATGGCTGGTTAAGAAGTTTATCGGGATCATCCTTGAGTACTTCGATTAGCGACACCTGCTGGCCCGAATTATCAGGATCTGGAATCTCGAATACATCTCTACCATCGGAGCCCTTATATTTTGAGTCAACAAATATTCTAGAGGCAATTTTAAAGGCAGTGTCTTTAGGACCACTGCAATTAGATACCGATATACGAGACTTATCCAGATATACTCCAGCCGTCTTAAAGGTTCGATCCTGAGCCTCTGGAGTGGTCTCGATACCGGTTACAAATGCATCTACAAAATTAGCAGGCGAGATAAACAGACCTACGGCACCACCTGTTATTGTCTGGCTTTGGAGGTTCATTCTTGAAGTAGAAAAGACATTTTTAATCTGACGTTCGGAATTATCAACTGCAAAGTATCCAGCATTAAGCTGAGTAAGTTCAGGATCTAGGGTGTCGCTTGAAATCTTGAACATACTAGGGACTGGGAAGGCTATATCTAAACCAACGATTCCACCGGCGACACTTGGAATCTTACCGACAGAGACATTCTGTCCAGTGGTTGGATTAGCTCTTGATTCTGTCGGTAGATCTGGTTTTACAGTAATGTCTCCGGACGCATAAGAGTTTAATATCTTGCCTCCAAAGGATAAGTTAAGCCCCACGATCCCACCTGCCGTAGATGGCAGCCTTATAGGATCAACAGGTGTTAAGCTGCCTGCGTCGTAAATACGAGTATCACTCAGCCCGGGTGTGGCCGTTACCTTACCTGTTGAATAAGTGTTATTTATTACAGATGGGCCAATCGCAAACTGGGCAGTATCTAGTAGCTTGGATGCTTCAAGAACGCCCTGGACTTGGTTCTCGTTGGATGCGTTAGCTGACCCCAAAACGCCAATACCAAATAATGTTGTACCAGCGCCTGAAACTACGGCCTGTGCTACACCAGTTTCGCCGACGACACCACCAACAATTGCTCCGGTTACATCACCTTCGGCGTACGACTTGCTGATCTCGGTTTTCATGTCGGCCGAGCCAACAAGTCCGCCAGCTAAATTTCCATCCACATCACCAGTAGCGTAGGTATTGTCCATAACTATGCCACCGCCGCTGTCTTTATCGAGCTGACTGCCCGTTATGCCGGTCAACATCCGTGTCAGAAATAGGGGTATATCCATGCCCCAGCTTGTTCCGACTAAACCTCCAGATACTGCAGCTCCATATTTAGCACCCCCACCCGTTAGTATGCCCAGTGGATTTTCTATATCGCCTTCGGCAACAACTCTGTCCGGCAAGCCTCCCGTCACATCACCAGTAGCGAATGAATTAGTAATCTTAGCTTGGCCAAACATAAATCCAGAGAGTCCACCTCCTACAGCCAAGCTTCCGCCACTTCCATCTTTCTTAACCTTAACATCGCCCTTGGAGTAGGATCCGTCAATAACTAAGCCATGGGTAATATCCCCTAGTTGTGGGAATCCGTATGCCGAGCCTAGTATCCAGTTGACATCCCCACTTACACTAAAGCCTGTTAGACCACCGGCAACCGACACACCGCCGATCAGATTGTTCTTTAGATTATGCGTAATATTTGATTCACTATATGAATCTTTTATAGTGCCACTTCCGATGAGTATTCCTAGCAAGCCTCCGCTAGTACCTACAAAGCTAGACTTAGAATCAAGCGTTATGTCTCCTTCTGAATGAGTTCCGCTTAAGGCAAATTTTCCGTCTGTATCGTCGGCGCCACCCAAGAATAGTCCTGCGACTCCACCTACCGAACCGATATATGAATCGACTACAGATATTTGCTCTACGGAATCATCGTTAATGGCCGTAATATCGCCTGTGCTAGAACTATCTGTAACTCTTGAGGCAATTAACGCTCCGCCAATTCCGCCCATAAATCCGCCATAAACTCCCCAGTCTGATGGCGATGACGAACAGTTTGTAATTGCTGAGGTACTTGTCGATCTATCAACCCTAACGCCAACACCAACTCCTACAATTCCACCAAGCGAAGCCAGCCTTAAACCAGAAAGCGATTCACAGGCACTTACTAATCCAGAACTTTCCGAATCTCTGACTATAATATTCTGAGCCCCGAGGGTGTACTTGATTCCGTTCACAATAGTGTTTTTTAGTTCCCCACCGTTCATGTCGCCAACTGCGCCACCAATAATTAAGTCGAAGGTTGTCTTTAGTACTGAGCTATTTAGTGCAGCCCCAACCAGGCCGCCGGCAATATTGCCCTGTACTTCGCTACTAGAGCTACTATCTTGAATAATAACGTTGGTTGGCAGTCCTAGTGCATTACCAAGTGGAGATGCAATTACCGAAATCAACCCTCCCGAAACATTTCCAATAACCAATCCGTCAGAGTGCAAATTCTTGAGAGCAGTAGGCTCACCTCTTTCTGCATCACCTCTCTGTATTACATTTGGAAGATCGTCTGGCGAGATTGGTACCAGTACGCCAATTATTCCGGCAGCTTCTCCGCCCCTCACAGCAGTATTTACTGTCCTAATATCCTGATAAGTCCCTGGGCCTATAGCCAAACCAATAACACCTCCCGCGGCAACTTTGGCCATCGCCCCATAGCTGTCGGATATAAACTGTGGAGACACCACACTGAGTGCATCCCTAGCCGATACAAATGTATTAACTGCTTGGCCCTGTGCATCCCCTACACTTCCAGGAACCTCTTGGGGTACGTCTATATCTTCTAGCTGGAAGTCCGGTGCATCAGGTAAGCCATTCTGGTCCTCATCGACACTATCTTCCAGAGAATAATTGGCAGCAATAGTACTATCTTTGATTGTCACATTCTTGATACTTGCACCGTATGTTGCTGCAAAAATTCCCACAGCTTTTATCCCACCGGTGTCTTCGCCTTCAGCAGGAATTGGCAGGTCCTCAATGATACTTAGATTTTCAATCGTCTTGCCATTGCCATCAAAATCACCCATAAATACTGCGTCGTCTGCACCAGGATCAAATATTGAGCCAATTGGGTGGAAGTTGAAGTTACTACAATTAATATCTTGCGTTAAGGTGTACGAACCAAGCGGATCATTCTTGATATCTTGTAGCTGCTGGCAAGTGCTGACATTGTATTTGACTTGAGCTGGCGTGGTAAATGAAACAGGATCACTTACTGGTCCACTGCCCGCCTTATTGCCTCCTCTGACTCTAACTTGATAAGATTCTTGGGGTTGCAGGTCTATAATTGTAGCCGTTGGCTCGGCTAGAAATAGCTGATTAGCCTCGGTGCTTGTTTTTCTGGTTGTCGAAGAAATGATCCAACTAGATGATCCGACTTTTCTATACTCAAGCGTATAACCACCCTCGTCTTCGACCGTTACAGAGTCCAGTGGATCCCAAGCTACTGTTGCTGTCTTGGCATATGGAGTGATCGTTATGTTGCTGGGTGCGCTATCGGGCATACCACTAGCAAACTCGACTGTTGACGAAGGTAAGCCAACTACATATAGATCTGGTACCTCTGGTGATATCATCCTTGCCGATACCACAAACTGGAACTTATTAGGTAGCGTCAGTCCACTAAGTGTATAGGTATCGACATCCCCGGCGCCTACGCTTGTCCAATCGCTCCAGCCAACACTCTGTTTTGCTCGATACTTAATAGTATAATCCACTATCCCACTAGTTCTTACGCCGTCACCGGAAGGTTTAGTCCAAGAAGCTATAAAATCATCTCCCTGACGCTCGACAGAAACATTTGTCGGATAGTTTGTCATGACCGACCAAGGCTGGTGTGTCGGGAAAGAATCTCCAATAACCCAATCCCCATTGGGGTTCTTATCCCATAGACTATATAGGCTGTTATTACTGCTATTGCTAGATGTAAAGAAGTCCGGCTGTTCGTTATTAACATTTACTAGCTGGCAGTCATTTACTGCCTCACTAGAGCTACCACAATTGGTCGTATCAGACCTAAAAACGTCAACGACATTAGTCGAGAAGTCGGTTTCGGCGTCACCACCGGCATCAGGATCCTGAAAGTATCTTCCGTACAATCCTTTAGCGTCAGTGGACACATTAGCGATTACCGGCCCCGCATTAAAGCTATTCTTGAAAACAAAACTGTGATTTGAGTCGTCGACAGAGTAAACATAACCTGCAAGACCTCCTACCGTCATAGTGTTAGTTGGACTAATGCAGCTTACTCTGCCTATGGAATATGAGTTTATTATCTCTGCTTGATTGTTGGCTCTTGATATACCAGCACCTCCGACCAAGCCACCACAGGTTCCAACGGCAGGAGTTGTTTCCGAAATAATATCAATATTACCAGTGAAGTACGAATCCGAGATAGCTGCCCACCTGTCGCTTATTTCATAATCGTCAAAGATACCGATCAAGCCGCCGATATTTATGTCTCGACCGGGCAAGTTGTTGGATTCAATACTAATAGTCCCCGATGAGCTGCTATGGAATAGTGATGTTTTAGTGGTACCAATCAATCCTCCAACCGCTGCACCCCCGCCACCACCCTGGGAAGTTACGGCGCGACTTCTAATGTTCAGCTTACTGTGAACATTCGCTACTACAGCACCGTTAAAATCTCCAACCAAAGCACCAGCACGTGATCTACCGATTATGTCTATTCTATCGGCAAATTGTGGGCTCTTCTCGAACCATACGTTTCTGATTTGGGTACCACCCCTTAATACATATCCAAAAAGTCCGACATTTGTTGCTTCTGGCCTGTTGATGACCAGGTTCCAGATAGCATAACCACGGCCATCAAATTTTCCGTAAAATTCATCAATAGGATTGAAGCCTTGGCCACCGTTCCAGTTAACCGTAGCCGCACAGTCAATATCATTAACTAATACGTAAGTGGCGTCCAACCTGTTATTTCTGATTGACTGTAGCTGGTCGCAAGTACTAACTAAGTACGGGTTTGCACTTGTACCCTCTCCGCCGCCTGTAAATGCATTGGCCCTGGAGGGAGCCACAACCCCTAGGTAGTAGGCGAATAAACTGGTGAAAACAAAAACAGCTAATACTCCGCCCAGAATACGAATTCTACGCGTTGGTTTGGCAATAAGCTGCTTTAGTACTTCTTTTTTCATAATCTCGAGTTACCTATACAATAGCAAGATTGCGCTTATGGTACAATTGATTTAAGACTAATATATATGAAAAAGCATCGAGGAGAAAAAATGCAAACTAGTACTCAGGACAGTCAACCAAACAGGGGCGTACGTATTCGTCGTGACTTACTTCAGACCGTCCTTTTAGTGCTGATAGTTGTCGCTATATCGGCCGGCGCCGGGTATGCCGCTGGATTCCAAATGGGTAAGCGCGAAGGTGGAAGATTGGCTGTCAAAAAAGTAACAGATTATATCAACCCCCTAAACGCAATATCCGATAACCCGCTGTTCCCTAGCACCGTACTTGGTGAAGTCGTAGACATTACCGATACGTCTATAAAGATCAAGCAAGCCAATGGCAGCGAGAAAACCATCGTTATCAACGACAAGACCCGTGTCACAAAAGGCAGTGATAGCCTAAGCTTTAAAGATGTCACAAAAGATTCTAATGTAACGGTCATCACTACCGGCAAAGATAAGGACCAGACCGCTACACGCATCATAATCCGTTAATCTTAGCTAGTCCCGCTTGAGCATGACAGTGAAGGCTTCGGCCGGGATGTCCACTTTGCCAAAACGCTTCATGCGCTTTTTACCCTTGGCTTGCTTGGCCAGAACCTTCTTTTTACGGCTAACATCTCCACCGTACAAACCAGTTGTGACATCCTTGCGGTAAGCACTAATGTCCTCGCGGGCAATAAACTTACCGCCGATACCAGCTTGCAGAGGGACCTGGAAGTTTTGCCTAGGAATGACCTCTTTTAGTTTCTCGACTGTTTCGCGGCCCAGTCGCTGTGACTCGCTACGATGAACCATGACACCCAAGGCATCCACGGGCTCGCCAGCCACATAAAAGTCGACCTTAACAAGATCTTCTGCTCGGTAATCATCTAACTCATAATTAAAGCTTCCGTAGCCACTGGTAACACTTTTTAGCTGATCATAGAAATCAGTTAAGAGGTTGGCCAGCGGAGCTTCGAAGCTAACTAGGGCCAGCTGAGCGTCAACATAGCTAAGATTCTTTTGGATTCCTCGTTTGCTACTTATAAGCTGAATAACAGCTCCAACGTATTCCTTGGGCACAACTACCTCACCTTGAATCCAAGGCTCTCGAATCTCCATTATCTGGGAGGGGTCGGGTAGGTCTGAGGCACTTTTGATATCTATTTCGGTTTTGTTGTTAAGGGTAATTTGATAGTCGGTCGAGGGGTTTGTTATAACTAAATCGAGGTCGTATTCTCGCTCTAGCCGCTCCCGAACAATGTCCATATGGAGTAGCCCTAAGAATCCAACACGTACACCAAAGCCTAAAACCGGCGAGTTCTCTGGGGTAAACTGCAAGGCTGAATCACTTAGACTAAGTTTTTCGATGGCATCTTTGAGGGTTTGATAATTCTCGTTACTGTCGGGAAAGATGCCGGCATATACAAATGGGCGTACGTCTTTATAGCCCGGCAGTGCATCGACGGCTGGGTTTTTGGACAGAGTTACAGTATCACCAACCTTTGCTTCACGGGTACTTCGCAGGTTGGTCACGATATAACCAATCTCGCCAGATTGCAGTTCTTTGGCCGGCACTAAGGCTGGCGATAAAGATCCAACTTCCAGGGCCAAACCGTGGGCACTTGTAGCCATCATCTTTATATCGCTAGCTTTTGGAATTGAGCCGTCTACAACTCGGACATACAAGACTACTCCTCGGTAATCATCGTAGTAGCTATCAAAAATAAGTGCCCGGGTTGGGTCATCGACTTTGCCCTTTGGTTCGCCTACTTCGTTGATAACTTTTTCTAATACGGCTTCCACGCCTTGTCCGGTCTTAGCACTAATGTGCAAAATGTCTTCTTTCTTGCACCCTAGTAACGAAACAACTTCAGCGCTCACCTTTTCGACGTCAGCAGCGGGCAGGTCTATTTTGTTAAGTACAGGGATTATCGTCAGATCAGCAGCCATAGCCAAGTAAACATTAGCTAAAGTTTGAGCTTGAATGCCCTGGCTTGCGTCTACCACCAGGATGGCGCCTTCGCAGGCCTCTAGGCTTCGGGAAACCTCGTAGCTAAAGTCGACGTGCCCTGGAGTATCGATAAGATTTAGCTCGTATCCCTGATAGTTCATGCGCACCGGTGCCAACTTGATGGTGATACCACGCTCACGTTCTAGATCCATTTTGTCTAGTAACTGAGATTTCATGTCGCGCTTAAGAACCGTCCCCGTAATTTCCAGTAGGCGATCGGCTAGCGTCGACTTGCCGTGGTCGATGTGGGCAATAATACAAAAGTTACGAATCTTAGACTGCATCAAGCTATTATAACAGAGGTGGGGCTATTTGTTGGCTATTAAAATGATCCCTGCTACAATCAATGTCATTCCAATTCCCTGCTTATAACCAAATGCTGTGTTAAAAAAGAAATATGCGCCAACTGCGGCAACAGCAATTTGAGCCATTTGTACTGATCTTACAATTCCAGAATTTGGCCCAGTCTGGAATGCTTTTACTGAAAAGAAGTTTGCAATAAAAGCTAACACGGCAAGGAGCACAAACCATTTAATCTTATCTGCGGGAAGTTTTATCTTTGTCCGACTAACTAGACTGGCGACCAAAAACAATAGTCCTGTTGATAACCAAAATACTGTGTTTATACTTAATGACCCCATGCCACTCTTGGCTAAGTAAGTAATTACTAATGTCAGACACCCGAAGAAGAATGCTGCTACTAAGGAATATACTATCCACATGATCATTTATTATTCTCCTTGCTATTGGATGCGAACCGGCTTAATCAGAGCCTGGCCTATAGACTTCAGTTTCTTTACTATTGGCTCGGCTTCTTCTAGGCCAAAAAGCGATGATAAACCAAGGTGAACGCCAAAGGCTACGCTAGATATCATTGCCAGCTTAAAGCCTAAAGTTATAAAGCCTGTATCCGAGATATTTAGCGGGAATAGACTTACCATTACAAAGGTTGCTACCACAGTAAAACCGGTGATACTAATGATCCGTCCAACTCCACCAAAGAATTTCATATCAAAAAGTTTGGGATCTCGTATGAGCATAATGGTGGTCAATATCAGAAGCTGACAGCCAGCCACCAGCGATTCTGTTAATGCAATTCCGGTGATACCGTAGTTCTCTGCCTTAGCTAGATGCATAACAAAGATAATGTTGAGGCCGATAGCAAACAAAGAATCAATAAGTGGTGTCCAGGTATCTTTTTGAGCATAAAAGTAACGTGAAACAATCGTGTATAGAGTACGGAAGAATATAGCCCCGGTCATAAACCCAAAGATTACGGCAATTTCGCGTGCGTCTCGGCTAAAAATCATACGCGCCAGATAGCCTCTACCAAAGTAGCAAACCACTACCACTGGAGTGGTTATCCAGATCATTATCCTAAGCACTTGCAGGAATTCATTTCGGAACTCATTCATACGACCTGCCGCGACTGATCTGTTAAACTGCGGAAAAACTGCAGTTGAGATAGCTGTTCCAATCAATAAAGTAGGTGCCGTGTGTAGGGTGTAGGCATTTTCGTAAAAACTGATTTGTCCTGTTCCCAAACGCTGCGCGAACCTTGTATTGATAATACTGTTAATCGACATAATGCCTTGATCGATAGATCGCGGTGGTAGCTGGCGAAGAACTCGACGGAGATCGGGCATCGAAAGATCAATCTTTTTGGTGTGCTCAAAACCGAGCCCCACCAGACCAAGCACGGCAATCAGAAGCTGCAATACAGCGCCAATGAATGCCCCAGCTCCAAGTCCAATTAACCCTAGATTCCCTTTAAACACAAAGATACTGATAATTATTGTTATGTTATAGATCAGTGGTGCTATTGCAAAGAAGAAGAAGCGGCCAAATGTCTGCTGGGCACTTATTAATATGCCGCTAATAGTGAAAAGTAGGGGATTGAAGGCAATGAACTTCATAATCATGGTGGCGTTATGAAGTTGTTCTGGCTCTATGTCTGGAGCCATCAGTTTGATCAATGGCCCTGCAAAGATAAAGATAAATACACCGACAAATAGCATAATTATTGCCAACAAATTAAGAAGGCTTGATGTTAGCTCCCATGCTCCTTTCTTACCGTTCTTGTGGAGTTTCTCGGCTAAGATAGGCATAAATGCCACACCTAATGCGCCAGCCGCAATCGTAAAGAAGAAGAAATCAGGGATTTTGAAGGCTGCAAAATAGGCGTCCGTGCTCCCTGGGCCAACCGCCGGGAAGTTACCGTTAATTAGTTTAACCCGCAAAAATCCTAGGACTTGGCCAATCAAAGAAGTAATTACTAGCAAAACTGCTGCATTACCAATTGATATTCGGGTATTTGCCCGTCGGATGAGACGCTTCACAGTGCTAGCCTATATTGTTAATTAGTTTTTGTGTTTTAAGCATATAACTAGTATCGCCGATCAATGACCATCAAACAACCTTTTTTATCTAAGTTACCTAGAACTTGGATAGACCCTTTGGCCTAGGGCTGAAAGAAATATGCACTCTATATCGAAGAAGCGGTATAGTAACGGTTCTAATGTGGTGTTGATAGGTATATGTTTGGCGAGCGTAAGGGTCGGCCTCGACCAGAGGTTTTCGGTGACGACGATAATCTATGTAAGTATAGGTCATGGCTAGCAGTAATATTCCGCCCAAGACTACTGACGAAACGATAGCAACTCCGGTTTTAGCCAGACTTCCGTCTTCCTTGTCAGTCGAGGAAGCTAGGAGTACGCCCTGGTAAGCACCGACACTGTAATAGCCACTTCGCTTCACGCCTCTGGCATCGGTACTAATGCCAAGAACTTTACCACCTCCATTAATTGCAGGAGACCCCGGTAGTAATTTTATAGTGGGCACCGGACCACCGTTATCCTTAACCTGGTGTTCTAGAGTTTTATATAGACCGGTCTCATATGCATACCCGGTACAGTTTTTATCGTCACTCATATTGTGGCCTAAATTAGTAGGGGTCAGGTCGATAACTTCATCTATACCGAGGAACAAAGACGTATCGATGTTATTTGCACAGCTATAGGGTTGGCCATTGAATTTGTTCTGGGACACCAAGACATTGGTAGCGGTGGAACCAGCTTCGGCGGCATTGGGTTGATAAGTGTCGTCTAGTCCGATCTTCGTAGCAAAGAACGCTGGCAATGAAATGTTTGATGCCGGCTGAGTGACAGTATTTGCTACCACTGAAGTGTTAATAATATCCAGCACGCTTCCAGTGACACCCAGAGAACCAAGAAAACCAGCTACAGAATTCCGATTATCGGGAGCCGGGTTATTAACTGTGTTGTAGGCAACGGTTACATTCTTGAAGTGCTGAGTCGATTTTAGGACACCAGCGACCATAAATCCTGATAAAACTGGTAGATATTGTGACCCGGTCACCACTTGGGGGTCAGTAACTACCACTGTATTATTAGAAACAGTGGTCGACTCAACGCTCAAATCAACCGCCGTAGGAGAGATAGGACCACCGCTTTGAAGAATAAGAATTCCAGCCGACGAACGAGCCTGGTTGTTTCGTACAACGCTATTATGTATTTTTACTATAGCGTCATCGAGCAGATCCTGGTCATTACTCTCTGCCCTAAACGAACTTGGAGAAACATAAATGCCGACGCTATTTCCGCTATTTCCGTATATTTTTGCCCCGTCAATATCCATATTTGGAGTACTGTCAGCAATAGCAGTACCGAGGTCGGTAATAACACCGACACTTTCACTGCTTGTACCGCCCTGGTTGTTATGAACATCAATGTTTCTAATAACTACGTTCTGGGTTGTCTGGATTCTGATGGCTCTATCGGATTGAGATACTTCGATATTTTCTAGGCGAAGTGTAAGTATACTATCGACATTAATTGCCAAGGTGTCGGCATCGACAATTGCCAGGTTTTTAATAGTAAGATTGTGGGTGTTTTTGTTACTTGAGATTATTGCTTCAAAGCCTACGTTCTGGTTCATGTCGACAGTAGTCTGGTCTATGCCAGCGCCATCAATTACAACCGATTTGGTTATATTTGGAAGGTCGTCGCTACTGGCTATAGTACCTGCTGGTATATTGATCGTATCGTTAGTTCCATAGACCGCACCAGTCTTCACACAGCCATCTGCATCTGCGCCGCTGTTAACAGCTGTGATTGACTCCGACAGAGTACACCCACTACTTACACTAAGTGTTGCGGCATCCACTTTGGCTGGACTAAGGAGTAATATACAGAGCCCGGCAAAGGAGGCCATGACAATAACAAACTTATTCTTAACAAGTTTCTGAATTGGAATCATATGCTTATATTTAACCATAAGCGTAGGGGTTATCCAAGATAAGAAACAGTCGGCTGTCTAGATTTTAGAAGGCAAGATGGAGCCCTCTAAGACTTCTAGGACCTCTTCGGCTTCGACAGTTTCTTTTTTGAGTAGTCGATCTTTTAGCTCATCTAATTTTGGCCGGTTGGACTTAATTACTTCCCTTGCCCGTCTTGCTGCTTCGGTGATTAGGGCCTCGACTTCGTCGTCTATAACCTTGGCGGTTTCGTCCGAATAGTGACGTTCTTGCATCATTCGGTCCATCATCATGCCTTCGTCAACATGGAAGACCTGGTCCTGTAGTTTGGATCCCATGCCCTGATTTATGATCATATCACGAGCCAACTCGGCCGCTTTTTGGAGGTCATTGCCGGCGCCAGTTGTAACGTTCTCGCGACCATAGACTACCTCTTCGGCAATACGTCCGCCGAGCATTCTAGCCAATATATCTTTATACTCTAGGATAGAGTGATAGCTTTTGTCTTCTGGCGGAAAGAACCAAGTGACTCCGCCCGTTCCACCCCGAGGAATAATGGTCACCTTGTGCACCATGTCGCTATGTGGAAGAACATGACCAACAATGGCATGTCCGGCTTCGTGGTAAGCAGTCATTTCTTTTTCGTGCTCACTCATAACCTTACTCTTGCGCTCGGGGCCGATAGCTACTTTTTCGAAAGCAGCAGTAACGTCTTCCTGGATAATTTCTTTGCGGTTGTGTCGGGCGGCTACAATAGCTGCTTCGTTTGCAATGTTGCTTAGGTCGGCACCAGATGAACCGGCAGACTTACCGGCTAACGCCGACAGATCTACATTCTTGGCTAATGGTTTCTTGGCAAAGTGAATCTTTAGAATGGCTTCTCGGTCTTTACGGTCTGGTAAATCAATGTTTACCTTACGATCGAAACGTCCGGGACGTTGCAAGGCAGAATCTAATACATCGGCACGGTTGGTTGCGGCTAAGACGATAACATTGGTTCCCTGTTCGAAGCCGTCCATCTCGACCAAAATCTGGTTAAGCGTCTGTTCGCGCTCATCATGTCCACCGCCCATACCGCTACCACGCTTACGTCCAACAGCGTCAATTTCGTCGATGAAGATAATACATGGCGCGTTCTTTTTAGCTTTGGCGAACAAGTCACGAACTCGGCTAGCACCAACACCAACAAACATCTCGACGAATTCTGAACCAGAGATACTAAAGAAGGGAGCATTAGCCTCTCCAGCAACAGCTCGCGCCAACATGGTTTTTCCGGTACCGGGAGGGCCTACTAGCAATACGCCCTTAGGAATCTTGGCGCCAACTGATTCGAACTTCTTTGGGAACTTTAGGAACTCGACAACCTCGGCCAGGTCAACTTTAGCCTCATCGCTTCCGGCAATGTCCTTAAAGGTGACTTTGTCTTTTTCGTTTCCGTACAATCTGGCCTTACTTTTACCAAAACTCATGGCCTGGTTACCCTGGCCCTGTGCGCTGCGAAGCATAAAGAATAATACGGCGCTGATTAGTATAACCGGAATAATTCCGCTAGCCAAGCTAAGCCAAAAACCATTGCTGGCTGATTCAGGCTTGGGGTCAACCAGTACATCTCGGTTCTGTAGTCCTTGCTCATAAATACTGCTGCCGGCTTCTTTATAGGACTTTTCGGTTGGCTTATCCTCGCCCTTTTTAGTAACCTCCAGATTGTTACCTTTTATCTCTATCTTCTTGATCTCGCCCTTGTTAGCCCTGGAAATAACTTCCGAAAAAGCAACCTCCTTTAGTGGGCTGCTCTGATTCGTCGAAGCGTATATAACTAGACCAAATAATATTAATATTGCAATAAAGCCAGCATTCTTCATGCCTGCCTTCTTGCCTCCACCTGGCATCTTCTTGGGGTTGAAAGGTTTTTTATCCATGTCCCACCATTATACTGACGATCTTAGTCAGGGTCTATAGGAGTTATTATTTACTTGCTGGTTCTAAGGGTTGCAGTCACTAGTGTTCCGGCTTTTTCCTTGGACGAAACTTTGATTGTTCCGTTCCATCTATCGACAATCAATCTGTCCATATATAGATCTAGTCCTAGACCGTCATAATCAAATGTTTTTGTGTCTGTCCCTCTTGTGAAAGGCTGGAAAAGTTTTTGGGCCCTGGTGGGATCAATACCAACACCATTATCTTTTACCTTAATAGTGATGTTGTTTCTGCTTTTGGTGATTGATAAGCTGGCTTCGCCACCTTCTGGAGTAAACTTAATGGCATTATCTAGTAACGAGCCCACGAGTTGTCGGAAGCCCGCTTCATCAATGCATGCCGCTAGACCGCTGTCGGCGTGGACAATCAGATCAATGTTCTTAGCCGTGGCAGCTTCTTTGTAAGTACCGAGGATACTTTGCAGAGAGATATCAAGTGAGATCGGCTCATCGGAGACGTTTGTGGTGTTGAGCAACTTGTCTAGATAGGAGAACTTACTTACGACTTTTTCTAGTGAAGTTAAGCCATTTGCAAAAAGGCGACCTTCCGGTATGTCTTTCATTGCGGCAACTGATGACTGAATAAGCGTCACGTCTTCGGCCAACTGACCGCCACTGGATTGGATAAAGTTAGTCTGCGAGGCAGCAATTGATTTTTCTAGGCTTAGTTCTTGGTTAACAAGACCAGTAGCAATCTCTTCTCGTCGCATAAGTGAATAAGACAATGCTAGACCGACTGCCCCAAAGGCATATAAGGATATTTGGGCGGCAAAGTTCGCAAAGTTATTGCCGTATTTCTTAGACCAGACAAATAATAAGTTCATCATCACCGCAGCCACCATCACCCCTAGTACTGGTGCTATGAAGCCAGCACTCTTTAAGAAGTTAGTTTTGCCGGCGGCATCTATAGACAAGGCGGTTCGAGATGACTGTTCGGTTACAGAAGTCGAGGTGTCGAGCAGAGCGCTGGCATGCTCTTTTAGGCGTGTTATGCGTCTTTGAGTTGCTGTAACTACCGATTCGCCGAGTGACTTTTTAGAAACTAGCAACTCGAGGGCTGATTGCATAGTCGTAATTGGTGTATTTATATAGTGCGATATTAAGTCGATATACTGT
Source organism: Candidatus Saccharimonadota bacterium (assembly GCA_052034955.1). GTDB lineage: Bacteria > Patescibacteriota > Saccharimonadia > Saccharimonadales > AWTP1-31 > CAZIBG01. Next base: position 3,403 of record JBPOHZ010000003.1, on the reverse strand, counting down.
TTTCTACTGGCTTCCGTCTGCTGGAACCTCTTGATAGTCTGCCTTAGCCTTAGTCGGCTACGTCCCTGTCTTAGGGCCAGCACCAAGTAGAATACAGCGAATCCACCAAGGCTAAAGATCGTTGTATACGGCAATACTTTTGCTGTTTGGGGTGATATCGGCTTAACAACACTATCTGCCGTCTGGAAGACCTTTTCTACCGCCGCCTCCAGGACAGAAGGTATTGCCTTCCTTATAGCCAACGGTGTATACCTCTGCGTACTACCCTGACCTTCGACCGGCTGATCTGTGCCGGCGGGCGCCGCCAGAATAGGCTTCTCACCGACCGTAACCTCCAAAGTCTCGGATTCTACTGTATACACTGGACTACCATTATCTTGGGTTCGGATCTTAAACTTATACTTCCCAGCTTTGTAATCGTTTAGGGTTAACGAATACTGATTCTGTTCGGTAGTAGCCGACATTACACCTACTAGTTCGTTATCGACAAGCAGCTCAACACTGGCTACCACCGAATCGTCGGTAATCTTAGCTACGAAGTTGAGTTTTCCAGGCTCCACCGGATTGTCGGTAGTTTGTTTGAAGTCCGAAATAACAGGTTCTTTATTGGCGGGCAACGGGTCGGGGTCGGGGATAACAATCGGCGCGTCGACTGTCACCGAGATTGAATCAGACTGAGTACTAGCAGCCGGGTCATTGGCGTCCTGAGCTATTACACTAAAGCTATACGTTCCAGCGGCATAATTGGCAACGCTGAGTGAATACTTGTTTGCCGTTGACGTTGGATTCATAGTACCTATTAAAGTCTGGCCACTGTAAAGTTTTACCGATGTAAGACCGTTACTATCTGAGGCACTGACGTTAAAGGACAAGGTAGCTGGGGCTCGAGGACTACTTGTGGTCTGGGTTAAATCGCTAACCGAAGGTGGTGTATTGGGTGCCACTACAACCTGTAAGGGCGAGGAGTCCGTGGTAGCAGCTGGAGATACAGAGTCTGTAGCGCGAACTGTAAATTCATATGTACCCGACGTGTAGTTATTAAGAGTTATTCCAAATTGATTTGCTGTCCCGGTGGGCGTCATTGTCCCAACATTATTGCCACCCTGTCTTAATGTCACAGAGGCCAGGCCATCGGTATCTGTAACCGTAGCCCTAAACCTAAGACTAGCCGGTGATTCCAGACCAGAATTTAATTGAGTTAAACCAGTAATCTGAGGTCCCAGGTTTGGCAACATTGTTACCCGGAGTGGCGAGGATGTAGTTGTCAGCTTAGGCGAATCTTGATCTTCGGCGTAGACCGTAAAATCGTAATCTCCAGGACTATATCCAGAGACCGTTGCTTGGTATCTACCCGGTGTACTTGTCTCGGTAAAATCGGCCACCTTCTGGCCATTCTCGCGAAGCTCTACCACTCCAACCGAATTATCATCGGCAACATTAGCGGTGAACGTAAGCACCGAAGGGTATCTTGGAGATGAGATAGTTTGGGTCAAGTTAGAAATACCAGGAGCAGTGTTTGCTGCCGCAACATACAAGCTAACTACATTGCTAGTTGTCGACAAGTTAGGAGTGCCATCGTCGGTAGCACGTACACTAAAGTCATAACTTCCCTCATCGACATTATTGATGCTGATCTGATACTCGTCCTGGTTGGCCGTAGGCTGCAAAGAGCCCAGAATATCATTGTTACTAAGTAGCACTATGTCACTCAAATTATTCTCGTCGGTTGCCGTAATAGTGAAGGTTAGCGTGGCGGGGTCACGAGGTGAAGTAGTGCTTTGAGTAAGCTCTCCTAGAACGGGTGGTAAATTATTCTCGAAGGTTACTTGGCTATTCTGAGAGCTGTTATTTGACTGGTCAACATCGTCGTCATATATAGCGCTAGCTACCATGTTCAAAGAAGTTTCCTGGCTAGCTGCAAGAGTAGCTACCGGCTTTTTGTTAATACCTCGGGCCGTAGGACCCGGAGCTCTAAGTGTCACAGTTCGTTGTTCGGTTTCGGCCGCCAATATAGCCTGATTTTGCCAAACCACCTTTGTCTCATCTTCGGACAGCGTCCCACCACCCGAAGCGGACACAAACTGCATACCACTAGGTATTGTGGCTTCGATCACGGCGCTCTTTGGATTGTGCAACCCACCAACGTCCCCCCTGTTGTGAGTATCTTTGTTAGCCTTATTGCCAACCGCTATGGTATAGACAACTTGGTCGCCGTTATTTATTTTGGATTTATCACTAGTGACGCTAACTTCTAGATCTTTAAAACATTGCTTGGCAGGCAACTGGATATACGGTACTGAAGATTCTTTTTCTTTTGTATAAGTATTTTCATCCGATACAAAAACGGCATCCGAGCCAGTCACCAAACTTGTCGCATCGCAGGCGATATCTTCGGCGTATGTTTTGGCTCTGGTTTGATAACAATACTGGACGTCGGCGGCATCAGCTTGAACGCGCGAGTATGGCCGCCCACTATTGGCCCACGGACTACTGTTCCAAACATTGGCGTCAACATCAATATATAAAGACTCTTGTCCCTGGAATGCTTCATCGCTCAGATCTAGCTTACCGATTCCATTGGTTTTTATGTCCCCAGAACCTAGTAAATTTCCACCCAATGAATCATAGACCCGAACATTGTAGTTCTGAAAATCATACAAACTTGCTTTTGATAATCTTGCGCTACCCCAGGCAAAAGCGTGAGGCTGGCCATCACAGTAGAAATCGTCGGGGTCGATTGTTACTGTATGTCTGGTTCCGGCAACCCGGCAAGGTGACTCCGAAGTCTTAGGATTAAACGACCACAAATAGCCTTGTTGGCTCAAGCCAAACATACATGAGCCGTCATATACATACCCCTCATCGGCACTATTTGCATCATTCATGTTATACCAGTACTTCAACCAGGGCATGCCAGAACAGTGAGCCTGAGTATCCCAGTCGAAGCAACTCATTGCTCCTCTGGTACCTGGACTTCCATAGACATAGGCAAAATAAGTTTTAGTATGGCCGTCAGTATCGGTTATGGTCGTCGTGTTAGAGGACATCCGCCAAGCCGAGCTTCCCGGCAGAGTCGGCCCTTGCCATACCGAGGGCACCGGCAATATTGCCGGTGCCGTGACCGCCGGTCCAGGCAGAAATGATCCGTCGGTCAGACTGTGACAGAATATCCGCGACTCCACAGGTGACTGATTAAGGCTAACGTTACTAAAGGTGTAACAGACAGCATGGTTAGAACCATTTTGCTTCCACATAAATATTGAACTTGCGTACTCTGCCCCAACTTCACCCCCCGATCCATCATAAACTCGTGGCCAGTTGTAGTTGTAAATCCCGCTACATTTAGTTCGAGCCACTACGTCATAGCAAGATAACACCGTCCCTAGATCTCTCTGCGTATCGG
>JBPOHZ010000024.1:0-17480 GCA_052034955.1 Candidatus Saccharimonadota bacterium | reverse complement strand
ACGTAGGTTACATGTCCACCAACCGCCACGGCTGCGGATAAGTTAATATTAAGCGCTTCGCCACTGGCAGTTTCGAAATGCCCAGTCGGGGCATAGGCTCCTGATACCCCGCCATTGCCGGCCAAGTAAAGTAGACCAGTTTTATCAGTACTGTTGCTTTGGAACTTTATATTTACGGCAGCGTTGGCAACAACCACATAACTAATGACCCTGATCTTTTTTGAAGCGACCGAGGCCACCACAGCGGTTGCGCCGGAAGCCGAAGCTGTTATAACGGCAAACTTGGGTGTAAGGGCTGTTGAGCCAGAATACAGCGCCGAGGAATCCGGCGCACCAGTCGTAGGCACAACCGTCTGGTCGGAGGCGATAACAACTGGTGCGGAGTCAGACATCGTAGCCTGGCCGTTGGGATTCTGCGGATTGTAACTCATATTACAAACATTATATACGATCTACCGCACTAATGCTTATGGCTAGTGAGCTGGAACAAAGACGTCACTAATAATTACTCGCCTTTGTGTTGGCCTAATAACCGGTCGAACACCTTGCACAACTCGGGCAACCGGTTTTGAAACCTGAGCCTGAGCAAATACGGGAGCTTTTGCCACAGATGGTTCGTCTTCTAGGGGTACCACCAAAGGCACGGTAACTGCTGCTCGCTTTATTTCGAAAACTGGCACTGGTTTATGGATACGGTTGTCGATAAATACCGCAAATGCCCCAACTTGGAATAAGGCAATTATAGGTACAGCTACAAGCATCTGGTTAATTGGATCTACTGTTGGGGTAACAATGGCTGCAAAGATAATTGCCCCAGCTATTGCTGGACGCTGCAGGTTTAGTAAACCACCTGGAGGGAATCGCTTTATCTTATTAGTAAAGAATAGAATTAATGGAATTTGGAAGGCCACAACAGTACCGGCTAGGTAGGCAAACAAGAATTTGACGTAATCACTAACACTTATCAGGGCCTTAACATTCTCGCTATTAAAGTTGACCAAAAAGTGCAACGCTGCTGGCAAACTGACAAAATATGCATAAACTACCGCTAGCGCCGTAAGAACCGTAGAACATGCTAAAAGTATGATCATATTCTTTGTTCTAACCGGCTTCACTGCAGGTCTAGCAAATTGAACTAGCTGGTATAACAAAACTGGTAGTGCGATAAGCATGCCGGTACCGAAGGCAATTTGCATCACAAAACTGAGACCACCGGCTGGATTGGAATAGTAAAGAGTTTGATCCAGGGGCTTTTGTAATATTGCTTCGATAGGCTTATGGGCCATGAAGCCAACAATACTGCCAGCACCAATTACAGCAAAACATACGCCTAAGCGTACCTTTAACTCCTGTAGGTGTTGAGCAAACGTTTTCATTTGTTTTTGATTTGTTTTGTTAAGTTTTTATCTGTGTTTTTACAGGTATACCACCACTATACGCTTGTGGTTAAGCTAATTCAAGCTCTATAAACAGATTATTTGTCTGTTTTTTTGTCTTCGTCGTCACCTTTAGCGCCTCTTTTGATTTCTCGTCCAAAGCTACCAATAGATCGTCCGAGTTCGGGTAGCTTCTTTGCTCCAAATAATAATAAAAGCACTAATCCTATTACAACTAGTTCTGGAATTCCAAGATCCATTATTCTGTCCCTTCTAGATCAATTTAATACACTAATCATAACATAATATGGCTAGGCCCTCGACCTCCTTAGCTAAGCTTAAGCGTGGTATAATTATAGACAACAAACGGAGGAAGAGTGTCAGCCAACGACCAGCTCAAGAAGCTCATGGAAACCCCAATGAGTCGCAAACAATTTTTGCGATATATGGGCATTGCTTTCCTATCTGTAATTGGTGTTGGTAATGCCATAACAGCCATACTAAAGGGGCACGACAAAGCCATCCAAGCACCGGAGGTCAAAAAATCTGGTTTTGGTGGCGGAAAGTACGGCATCTAAGTCATGCCAACTCCTCAAAGATTACCGGCCGTTAACGGAGATGACGGAGTATGGGGAGACATCCTCAATCAGTTCCTTGAAAAGGAGCATTATCATACTGGCTTAGACGACCCTGCAAACGGCGGCCACCAGTTCGTAACGATTCAGGCCGGCACACCTAATCCCGGAACCGCTCCACTAAAATTCAACTCTGGCGATTTACTAACTGTTCCGGAGGCAGGCGCCGTCGAGTTTGATACCGACCGACTATACTTCACCCAAACTACCGGTACTACTCGAAAAGTCTTAGCAGCCTTTGATGACTCGGCGGGTGCAACAGGCGATCTGTATTACCGAGATGCATCGGGTGAATTCGTAAGATTAGGAATCGGCAGCGGCAACCAAGTACTCAAAGTTAACAGTGGACTGCCTGCATGGGGTCAGATGATCTTGGCCACCGCCACCAAAACCTCCAACTACACCATTACGGCTAGCGATACCGTCATCCTTGCCGATGCCTCTGGGGGCAATGTTGCGATCACTCTGCCCTTGGCGTCTATTGCAAGTGGCTACCGTTTTTGTATAAAGAAAACCGACAGCTCCTCCAACACTGTTAGTATCGACCGCTCCGGAAGCGACACCATCGACGGGTCCACCAGCGCCAGCATTTCCGTGCCGTATGTATCGATTACTGTTGTTTCTAACGGCAGTGATTGGTTTATTATTTAGCAATGAAGAAGCTTTTTGCAGCGGCATTAGTTTGGCTATTAGTTATGAGCATTTCTTCTTTGAGTGCCGCTCCAAAACCGCCAACTGGACTACAAATCTTCCCCTTGCGCAGTCGACCGACCTTATCGCCAGGAGACACCAGCACCGGAAAAGTTACAGTCAAGAATGACACTGACCAACTAATGTCGGTAGACATCAGTGTCGAGCGCTTTAAAGTAACCGACGAAGATTACAACTACTCGTTTTCCGAGGATCGAAATACCGAATGGGTACGCATAGCAGATAAGTCACTTAATCTTCAAAAACGAGAATCCAAAGAAGTTGCTTATAGTCTAGCAATACCGGCCGATGCATCACCGGGAGGATACTACTTTTCGATAATGGCCAGTAGCCAAAACCAACCAAGTAGCACTAACTTTAAAGAGATTCGCCGAGTTGCGTCACTTATATATCTAGAAGTTAGCGGAGACTTAACACGACAAGTAAACTTACTAGGCTTTGATTCTCCTTGGTTCGTTACTCAACGAGAGGTTAGTATTGATACCCGTCTAGCTAATCAAGGAAACAGTCACCACTCTGCGCGCACCAAACAGTATTTTGAGAGTATCTTTGGTCAACAGTCATCAATACTTCAGAAAGACGGTCTGATTTTGCCTGGGACCATCCGCAAACTCAGCTCTAGTCTGAAGGCGCCTTGGTTGCCGGGAATCTATCAGCTGGCTGTAGAATTTTCGCCGCCCCAAGGTGGTCAAGTCCAGGTTAAACGTCAGACAATTCTATATCTGCCAGTCTGGTCATGGTTTGTATGTCTTGGGCTATTGGTTGGTTTAGTGATACTAATAAACAAAGCTAGAAAGAAACTATACAAAGTCTAATCGGTCTGGGGAGCTGCGGTATAGATAACTGATGTCACATAGTTGCCGGCCGGTTTTTGATTGTCAACCTTAACTCCATATTTAAATGTCGTTGCGTCCCCGCTACTGAAAGGCCCGGTAGGCGCATTTACCAATACATTACTCAGTGTCATGCCCGTAAAATCGGTAGTTGACCCACTAGTGTTGTAGCCCCAAGTGTTCACAGAAAGTGGCGCAGGCGAACCATTGGCGCTGGCAGGCAGACTTGCCGGGCCATTTGCCATGTTGGTAGTTGTTAAGGACCTAACGTACAAGCTATAGCCCACTACGTCGGTTGAGGTGACCGTTACAATATTATCGCCGGTGCCTAAAACACCGGCATCGTCCGGGGTAACCTGGATACTTACATCTCCCCCAGTTGCTATAGACAAGCTGGTTTGGGAGCCATAGGGAACATCGGCACCGTAGACACCTCTGCCATATGGCTGGGCAAAGGCTTTGGGCCCAAAGGCCAAAATCGCCAGAAATATAAAGGCCCAAGTTTTAGGTGACTTGATTATTTTTTGCATCTTATTCATAAGGACTGTTATCATTATAAGCATGAATAGTTTGAGGGTGAAGACGAATCGTCTTTCTTTGTGGTTAAGCATCATTGTCTTAACTGGTGTGAGCTTCTTTAATATGGTGCAAACTGCAAATGCCGCACAGTTAACCGGTAGAAGCCTAACAATTGGTAGCTCCGCTGCCTCGGCCAGTACAACCTACGATTTTAGTTTCGTTCTACCGTCTGCAACAGTCCTGGCTTCAGCTGAGGCCGTCATCTGTACCACGGCAAGTGGAGCATGCTCGACTCCATCCGGGTTCAGCAATGCATCTGCAACACTTACTGGTCAGCCTACTAATCTCGGAGATGCCTCCGGCTGGACAATCAATAACTCAACTGCCGGTAAATTACGCCTAAAGAAAACCGGCAACTCAGCGGCACCAACCGGAACAACAACCATGTCATTTAGCAATGTTACCAACCCGAGTGCCACCAACTCCTCTTTCTTTGCCCGGATAACAACTTATTCTGACGATGCCTGGACTACAGCAGTAGATAGCGGAGTAGTTGCCAGCTCGACAGCTGGACAGATTACAGTAACAGCAAGTGTTGATGAGACACTAACATTTACACTTTCCAGCGCCACAGTTGCCCTAGGCACACTAACCCCCAGCATAACTGGATCTGGAACTTCTACCATGAGTGCCTCCACCAACGCAGCTAGCGGCTACGCAATAACCGTCAACGGCACAACACTTACCGCTGGACTAAACACCATTCCAGCCTTAGCCAGTAATACAGCATCCGTTCAGGGTACGGGTCAGTTTGGCATCAATCTAAAAGCCAACGCCACCCCAAGTGTTGGATCAAATGTTAGTGGAAGCGGCTCGGGTACTGCAGCGACTAACTACAACACAGCCGACTCATTCAGATTTGTAAGTGGCGAGACAGTAGCATCTGCCGGTGCACCGACCAACAGCAACACCTACACTACCAGCTATATTGCCAATGTCGGTGGAGCGCAAGCACCAGGCTCTTACTCGACAACTTTGACCTATATCGCTACTGCAACATTCTAGTCTTGGCTAGTGGTTAGCGATGTTACAATAGAAGGGTATTCGAGGGACAATGTGAGGAAAAAGTTTCTAAAAGCTACAGTTTTGGTAGCGCTACTGCTAACAGTAGCTAGTTTTGGGCGGGTAATGGCCGCCAATACACCGCCTCCCACGCAAGGTATACAGATCTCTCCAGTCCTTATTGACCTAAATGCTCAAAAGAGCAATAAGTACAAACTGCAGATTACCGTCACCAACGTCACCGCTCAAGACCTTGTTCTAAAGGGTAACGTCAATGATTTTCGCGCCAAAGACGAAAGCGGTAACCCAGAGGTAATCCTGGATGACACAGAAGGTTCCGAAGGATTCTCTTTTAAGAAATGGGTTAGTGTACCCCAGAATATTTCACTAAAGGTCAAGGAAAGCAAAGTCGTAACAGTGACTGTAAACGTCCCCGATAACGCAGAAGCCGGCGGTCATTATGGTGTTGTCCGCTTTACTGGCGTACCACCAGGGGAAGAAAACAGTAAAGTATCGATTGCTGCCAGCGTTGGTGTGTTGGTGCTAGCAAGAGTCGACGGAAAGATTTCCGAAAAACTCAGCCTCAAAGAACTCTACATAGAGAAAGATGGCAAAAAGTCTGGCCTAAGCCAAAGTGGCCCTCTGAATATCGTCGAGCGAATAGAGAACACCGGTAACGTGCACGTCAAGCCTTCGGGCAACGTAACTGTCAAGAATATGTTTGGAGGCACGGTGGCTACACTTCCGCTCAGCGAACCAGCCCGCAACGTCCTGCCTCAAAGCGTCCGCAAGTTCTCTCAGCCACTTAATAAGAAATGGTTATTTGGGCGCTACACCGCCCGAGTAGAAGTCAGTTATGGATACACCAATCAGGTGCTAAGCGACTCGTTCACTTTCTGGGTCATACCATACAAACTAATGCTGATAGTTATTATTAGTCTTACACTAGTATTCTTCCTGATAAAAACTGGTCTCAAGCGTTATAACGAGAAGATTATCAACCGCGCTATAAGCAACCGCAGGTAGATTTGTGGGTAAGCAAATTACAAAGGCTACCAGAGCAACTTCAGCGATAGTGCTTATGGCTTGTTTGGTGGTTATTCCAGCCAGCGTTATGGCCGCCACCCAAACCAAGAGCGGATCAGTAAATATCACAGCCCAAGTTAATGGACCGGCCCCCGCCACACCGGCAGTCATAACCTCCCCGTCCAACAAAACCGTATCCAAAGTGACTCCAATTGTGGTTAGTGGAACATGTGGACCAGGGCTAACGGTAAAGGTATTTAATAACGGTGAACTAGCGGGCACAACAACCTGTAGCCTAAGCGGCGAATTTACCGTAAACCTAGTTTTAAACATTGGTAAAAACGTTCTGACGGCGCTTAACTACGACACTCTGGATCAGGCCGGACCAGCTAGCCCATCAGTTTCGGTAAATGTAGAATCAAAAGATAAACCAAATAATGGTGACGGTTCAGGAAACACAGGGAGTCAACCAACCGGCACCGGTACTAGCCAACCTAATCAGCCAACTCGATCTTCGCCTACTGTTCCAGGTGGACCAACAATTCCAAAAGACAGTGACGATCAGGTAATATTGCCAACCTTTGTAAGGATTCAGCTGTTCTTGTTTGTTATCCTAACCAGCCTAATCTTGGTAGTTAGTATTAAAATCAAAAATCACAAAAAACTAAGTGATTAACATGCTGTCGCCATAACTGAGTAACATATAGTCATTGTCTACGGCATGCTTGTAAGCGGGCTTGAGGTTCTGCCAGCCGGCAAAGGCGGCGGTCATCATCAACACCGTGGAGTGGGGTGCATGAAAGTTGGTCAGCAGGCCGTCGATTATCTTAAAGTCGTAGCCAGGATAAATAAAAATGTCGGCCTCGCCGTTAATGCCTTTTTTGTCCTCCAGAATGTCGTGTGCAGCGTACTCCAATGTTCGGGTAACGGTGGTGCCGACGGCAATAACTCTTCTGCCCTGCTCTTTTGCTTTGCGAATTGTCTCAGCTGTACTGTCTGGAATCTCAAAGTATTCCTGGTGCATCTTATGCTTGGTGAAATCCTCTACCCGGATTGGCATAAATGTGCCGAGCCCAACGTGCAGCGTTAACTCAACAACTTCTACTCGCTTAGCCTTTATTCTGTCCAGTAAATCATTTGTTAAGTTTAAGCTGGCCGTCGGAGCGGCCACAGAACCTTTGGTTTTGGCAAACTCGGTTTGGTACCTCTTGCGATCCTCTGGCTCCTCTTTACGGTGCATGTATGGAGGCAGAGGCACCTCGCCCTTCTGCTCGGCCAGATCCCACAAATCTACTTGGCAAGAGATTCGTGCCGTACCATTCAAGAAGACTTCTTCTATATGAACTTTGGTATTGCCGACCGATAGTTGCTGCCCTGGGCGAAGTTTACGCCGATACATAACCAGTGAACTATGGTGATCCATATCTTGTCCGTGCTTTTCAAGTAGCAGTAATTCCCTCTCTGACCCATCTTCGGTGAGGGCCAGCAACCTGGCTGGGATAACCTTGGTATTATTGAGTACCAAGACATCACCTTCCTGCAGATGATCGGCTAAATCTTTGTATTTGCTGTCTTGTATCTGCCCAGAATTGCGATCAAGCAGAAGCAAACGAGTGTCGCCTCTTTTGGTGGGCGGATGAATGGCGATTGATTTTTCTGGAAGGTCGTATTCGTAATCAGATAATTTCATCTACTAATTATAGTCGAAAGTGTCAGCAATCTTGGTAGTTGTTCCACTTGCGATATCGACAATATAATCTGTGCTATCATTTCTCTCCTGGGAACCGAAGATTATGTACTTATCGGAATACCAACGCCGAATCGATCCTACACTAATATCTTTTGTAACTTGCTTGTCGGACATACCCTGAGCATCGCCAACCACTACTGATGTCCTACCGTCACGTCGCTCTATCCATGCAGTCTTTTGTTTATTAGGTGAATATACTACATCTTTTCTTGGTCCACTTGGTTCTTGTGCGGGAACAACAGACTGTTTGGCAAAATCCAACTTAAACCACTTTTCTAAGTTATTTCTAAAGAATACAGAGCCTACTTCTGTTTTGGTGTACCCGTATCCATATTGCTGAGATAACTTCTTTTTGGACTTATCACTTAAGTTAATGCTAAATGTTCCATCGTTTCTGCCGTCTAAATTGTAGCTTGATGCATAATAGGCATGCTTAGGATCTTCTTGGTAGATGTAGTAACTTCTATAGTCCTTTGACGAATCTAGGGTAGCGAGTTTTCCGCTAACCACATCTGCAGTCTTAAGCTTATTATTATCCTTACGATTATAATCTTCGTGTGATATCCAATACAGAACCTGGTTGTTGCTAGTCCACGATAAGAATCCAAAGTATGGAGCACCTTCGTCTATGCGCTTTATGGTCTTAGCGCTTAAATCAATAGTGAAAAGTGCTTGAGCAATTCGTCCTTTTGTATCTTTTACATTATCTCTTTTAGAGATCATTACGGCATGCTTTCCATCAGGAGCAACAAATAATTGGGTACCAGTATCGTTGTTGGCGCCACCTGCGATTACTTCCTCTGCTCCAGCGCCATCAAGATTTGATGCAAAGACGGCCAACTTTCCAGTTCGGTTGGTCAGGAAGTAGTGTTTACCATTAGGAGTTAAGTTTGTAGCAAATCGATCATTATCAGATCGCTTAACTTTTAGCCGCTTTTCGACTGTGTTATATCCGTCGGCACTCAATGTTAGCGTAACTTCACCAATTAGATCATTTGGAACCTTTAGGGTGGCGATACCTTCTTTACTGGAGAGAGTAGAAACTTCGGAACCTTTGATGGCAACTTTGAAGTCCTTTATATTTCCGGAGTTAAGAGTGTTCTTTAGCTTAATCTCCACTGGAGTTCCTTGTGACTCGAGACCAATAGGGCCAACGCTATTTGTGCCAGTCTTAACCTTTATCAAGCCCTTATTGGTCGCATAATTATCTTTTGTAACCGCATAACTGGCCTGCCCGTAACTAACTCCAGATACTCGAACTTTGCCATCTTTGCCGGTAGTCCCGGTCTGATCACCTATAACTACCTGTACATCCTCTATGGCAACTTTGGTATCTTGGTCGACAACTTCAAATTCGACATTTGCCTTAGAGAAAATATTTAGCAGACCAAACTTTACGGGCTCCACCAGCAAGACTACCCCAGCAATAATCAATATGATTATCGGAACAGCAATTTTAAATTTCTTAGATTTAAAGAAAGCCTTTAATTTTGAAATTTTTGGAGCTGATTGCTCTGGCGCCGCATCTTCTGGCTCGAGTGTTTCTTCCGGTACGTGTATTCCCTCTACCTGTTCGGTCTCTTCGAAATCCACGTTTTCTTCTGTTATTTCCGGTTCTTCCTTTTTCTTTTTAACCATTTTGTAATCCTTAAAGTTATATAATTCAATAATACTATGCTTATGGCTTTATGGGTCACTGATTTTCTAGAGTCTGGCCATTATATCTAGCCTAACAGGGATAAATAAGATAGAATCACCTAGTTAATACACTTGTCTGTGTAGCTCAGTTTGTTAGAGCACAGGACTCATCATCCTGGGGTCAGTGGTTCAAATCCACTCACCGACACCATAGATTTCTAGCCCTGTTGATCGGGGCTTTTTTATTTGTGCTTTTTTTATTATTTTATTATGTTTAAACGACTCGGAAACAAAGGCTTTGGCGCTATCGAATACCTGTTTATTGCCATGGTCGTTGGGCTAGTTGTTTTGGTGGGCTACCTGGTGCTTACCGGCAGCAAAGAAGACCCAGGATCCAAGCCCCTGGCTAACGCCGGACAAAGTAAGAACGTTCTGATGACTGTCGAATACAGTGGCGGGCTATGTAACAACGGCGCCTGTTTTAGTAAATATAGCTTATATTCAGATGGTGCCTTTGAAGATCACAAAACCTTATCGGCAAACGATACCGCAAAACTTAGTAAACTGATTAGCGATACCGACTTTAGCAAATACTCTCCGGCAGACGAGCCGGACTGTCCATCTGCTTATGATGGATCGGATTTAGGTCTTAGATTCCCTGGTAAGTATGGAGATAAATTATTTAAACCCTGCGAACTCAACGTTCCTAGTAACGACCCGACATTCGATACGATCACCGGACTAATAAGTAATCACCTTAAAGACAAGTAGCCAGCTCTAGGCAAACAAAAAACTCCCTAAAATGGGAGTCTTTTGTTTCGCAATAATTGTTATTAGCTAAGGATGTCGTCGAATTCTACAATTTTACTATCACTTGTTGGATGTAGTTCGTAGTTTAGTAAGTTACTAATTTTCATTTTGTTTGGTGCCCTTTTTTTAATTTATATTTTTGTTTTATATTTCATAAAACTAAGCACAGTATAGTATAGCTTTGCGTATTTGTCAATAGTCTTTTAATAAAAGCTTGGTGTTTAAGGTGTTTCGTGGTTTAATGCACTTGCAGGTTCTTATCGTTCGATGCAAATAGTTAGATGTTTCTTGGTTTTTACCATAGGTAGTCAAAACAGTAGCAAAGTTAGATAGGTTGGTCGACCTGAGCGTAAAAACAAGGAAATATATTACATGTACAAACTATTTGTAGGTGGTCTGCCATTCGCAACCACTGACGAAGAAATGGCTCAGATCTTTGGCGAACACGGAACAGTTGCATCAGCTGTTGTGGTCAAAGACCGTGAGACCGGTCGAAGCAAAGGTTTTGGCTTTGTAGAGTTCGAAAACGATGAAGAAGGTAAAGCAGCTGAAAAGGCTCTTCACAACTCTGAAATCGGTGGACGTACTGTTACAGTCAACGAAGCTCGACCAAAAGAAGACCGACCACGACGCGACTTTGGTGGCGACAACGGCGGCAACAACGGTGGCGGCTCATTCCGTCAGCGCAGCTGGTAATTCATTACCGCTGAAACTAAAAAAGCCCCTGTATAGGGGCTTTTTTAGTACTCGGAAATCTATGTTCTACGAGTCATTACCTTGTACAGACCTAGTAGCAACATCGAACCGAGTACTGCAATAAGTAGGCTGCCCAGGTTAAACCCGTCAACTCCACTGCTGCCCAGCTGCCGGGCAATAAAACCACCAATTAGTGCACCAAATATACCGACTACAATGTTGGCAAAGGCCCCCTGCTCTTCATTGGTATTCATAATCAACGAAGCAATCCATCCTGCTAGGGCGCCGAAAAGTATCCATACAATTATATTCATTCAAACTCCTATTTTTTTATATTTATTACTATTACGCGTATCTTAACGCGCGACTTTGAGGCAAGTTATCAACCTCTTCGTAATGTATAAGGTCATGAGCACGATCCTCAACCTCTAGTTGCCTAGTAAGTTCCTTTACCGAGCTATGTAACTCTGGGAACTTCTGTTCTTTGCGTGCTAAGAAACTATGTATTCTGTTTTGAAGCTTTGCTTGTTCCATATATCCCCCAGTAATTAACTTATGTTACATATACATCGTAGACTCGATTGCGAAATGAATCTGTAAGTATCTTTATCCGCTGAAAGTAATATTTCTAACTATCCTGCTGTCATCCGAACCCTATACTGTTGCCAGAAGGTTATATGCGCAACAAGATAAAATCCATAATCGGCATCAGTACTCCTCCAATAAAAGTCTATGTGGTTGCTGCTAGTTTGGTGCTCTTATCTTCTTTGACCGTTACATTTTGGACCTGGAATAATGCCCGAACCAGCCTTAATAACGACATAAAAACAACTCTAGCTAATGGTGTGGACGGTGCCGCTGTCATGATAGCCAGCAAGGCAGGCACCTATACCGAGGTCTTAGACGGTGTTGCCGGTTTATTTCAAGCTGTAGAGAATGTCGACGAAGAGGCCTACCGCAACTACGTCAACAGCCTGTCCTTGGACGATAGCTACCCTGGCCTTCAGGCAATCGTGTACAGTCAGATAGAGGCAGACAAGATATCTGTTAAGTATATCGAGCCCTTAAATGCCCGCAATCAGAAAGTAATCGGTTTTAATACTTATTCCGAACCCGCTCGGCGAAAAGCCATGGATGCGGCACGGGATACAGGAAACGCCGCCATCACCAGTCGAGTTATACTGGCGGCCGATTCTAAAGCCAATGATCCAGAGCCGGGTTTTATTATTTTCCAGCCCATTTATGCCCGTAATGCGCCACTGGATAGCATCGGCGAAAGACGAGCGGCTATTATTGGTTACGTATCTGCCGGAGTTAGAAGCCACGAACTCATCGATGGACTGTTTAGTAAAAGCCTAACCAAAGACTCTGGACTACTGGTATACGATGGGCTCGACCAAACAACAGAGAACATTATCTATAAATCAGCAAGTTATAATGAGCTCTCAAGGCAGTCCTCCTTGGTGACAAAAAGCTCGGTAATTGAACTTGGCAGCAACCAGTGGACGATGGTAGCAAGTGTTAACAGTAATATAGCTACCAGTATTCAACGCAACCAGCCAAAGTTAATCCTTATTATTGGGGTCGTTTTTAGTGTAATGCTTTCGGGCCTACTGCTTATTCTGATGATCAACCGTGCCCGGTCTATCGCCGTCGAAAAAGGACTAGAGGTACAGGCCGCCAAAGACGGACTGATATCCCTTGCCTCACACCAGCTAAGGACTCCCGCGACCAGCGTTAAGCAGTTTATCGGCATGGTCCTAGAAGGATACGCAGGCAAGGTGCCCATAGAACAGAGGCGATTTCTAAAAAAAGCCTATGCCAGTAACGAAAGACAGTTAGAGATCATTAATCAAATTTTACATGTCACCCGGGCCGACTCGGGCCGTTTAGTATTGCATAAAAAACGCACTAACTTAACCCAATTAGTAAAAACTGTCGTTGCCGAACATGCCCAGCCGGTGCAGGCTCGCAACCAAAAAGTGATCTTTAAGCAACCAAAAAAAATTATGGCCAATGTAGACCCCCAGTACCTGGCGATGGCTATCGATAACCTGTTAAGTAATGCCAGTAAGTATTCCGGGGTGAACAAAACCATACTTGTTAACCTGGATTCAAAGTCGGGAGGAGTTAGGATATCAGTTAAAGACAGTGGAGTAGGCATCTCCGAAGAAGACATGCACATGTTATTTCAGAAGTTTTCTAGAATTGATAATGAGCTTTCTATAGAGGCCGGTGGCAACGGCATTGGACTCTATTTGTGCCAGCAAATTGTCACCCTTCACGATGGTAGCATAGAGGTCATATCCGAACCGGGTAAGGGATCGACTTTTATTATCAGCCTGCCAAAATGAGCATAAATATTGTAAGAAATTTTACTCAATATATACTATTTATGAACCATGATAGATAAGCTATGTCTAAAATTTTAATCGTCGAAGACGAACCATCACTTAATGAGGCTTATGGAATTATCCTGAGCAAACAAGGCTACAAAGTAACCTCTGTAAGTAATGGTCTTCAGGCCCTAGACGCCATAAAAAAAGTGGTTCCCGACCTTGTTCTATTAGATCTCAGAATGCCCCAGATGGACGGGTTAGAGTTCTTGGAACGCCTAGAGCCAATCAGTAACTATCCTAAGCTCAAGATAATTGTATTTAGCAACTATGATGTCCAGGAAGATATTGATACCGCCTTTAAACTTGGAGCCCACCACTACATGCTTAAGGCTTGGGCCTCGCCCAAGGAGCTGGTCAAGGTGGTTGAAGATACGCTAAAAAATCGGTAGGTTTAAATAACTAGGGCCTTAAACTCGTCTTCGCCCATTATCTTGTGCATCTTGTCGGTATTAAGAATGTATCGTTGATTCTGGTAGCTAATAACCCCTTGTTTGCGAAGCTTACCCAATTCGACAGCCGTGGTTTCGCGGGTCATTCCGATCATGTGCGCCAAATCTTGATGCGTCAATCGAATATCGACCTTAAAGACTCCATCAGATAGCTCTACCCCAAATCGCAAGGAAAGCCACTGCAGAATTCTTAACAATTTCTCGGCTGCCTTAGTTTGTTCTAGGGCAGAAATATGCAACGTCGCACCAACGTAAAGGTTTACGTACCTATCAATTGTAAATTTAAGCATTTCTTCGTTGGCAAACAACGTTTCTAGTAATAGTTGCTTGGGAATGGTATAAACTTCGCAGTCAGTAAAAGCATCAGCGTAATAGAGTGAAACTGGAGATTTTCCGAATAGCCATTCGGGAGTAAGGAACCCCAGGTAATCTGTGAAGGTTATGACTTTTTCTTCGCCACTAGTATTAATGTCATAGACCTTGACCATTCCTGATTTCACAATAAAGGCACTCCGGGGAACCTCGCCCTGGTAAAACAATGGCCATCCCTTTTTTAACACCCTGACCGGCTGATCTTTGAGAACCGAAATTAGATCTTTTGGATCAACTCCCGGCATCATTTCTCGCTTGATTTAAATTCGCTATATTGGGCTTGGAAAATCTCCAACCTAAATGGAACAAAGGCACCCGCATTTATGGTTTGGATTGGTTTTGGCTTTCGGTTGTTGCCGCTTCCAATTATTGCGTCAAAGGCCGCTTGGCGTTTTTTGTTGTCGGTCTCTACATACGCCCTGGCCTGAATCTGCATCGTAGCCATGCTTGATTCATCGGTTATCACCACCGCAACATCGGGATTCTGCAGGATATTCCTGGCCTTGTCGGTTCCCTCTTTGGTCATCACCAACAGGTTATCATCGGCGTCCATGCCGTAATAAACCGTTGCTGCCGTAACCCGTCCATCCGTTCCCAGCGTCGCTAATGTCGACAGCTTGTGTGCCTGCAAAAATGTGCGTTCCTTCTTTGTTAGACTGTATTTAGGTTGCTGTTTTTGTGAAGACTCCTTCGCAGTAAACTCCGACAAATCTCCGTCTCCTTCGAGCCGCCTTTGCTCAATATACTTAACAAACTTCTTGGCGCTAACAGCATTAACTAAAATGAGTGTAAAATCTTTTATTTTGGTATGAAGCGTAACCTCGTTAGCCAATCCCTGCTTGCCAAACGACACACCAGAAACAACTTCGTAGGTAACTTCGTCGGTATTAACAAACATGGGGCTAGAGTCTATAAACAATATCTTTCGATCGGTAGCAACCAGCAATGCATTGGTGGTTAAGTTAGTACGTCCCATAACTGCGGCGTGTACATGCTCTTTCTCGTGAATCAAGTCTGGCAAGTGCTTACATTCGCTTTTACCAAGAGACCTATTGGTCAGCCCCGCAAATACTAATTCTTCCCTAACTCTTGCTGCATGTTTTTGCTTATCTATCATATCTATATTATAAGCCTCTTGTGAAGTATTGGCTATTGACACCCTGACCTCTGTTAGTGTAATCTGTAGACTGCTTTAGCAATGCCGCGGGGTAGAGCAGTGGCAGCTCGTGTGGCTCATAACCACAAGGTCGCAGGTTCGAGTCCTGCCCCCGCTACCAAGAAAAACGACTCATCCTACGGAGGGGTCTTTTTTCTTGTCAGAGAGATAGATTCGAGCCAAAGAGGTTCGGTCGTTAGTCACAGGCCCCAGCGTAAGCGGGCGCCTGGATTAACGTGAGGTTGTCCTGCCCCCCGCTACCAAGATTAGAAACCGACTGTTTGTCGGTTTTTTATCTTGTTGGGGCTGATTCGAGCCAAAAAGGTTCGGTCGTTAGTCTGTTGCCCGAGACTTCTCGGCGCACAGATTAACGTGAGGCTGTCCTGCCCCCGCTACCATAAGCATTTTGGCCTCTGGAAACAGAGGTCTTTTCTTTTACCCACAGTTAGTACATACTGGGACTAACTAAACAAGGATGGGTATGAAAATAAAGAATAACCAAGATGGAGTAGCTCACTTAGCGGCAATCTTAGCAGTTGTAGTTATTGTGGCTATTGGCGTTGTAGGATGGAAAGTCTGGGATAACAGAGAAACTGAGAAGAACAATAATAGTGCCACTAGTATTCCCGCTACAACTAATGACGATGTTGTGGACTCGTCTGCAAAAGATGTTAAGACTATTAACCCAACTGCCAGCTGGACGAGTTTCTCCAAAAACAGCCTTGAATTTAAGTACCCAAGTGATTGGAAGCTTGACGAGCAAACAGTGCTTCGTCTCACAAGTAGTGATTTTGAATCAACAGGCGTACAAAAAGAAACTGTAAGTAGTGGGGCTTTGTTGACGGTTAGTCAGACAGATATACCTCAAAAGAATATAACTGCAGACAACTACCAAAAAAGTTCTTCAGCATTAGGTGGTAGTAACTTTAAAACATTAACAATTAGTGGCAATAAGGTCGTTCAGTATACCAATAATGAGCTTACAACAACCGTATTCTTCAGAAGCAACGGCACTCGAATCCAAGTCGACATTACATATGCTGCAAAAGATAGTGAAGCTAGCCTAAATACTTACGACCTTCTACTGGCCACCGTAAAAGCAAGCTAGGTTCTAGTCCCTTGCGGTAGAGTGAGTTAAACCTGTTACATCCCTGTTGAGCTGTAGCCATCTACTTAGCTCCGCAAGGATAAGGTTCCAATTCGAGTGTACCTGGGCTACCAAGATTAGAAACCGACTGTTTGTCGGTTTTTTATCTTGTTGGGGCTGATTCGAGCCAAAAAGGTTCGGTCGTTAGTCACAGCCCCCAGCGCAAGCGGGCGGCTGGATGAACGTGAGGTTGTCCTGCCCCCGCTACCAAGTGAAAATAACAGTGGTGAGTCAACAAAATAGTTGGCTCGCTTTTTAGTTCACCCCTGTTATTTAGGTTCGGGTCCTGCTTGGCGACTACCTTGAGGTTGCTCGTTGGGTAGGTATTTCGTTTTAAACGTTATATAGATTTTTCGAGCCCTGTGCAGATACAAGATTGCTACAACAAAACCAGATGCGATGTTATAAATCATGAGACTTGTAGGTTGCGATTCGCCCGCCAGGCCATCTGCAAACCAATTGTAGCCAGAAATCCAACCCCCAATAGAGAAACTTCCCAGAATAAACAAGCCCCAGTACAGATATCCTGCAACAAGCCAGCGCGGAATTACAGCAAGCCAAAATTTACGAGACTGTCCCTTTGGTGACAGTGCCGATTCAGTACTTGGAACGGCATCTTTTGGTTCAGAATCCATAGACTGAGCTTACACCATGAGCTACAGTGTAGGAAAGTTCTAGTCTGTTGCGGTAGAGTAAACCAAACCTATTACTCCCCTGTTGAGCTGTAACCACCGACTTAGCTCCGACAGGATAAGGTTCCAATTCGAATGTACTTGGGTTGCTGCCATCTAAGTTATAGGAGTTTAGGGTCATCGTTTCACGATCATCAGATTCGGTGGTCGAATATAATTTACCGTCTGAGACTGCGATATCCCAGATTGCCGCACCGCCCACACCTTGG
>JBPOHZ010000001.1:0-2317 GCA_052034955.1 Candidatus Saccharimonadota bacterium | reverse complement strand
CCAGACTATTTCTTAAGCTTCTACGAGGCCAGTGCGCCTTACTGGAGGATCAAGAATAGCATAAGACGCTACATTACCTATGCCGAGTCAGAAAAGTGGCAGAAAGCCACTGAGAAAGAGTTTCCTGTCGTACTAATAGCTTGTGAAACAAAAGCGCTTGAGCGAAGATTGCAGAGTTTGACTAAACGAGAGCTAGATAATAACTGCGTTAGTGTTAAATTTGAGTTTCTATTCATAGAACGTTAGTATGTGAAGTCCCTATTTTGTAACCAGTGTTTGCAAAGCAAATAATGGTTGGTCTGTTTCCATAGGAAAGTGACATTGTCTTACAGAATAATTTGCGCACTATATTCGGGGGGGTACAATACCGGTAACGCTATAACTTATATAAGGAAATTCACCATGCTCAGTATTCTGAATCTAACCAAGACAAATAAACTCATCCTAGCAGCTTTTGTCTTTTTGGCGGTGCTAGCATTTGGAGGTGGCCGAGCACATGCCGCAACCCTCAACGTAACTGGCGGTTGTACACTCCCGATTGCTGTTAACTCTGTAAATGCGGGGGCTAACCAGTTCGGCTGTAGTGCAAGTGGTGCTGGCTATGGAACAAGCGACACCATTAGCATCCCAGCTGGAACTATTACGCTTAACACTAATCTACCTCAAATAACGGAAGACGTAACTATACATGGCGCTGGCATGAACACTACAGCCATAGATGGCAGTAGCGGAGCCTACGATGGGATACAAGCTGTTGGAGTAGCTATTACGATTCAGGACATGAAAATTGCTTCATACGCAAATGTAGCAATCGGTCTACAAGATTGTGATGTGACTTTGCAGAATATCGAAGTAGATGGCTCCAACGCAGGTGGTGATACGGCAATAGTGATTATCAGTACTTCGGGTGATGACAAAAGCGTAACAACAAATAACCTATATATGCACGACATAACCCACAGTAGTACTGCTCTTACAGCATTTAATATTCAGGAAACTGGTGGGGCGACACTTACGGTAAACGTAAACAATACCACCCTAACAAATATTCAAAATACTTCTGTATCAGGTGGGGACGCTTTTGGTTTTGCAACACAAGTTCAAGGCATGGGCATTATAAATACGACAATCTCTAATACTACAATCCATAACATAAAAGCTACGAGCGTAGCAGCTGCTTTTGTCGGCTTAAGTATAGCTTCTGGAAGTGATGCGGCGGTTAATATGACGGTGAGTAATGCGACAATTACTGGAACTCGTGGCATTACGAGCACCCTGTTTCCGGTTGCGGGGGCTAAATCAGCAGCCTTTTACTCAGCTGCATTTGGGCAAACTAGTGGTGATACTGCATCTGTCACGATCAATGTCAGTAACAGCTTATTTGCCGACAACCTATCGGGTTCAGATTCTTCCAACTGTTCGACTATTGATATAACACCCAATGCCGGTGGTTCCGGGACGGGCACGCCAACGATTACGTCACTTGGCAACAACATCTCTGATGATGCCTCTTGTACTTCATTTACCCAAACCGGTGACCAGCAAAATGTATCTAATATTATCTCCACCCTTGGGCCTCTTCAGAATAACGGTGGCAATGTCCCAACTCGCGCGTTGCTTGCCGGTTCGCCAGCCATCGCTGCTGGTAGCGCGGTGCTTGGTGTAACTACCGACGCCCGCGGTATTGCTCGACCTGACAGCTGTCCATCTGTCGGTGCCTACCAATTTGAAGGTGCCGTCTGTGGTGCGTCCACTCCGTCTACATCTGGTGGTAACGCTGGTGCTCCAAATACCGGTATAGGTTCTACAACACAAATACTAAACGTATTAGTCGGTTTACTTGGACTTGGATTGCTGACATACGTATTCCGCAAGCAACAACGCACGAGCTAGTCTATATTAGTACCTATGGCTCTATTAAAGAAGCGTAGAAGTAATTCATCAAAGCGAAGGCCAGCCTCGAAGACTCAACGAAAGGTTCGTCTCGTACTATTTGTTGTAGGCCTTGTACTTGTTAGTGTCGGACTGAACGCAATACGAAACTGGTACAACATTCAACATGCCGGTGTGCCAGCTGGACATATTGTCGCAACAGGATCTACCGACACCCCTAGTGAACAGCCAGTACCAGATAACTACAGCGTCCCCGCAGACAAACCACTCTCCATACAGCTGCCAACAATCAAAACGGAAGGCTTCATTCAGCAAGTAGGCGTAGACAAGGAAAACCAGATGGTAGTCCCTGGTAACGTCAATATGGCTGGTTGGTATACCAAGAGTGCCCTACCTGGCGATGCGGGACTCAGTATCATCGACG
>JBPOHZ010000023.1:0-2506 GCA_052034955.1 Candidatus Saccharimonadota bacterium | reverse complement strand
GCCCCAACTTCACCCCCCGATCCATCATAAACTCGTGGCCAGTTGTAGTTGTAAATCCCGCTACATTTAGTTCGAGCCACTACGTCATAGCAAGATAACACCGTCCCTAGATCTCTCTGCGTATCGGGGTAGGTGTCCCAACCCCATATAATTCCGAACAATCGTGTATGCCCATAGCGGTAGTTAACGGTCCAATACATCTTATTGCCGTCCATGACCTGGCTACCCGGAGTATCATAATTATTGTTATGCTCATAGGTATACTGGGTTAAGGTAGAGGCCGTGGTGTTGGCTGTAGCTGTAGGTGTGGCAGCAGTCGTACTTGATGTATAACCAGGACAAATTCCACCCCCATCCGCTGGATCTCGGATATCAAAGCATAATACAGTTTGATAGCCCAAGTCGGGATCGTTGGCATGGCCATATATCTTGCTACCGCTTTGGACAAAACCATTCAGCCAGCTAGGGTTAGTGCCAGTTGGGGCAGCAGCTGATCCAAGTGTCGTAAAGCCACAGTTCTTATAACTAGACAGGTCGAAGCAGACCACACCATAGTTATTGCCAATTTGGCCAGGCATGTATACGCGGCCATTGTGTCCGTAAGTTCCATCGTCTACAACAAACTGAAAATTAGTTGCTGTTGTTACGTTTTTGGTACCAGTACCCAGGTCTGTTAGGCTTGTGGCCGAAGCCCCGGTAGAAGAAAAATAGGTAGGGAAGAAGTTGGCATTGGCGCCATTAACACATCTGGCATAGGTAACTAAATCAAAACAATCCAAATTGTAACTGCCAGAAGACGAAATGCGTAAACCCTTCATGACATAATATAGCTTTTTCTCGAACAATATCGGCTTAGATGGCGTCTTTCCATCGGTAATAATTTGTTTGGCGTCAAGAGGACGAACAAGTGTTGAATCGGCATAGGGTTTTACTCCTTCGGTTGTACCAGTATCGATCTTAATGTATGTAATATCTTCTAAAGGGTTATTGGATTGATTTGTCATATCATAGGCGCTAAAGGTTCTATCTTCTTTTGGCGTACCTAAGTCGTCCGTAGAGTATTCGGCCGTCCAGCCTTTTGGTAATGACAAATTACCAACAAATTTTTGATTCTCATCTATCTCTTCGGTTATAGTCCCATCAACCGCCAAATCGTCATCACTCATGTCGACGCTTTTTGTCCAATTTAAAGTTGTATCGGCATTAGCTGGGTCAACCTCTGGCTGATTATTAACTGTGGCAGCCTGTGATGTAACATCGACAGTCGTAATATCATTAGAAACTTCTGGATTATCTGATTTACGCCACCAGATAACTAGGGCCGATAAGATCATAACCATCGCTACCAGTGCAATTGCTAACCGTTTCTTGTCTTTTAATATGATTCTTTTAAGCCGCTGAAGACGAGCCTTTAAGTATTGCCGGTATCTCATAAGCCGCTACCTGGCCCGTTGGTTTTATCTAAATAATTGGGGTAGCCGTCGCAATCGGCATCATCGTCGCCAAGGTTTCCATTGTTACTTGCGTCAATTGTTTGCCCTTTAACCACAAGAGGGCAAGAGGCTCCCCTGCCAGTGTCCTCGGCGGCATTTAAAATGCCGTCGTCGTCATAGTCGGTAGCCCGTTGGTCGGTATAGCGTGTTGGTAATTTATACATGTTCACAAATCGTCGACCCAGCTCCAGTTGACCGGCGGAGGTCAGGTGAGTCCAGTCATAGCCCCTAGGAATGTCGCCAGTCTCGACAATATCAACTTTTTGCCTGGTACCCTGGTCGCTGTCAGCCACATTTTGCTGGGCAGCACGTACTTGGTCGAGTCGTTTTGACAGACCGGGATTAATCGAAAAGGTGAGTAACGTATCTACAAACTCTATCGGATCTATAGATTTTGCCGATGGATAATCACAATAATTGTTGAACCTTGGCCAGGAGTTATCGATACAGTAGTTCATATTCGTCTTACCAATCACAAAGTGGCCCGATGGGTGTAGCTGCAAGTCCTCTTTGGCATTGTTAACTAAACTAGTTAAGTTCTGCTGGTAGGCGGTCGCAAAGGAATCTTGCAGAGTATCGGTCTCGCCCTGCATCCAAAATATCCCGTCTACCGTATACTTTTCTCCCTGCTGCTTGAGGTAATCAGTTAGTTGATTAAACTGTGTTTTTAGCTGGGTGTAGCTTTTGGGTCGACTTGGATTCCCGCTGACTGAATCTACGTTCCAATCAAAAGGTATCAACGGAGAGTTGGATTGTGCAAGTGACTGGAATCCATAGGAGACTTTAAGGATAATAACTTTTCGTCGCCCCATTTCGTACAGGTTTCGGGCTATGCCAAATTCTGACCCAAACAAACCGTCTGCCTGTGTATTATCATTAGTTACCTGATCGCAGTTAAGGCTAGTCTGTAGTCTATTCTGACAAGGCCCTGGACCGCCGCCCGAGTAAGCCCAACCCATCACACCGGCCCCCGAGTAATAAGGAAAGAATGCCTGCACCTGAGCATCGTCCAA
>JBPOHZ010000018.1:0-3020 GCA_052034955.1 Candidatus Saccharimonadota bacterium | reverse complement strand
GGAATTGATAAGTTCTTAGGCTGATATACTATGCGTATGCAAGGTTACCGATTAAACGAAGAAGATACTGACGCCATGGTGCGCTGGCTAAAGCTTAATCACCCAGAAAATGCTAACCGTGAATATGCCGAATCCATGTTGATAGCCATGAAGCTGGCCTACAGGGAAATCGGTTGGAGTGATCCGGATGCGTTAGAAGGCTTTTACCAGGAATATATTAAGAAGTTGGCCGATCAAAACGGCAAAACATCTGAAGAGTGAACACCAAGAGCAGCAACTACTTTTTTCAGCATTTTGAGTGACGGGGTAGACACAGCCTGTTCAAGTTTGGCGTAATACTTTTCATGGATACCAGCCTTCTGAGCAACTTGTAGTTGGGTCATGCGTTTATCCAGGCGTGCGTTCTTAAGTGCCTGAGCGATATCAAGGGTCATTTTATCTGCCATATGGCTGTAATTATACCACCAGAGGTCATAATTCTGTAAAACAATATTGCTTTACCCGCAATATTAAGCTACTCTTGCACTAGGAATACCTAACGGTGGTGGGTACGGGAGAGCCAATGTTCTTGCTCGCGTCCACTCAACCTAGCTTTATCGAACGATATCTTATCGGTACGTCGCCAGCTGCACATCTTCTCAATATACCAATTATTATCATTGGTGGCTCACTATTCATATGGTTCATCATCCTTCCTGTCGTACGGATAATTTTCGACATATTCGACTACCGGCGACTACATGACCGAAAGCTAGTATTTCTAGAGTTAACACCGCCACATATCAGTACTAAGTCTCCACTGGCAACAACTGAGCTATACGATACCATCCATGGTTTGCTTAGTAGCGTTACTCATAAGGAGCGTCTATTCAACCGTAAACACGTGTTGCCCCTTGAGGTCTATGCTACTCGGGAAGAGGGCATCCGCTTTCGGGCAGCACTAGACCCAGATGATGTTGAGCTCTTTCAGCAGCTGGTTATTGCATACCAGCCACAGATACAGTTTCGGGAAGTTCAAGATTACATGACGGCTGCACTCAATGGGCAGGATTTTCGTATTCTTGAATTTGCCCAGACTAACCACTTTGCTTACCGACTAGCTGCCCATGACGACTTAAAGCAACACGACCCCATGGCCTACATAACCACCGCTATGACCAAGCTTGGAGCGAATGAGCTACTAGCTATGCAACTAGTACTATCCCCAGCATCACCCAGAGCTGCAAATAAGATACGTAGTCAGCTACTACACGGTGAAGATAAGGGCTTAAACCGCGAATGGTGGCATTATCCCTTTATTATCATCGGGAAGATCATTAAGCTGTTCTTCTCAATCCTGTCGGGCATGTTAGAAATATTTGGTGATGAAATGGCAGGTGTTAGAACGCCTCGCCAACAACAAGGATCTGGGTATTACGGCTCCCAGCAAAATATCAGTCCGATCAATAAGCCAGCCATTGATACCATCCACGCCAAGCTAGCTGAACAGCTATTCAATGTAGATATTCGCGCTTTGGTTGTCGGACCAAACAGTGGACAGCGGGCACAAGGGTTGGCCAACGCCCTTTATATGTTCCGCGTACCTGGTTACCAAGGGCTGTATTCTCGAAAAGTGCGGTTGTTTAAAACTAAGCGAGTAGAGCATCGGCTGGAAGCCTTTCACAAACGTTTGCCAGCTACGTTAACCCGTAACTCTTCGGTGCTTGGAACTTCCGAGTTAGCTGCGCTATACCACTTCCCGTATGGGGAGCACATGCAGTCAGAGGATATGGTTAAGTCAGTGGCCAAGACTCTGCCAGCTCCGCTATCTATGAAGAATCATGCTAACGCTGCCGATTACGATATTGTTCTGGGGACTAATAATCACCATGGTAGTCGCACCACTATTGGATTAACGTCTAAAGAACGAGAAAAGCATGTCTATTTGATTGGTGGTACCGGCAATGGTAAGACCACTATGCTTGAGTACGCACTGTTGCAGGACATCAAAGCCGGTAAAGGCGTGGCTTTTATTGATCCGCATGGTGATGCAGCTCAGAAACTCCTTAAGTACATTCCTGAGGAACGCATAAAAGACGTCGTCTACTTAAACCCTCGGGACATTAAGCACCCGATTGGCCTCAACTTACTTGAACTGCCCGAAGGGCTTGACGAAGATGAGCTGCTGGTCGAACAGGAGCGTGTGACCGAAGCGGTTGTGTCAGTACTACGAAAAGTCTTCGCCGATGACGATGCCAATGCCCACCGCATCGAAGGTATGCTCCGTAATACTATTCGGACAGCCTTTAGCACCGAAAACCCGACGTTATTTACGTGCTTAGAGTTACTTCGTAACAGTGAATTTCGGAATAAAGTAGTAGCGAAGCTCACCGATGCCCACTTAAAAGATTTCTGGCGAGAAGAGTTTGGTAAGGCTGGTGGTATGCAACGGGTGAGTATGACCAAGGGGCTAACCCACCGCCTAGACCGCTTTGACGGTTCACAATTTGTGAACCGCATGATGAGTCAAACGAAATCTACCATTAGCTTCGAAGACATTATTGATTCCGGCAAAATCCTTATTTGTAACTTTTCTACTGACATGGGCGAGGACACCGCCACGCTGTTCGGTACAACGGTACTGGCTAAGCTCAAGATTGCTGCTGAGCGACGACATAACCAGCCAGAAGCGGAGCGTAAGCCATTTTACGTCTACGTCGATGAGTTTCAGAACTTCGCCACTACACCGTTTGTGAAGATGCTGTCTGCATCTCGTAAATACAAGCTATTCTTAACAATAGCCGAACAATCTGCCGCTCAACAGGAAGAGCAACGCTTAACAGAAGCGATATTGGCCAACGTCAGTACAATTGTCTGCTTTGGGCTGGGTAGCCCGTTCGACGAGAGATTGTTGCTGGGTCGGTATGAACCGTGGCTTGCGAAGGGAAACCTACTCAACCAACCGGCCTACAACTTTTTCTTGCGGGTGAAGGCCGAGGAGCCAATGGAGCCGGTATCTGGAGAGACGATAGTTTTGCCGA
>JBPOHZ010000004.1:0-6195 GCA_052034955.1 Candidatus Saccharimonadota bacterium | reverse complement strand
TGGGTTGCTGCCATCTAAGTTATAGGAGTTTAGGGTCATCGTTTCACGATCATCAGATTCGGTGGTCGAATATAATTTACCGTCTGAGACTGCGATATCCCAGATTGCCGCACCGCCCACACCTTGGATACATGATGAAGGGCATACCTGGTACTCCGCTTGACCGTCCTGAACTCCTAATCCATAAGCACCAAGGAACTCACCACTTGCACTGATTTTCTGAATTCTATTTGTGCCTGCAACATAAATATTCCCTTGTTCATCAACGGCGATAGACCTTGTAGTATTGTCAAACTGGCCGTCACCTACACCTCCAGCACCGTTTCTACAGCCGGACGTACAGTATTGAAGTTCTTGCTCACCATCTTGAGCCCCCCAGCCAATGACCGCCTGGAGCTGCCCTGTAGGGCTAAATTTATTGATAGTATTGCTACCTGTTAGGTACACATTCCCTGCCGTGTCCGTAGTAAATGTGTCACGTTGATCAATCGGAGAATAACCATCAGCATAATCATCATCCGATACTCGGCAGTTTACCGTGCAGTATTGCATAGTGTCTTGTCCGTCTAACACTCCAATTCCAAATGTGCCGATGAATGCCCCGTCGGTAGAGAATTTTTTAACAGCACGATTTTCTGCCTGAATAGTATAAATAGTATTAGAGCCTCGGTGTACCGATATATCTTTTACTCCCCCAAGTGAGTTATCACCCGAATATTCCTGATTATTACCAATATTTCTTATGTATTCGCCCGCACCAGACATCTTAACAACACCGCGGCTTTGTTTATCTAGAACGTAAATATTGCCATCGTCATCGCTAGCCAGCTGCCCTGGCATGACAATATTGGCTAATGTTGCGCTGCCACCAAACGAACCAATTTTGCTGATGTTGACTTCTGCTTTGGTATGAAGGAGAGGTAAGGCGGCTAGTCCTCCGATCAAGACTACCAGCAGCAAGGCTACAAACTGTAGACTTTTTATTTTTTTCCTCTTGTGCATATCCGTATTATAAGCTGAAGCTTGTTGATGACACAAGTTCAGCTAAATCTCATATAGCCGTGTGATAGCTTATAATTCTATCTGTGAAAGCCACTTCAACAATTCTCGAACTACGTAACATCGTTAAGAATTATCACTCAGGCCATGCTGTGGAGACTGCCCTAAACGGTGTTAGCATGTTGATTGGGCGAGGTGAATTTGTGGCGTTAATGGGACAATCGGGTGCCGGCAAAACTACACTACTCAATATTATTGGCATGTTAGACCAACCAACTTCTGGTGCTTTTAAACTTAATGCAGTCGAAGTAAACTTCAGGGATATATCACAGCTACAGCTCTTGCGGGCTCAACATTTTGGCTTTGTGTTTCAGTCCGCTAATCTACTCCAATACCAGTCGGTACTGGAAAACACTATGCTGCCACTGCTGTATCGGGGAATCAAAGAACAAGAAGCAACAAAAATTGCATTCGAAACACTAAAGAATCTTGGTATTCAGAAACTCCATCATAAGAAACCATCCGAACTGTCATCTGGCCAGCTGCAACGGGTATCGATTGCCTGTGCTGTAGTCCACCAGCCTGAAATTATTATCGCCGACGAACCTACAGGGAGCCTGGATAGCAAAACTAGTAACGAAGTTATGCAGGTATTCCAAGATTTACACCGTAGTGGGAAAACCATTATCATGGCCACCCATAGCAAACGAGTTGCAGCGTTTGCTGATCGCACGGTCTATCTGCACGATGGTAGAAAAGTACGGAGCAGTCATGTATAAACTGCACCTAAAAACCGCAATGCGATCAATCAACGGTTACCGTCTACGCTCACTACTAACCATTACAGGCGTAGCAATAGGAGTAGGACTGCTAGCCTGCTTAGTTACTGTGGGCCAAGGAGCACGTAAGCAAATATTAGGACAGATAGACGGACTTGGCAGCAATTTGCTATATGTAGTTTCTTCCAATAATTTTATACTGAGCAATTTCCAGGCAGCTACTTTAACTGATGAAGATTATGAGACTACCCGCACCGCGCCTGATGCCCAAGAAACAGCAGCGGTCCGTTATCTAGCGGGCGGCGTTACATTCAATGGACGAGTCGCCGAAACAAATCTGGTTGCAGCAACCACAGCCAATTATAAATCGGTGAGGGATTCTCGAATTGCCAAAGGAGATTACTTTACGTCAAGTGATGAGAAGCAGAAATTAAACGTTGCCGTAATTGGACCATCTACTGAGCAAAAACTATTTGGTGGGCAAAGCGCGCTTGGACAGAGCGTGATTTTCAACGATGTGCCATACCGGGTTGTCGGTGTTTTCGAACCCGCGGTGCCAGGTTCGGAACTGACCGTCGGTGGCGGCTTTGATGACGTACTGTTTATACCTCTTGCGACCTACCGTAGCCAACAAAGTACCGGAAACAATTTGTTATCGGTAATTATTACTAAAATGCAATCATCAACGGACAAGAAACGATTTAAATCAACTCTTCAAAAACGCATTAGTACTACGCATGCCGGGCAAAGTTTTAGCGTGATAGCTAACGATGATCTACTCAGTACATCAGAAACTGTAGTATCGATCGTAACATCGTTAATAGCCATTGTGGCAGCAGCCTCAATTTTAGTGGGTGGTATTGGTATTCTTAATATCATGCTTGTTAGTGTCAGCGAACGTACCCGTGAAATCGGTATCCGCAAGACTATGGGTGCCAGCAACAAAGATATACTCCTGCAGTTCCTTTTTGAGTCGACTATCCTGTCTACCATCGGCGGCCTTATGGGGATTATCTTATCTCTTATTGCATCCCAAATTATTGCCTTTGCCTTCGACATTAGTCCTGTGTATTCGGTTATGATCTTTATGGCCGGAACGGTGTTATCAATACTGACAGGCATCCTGTTTGGAATCAGCCCAGCAATCAGAGCATCAAAGCTAAATCCTATTCAAGCGCTTAAGCAGCTTGACCAATAGTCTTCTCACTCCACTCGCTCTGCAACTATTATCACTCGTTCATCGTACGTCTTAGTACTTTTATTGTATTTGCCCGCACAGGTTATAAGGTTAAGTTGCTTGGCAACAGTACTGTCCTTTACAAAAAGAGCGCTGTCCGCATCTTGCACAGATACCGTAGTCACGGTTTTTACTTTAAAATTTCGGACAGATTTGTCTCCAAATGTAACATTAAAAGTGTCATCCTTCTTTAGCTTTCCGAGGTTATAGAAAACTCCTTTTGTATATATGCCATTTACATGACCGTCGATTATACTGAGCCCTGGATCTCCGGGAAGTGGTCCCTTGGCATACCATCCAGCCATATGAACATTGCCTGGTGCAACCATTCGATTTTGTTTATCTACGCCTACTTGTTGTATGAATCCTTTAGCCTTAATTGTTGGCAACTCTATTAACAATGGCTTATCTGCCGGAACGCTATAACTATCTGGCACCTTCTGTTCACTCGGTGTATCGGACGTCTCTGAAGCCACTACTTGAGCGGCTGGAACCCCCGCATGTCGAATCTCGTACCATTTTTGTAGTGCAAACAGACCATAGCCTACGAGCAAGATACCGACAACAAAGGAGGCCCTCCGCATGAAGTGACGAGACTGAAGTGGTAATCGTTTTTTATGTCGTGACAAGAACTTAGTCCTCCCGATGTATACTGCCTCGAATAGCGTATGCCAACGAACCAATTCCAAGTAGACCGACAATAATCTGTACTAGCAAAGCGGATGGCTTAACACCAGTGTTGGGCGCAGATGTATCATCACTGCCTGATGCCAGTCCTACAGGATCCACTATTACACCGTTTACTAGTCCATCATCGTCTAGCGGTCCTCCATCGGTGATTTCGTAAGTTAGCAACAAGGCCGACTGCCCGTTTAAGCTTGTTTGAGTTATTTTAGCTCCAGGTATTGTCGTAAATTTCTTAGTCTTACTAGAGTATTTCCTAGCACTCACCTGACCAGGTTGCTGACAAGTCTGGAATACGAGTCGAACAGTTTGTGTCGATCCGTTAGGGACAGTAATCTCATAGTCTGCCAGACTAGTTACATAGTTTCGGCTTCCATCAGACGGTATATCACTTTTGTTCAACTTCTTTAGATCCAAAATACCAGTTGATGTCGCACCAGAGACAAGCTGGATCTGGGAGCAATCTTCTCTTCCACCTAAAATACTAAGCTGGCTATTCGGAAGTTCCATTTTGTAGACTGTGCCCTTCTCCGTGTCTGAGCCATGCGGGTAACTGATGCCAAAAAGATTGCCAAACGAACCGGTTGCAACACTAAACAAAGGGATCGGCTCTTCTGCATCGGGAAGGGCATACATAGTTATAGTGCCTGAAGGAGTTACCTGGCCAAAACCTTGGCCTCCAGCAGAACCAAACCATACATTTCCATCACCACCGAGTGACAGGAATAGTGGAATGCTATCTTCTGGAGCTTCATAGACAGTAAATTGATCAGTATTCAGGTTGAACTTGGCAATCTTCCCATCGTAGGACGATACCCAGATATTATTATCTGAACCAACTACAGTGCCGAATCCTACACCAAAACCAACTGGTAACTCATAGGCAGTCATAACTCCATTAGTCGTCACCTTCAATAGAGAGCCTGTAACAGGATCATTGAACCAAATGTTATTGTCGGGCCCTACCGTAAGCTGTAAACCGGCAGCACCGTCAGGGGTGTCGTATACAGTTACGTTACCATCTAGAGTCATCTTCCCCACCTTACCAGTTTCGTGAGTAAACCACAGATTACCGTCAGGACCGTAAATAAGTCCTGAGTAACATCCACCGCCGACATCGGGAAGAGGAAATTCGGTTGCACTGTTAGTTGCGGTATCCCAGTGCCCAATTATCTTTTCACTTCCTTTAATAAACCACATAGAGTTGTCTGGTGCACTAGCTAATCCGCCACAATCAGCACCTATATCAGGCACGTCAAACTCGACAATCTCTCCCGTTATGGCGTCAATCTTTGCGAGTTTATCGTTTTGTCTTTCGACGAACCAAACATTCCCATCTGTAGACGTAGCAATAAAAGAC
Organism: Candidatus Saccharimonadota bacterium; assembly: GCA_052034955.1. Classification (GTDB taxonomy): domain Bacteria; phylum Patescibacteriota; class Saccharimonadia; order Saccharimonadales; family AWTP1-31; genus CAZIBG01. The sequence continues at coordinate 1,136 of JBPOHZ010000004.1, read as the reverse complement.
ACCTCTTGCTCGCCGGACGGAACTTCGTAAGCGGTAATATCATGCGGCGCAGCATATGCACGTCCAGAACCGACCGCAATAATAGTCATGGCGGCCACAAAAGTTAAAATGAATTTATGAAGCTTTGACATATTCAGAATGTTTTGCATGGTTAATTCCTTTTTTTATTTATGCTTATGCTTATTGTAGCATTAGACATGCTTTTTTACAGCGTAGCCAAGGATAGGAAGACCAAGAACCAATGCTAAGACAGTCATCATAATTGAATTGCTTTTAGCTCCGGTATTCGGGGCGGTAACACCTCCGGAAACAGGTACAGAAGTGTCGCTTCCAAGGACATATTGGTAAGCGCCAATATCCCAACTCGAAGCCGGACGTACAATGCCGCGGGCATCTGTAGATATACCGAGCACCTGCCCACCACCGCCTCTTGCTGGAGAATCATCATGCAAAGCTATAGTTGGAACAGGTCCACCGTTATCGGCGACTTCATGGTCGATAGTATTGTACAAATTTGCTTCGTAAATATAGCCGGTACAATTTGCATCGTCTGTCATATTATTGCCTCCATTTGCTGGAGTAAGATCGTAAACACCAAGACCCAAACCTGCAGCGTCAAAATCATTTATACAACTTGCTGGATTACCGTTATATAGGTTATTTGATAGTAGGCTATTGCGTACTTCACCCGCACTGCTAAGTCCAGTCGGTGGACCTCCATTACTCTCTGCGTTCATTAGAGTGAACGACGGTAATATACCTATATTCGGCAGTGTCGTCTGTATGACGCTATTGTTTACAACAGTAGTGTTAACAATACTTAAAGGGGTATTTAGGTTAAACGGTGTGGCAAAGAATCCTGCGACTGCCATGGCATTATCTATATTATTGACAATCGAGTTTCCAGCTACCGTTACGTTCCTAAAATTATACTGTTGAATAAGATTACTGACCGACAACTGAAACCCGACTATTCGGGCGTTTCCAAAGTAGTCATTGCTAGTCAGATCTTCTGTTCCTTCTATAGAGTTGTTAGCCACAGTAGTTGCATCTATGTCTAGAGTTAGCTCGGCAGGATTAAATTGCGTTAGACAACGAATGCCGGCTCCCCCTCCCTCAGCGACACCATCTTGCCC
>JBPOHZ010000022.1:0-49249 GCA_052034955.1 Candidatus Saccharimonadota bacterium | reverse complement strand
CTTGCCGACAAGTCACCACATTTGTAATTGTCGGCATCAGTTATACCAAAGCCTACTTCCGTGTAGTCAGGGTGAAGTAGATTCTCTCTGTGTGACAGACTTGCATACCAGCCGTCAATTACTTCTTTACTTAAGTTAAAACCACAGGCTAGATTTTCGCCGGCCTTACTATAGCTGTAATCGGCGTTTGATATAAATGTCCAAGGTGGCGTTCCGTCTGGTGTGTTATGTGACCAGTAATTTCGGTTTGCCATATCATTAGCTTTAGTCTGTGCGGCTTTGGTGAGCCGACTATTAACCTTAAGATTTGACAACTTAGCTTTAGCACGTCGTTGATTGGTATAGGTCAGCAGATCGCCACTATTCATGCTGGTGGCGTAGGCCAAGACCGACGGTTGATTATCCCCTGAGGTCACCTTTACTGGTTTATCGGGTTGACTAGGGCCAAATGCCGAAAACAACAACAGCGATCCAGTTATCAGAACTAGCAATGGAAGAAAAGGATGGTAAACCTTCAGAAAATGTCCTGAACGCTTTTGGTGGTGGCCATGTCTTTTCTTGTGTTGGGTGCGACCGCTTCTTTGAGTCATTATCATATATTGTATCAGTTATGCTTAAAATTAATTACAAGTTTTACTACTTCAAAACAACATTTGATTTGCCCACCATGGCGGTAAGAGTTTGAACTGCCTTTTCGTTATTATCAATTCTCATCGGAAGCTTGATTATCTGGCGAGTGTCGCTGTCTCCCATGACCAAGACTACTTCTGTTAGACCGCTGTTTTGATCAATTATTGATTTTAAATCCATCAGCATTTGCTGATTGCCGGCTTCTTCAAGTTTAATATATAGTCTTGGAGCGGTTGTTGATGTCTCTTGACCGTCAGACTTTTGTTTATTCTTAACCTTAGGTTTAGGAATGGTTGGCTTCTTAGCTTTCTTCATTGTTGGAACGTAATTTTTTGCCTCATCCGGAGTTACTTCGCGGGCTGAGTCTACCAGAATTTGTGCCGTGGCACTCTTCTTGCCCTCACGGTCTTCACCAGATATCTTGCCACTAAGGGTAACTACTCTATCTCTTTGCCATAGCTCTCCACTCTGGGCGTAAACACCAGGAAATAGTATCAGTTCCATTTCACCAAATTCGTCTGCCAGTTTAGCAAATGCCATCTTCTGACCTTTCTTGGTAAGAATTTCGCGTGATTCAACTACAACTCCGCCAATAGTCACCACCTTGTTATGATGCTCGGGCATTATTTCGCTAATTGGTACAGTTTGCTCAGAAAGCCATAATTTGTAGTCTTCCAGTGGGTGGGAGGAAAGATAAAGCCCTAGAAGCTCCCGTTCCCATTGTAATTGTTCACGTTTATTTACTACATCTGTGGTGATGTTTAGCTTGAGCTTAGGTTTTATCTGATCTGAACCGTCTATTATCTCGCCAAATAGGTCGGTTTGACCACTAGCTTTTTCTTTTTGAATACGACTTCCGTAGGCTAAGAGTACGTCAAGATTTGATAGAAGCATTGATCTTTTGCCGAATCGATCAAAGGCACCTGCCTTGATCAGGCTTTCCAGGGCCTTTCGGTTGACGGTACGTACATTAACTCTTTCAAAGAAATCTTCCAGTCCGATAAATGGACTTTCCTGGCGGACTCGGAGTATCTCTTCTACTGCCGCTGTGCCAACGTTCTTTATGGCTGCCATGCCGAATCTAATCTCGTGATTATCTGGAGTGACAGAGAACTCAACGAATGACTCACTAACATCTGGTGAAAGGACCTTTATGCCCATATGATTACACTCCGATATCTCGATAGCCAGACGATCGATATCGTCAAAGTCACTGGTCATAAGGGCGGCCATAAAGCTTTCTGGATAATGGGCCTTTAGGTAAGCCGTTTGGTAGGCTATATATCCATAGCAGGCCGAGTGACTTTTGTTAAAACAGTAGTCGGCAAAAGCCTCTAGCTGTGCCCAAAATTTGGCGGCAAAACTCTTTGGAACTCCGCTGTTTTCGATCATGCCGTCGATGAAGGCTACCTTCATTTTGGCCATTGTTTCTCGCTGTTTTTTACCGATGGCCTTACGAAGAGTATCGGCCTGACCACCAGTAAAGCCACACATGTCCTTACTGATCTGCATAAACTGCTCTTGATAAACTAGAATTCCGTAGGTTTCGGACAGGGCCGCTCGAAGACCTTCGTGCTCATAGGTAACTTCTTTAAGCCCATGCTTACGGGCAATAAAGTCATCGATAAATTGCATTGGCCCTGGTCGATAGAGTGCCACCATAGCAATAATATCGTCGAACTTAGTCGGCCTTAGTTCACGTAGGTAGCGTTTCATTCCGGCCGATTCTAGCTGGAATACTCCAGTAGTGTCTCCTCGTTGCAGAAGTTCAAATGTTTTTTTATCGTCTAGTGGAATCTCGGCAATGTCGATATCTTGGTCATATACTTTTTTGATAATACGAAGGGCGTTCTTGATAATAGTAAGGTTTGACAGTCCAAGGAAGTCCATCTTTAGCAGCCCAAGTTCCTCGACAGGGTTCATGGAATACTGGGTTGAAACCACGCCTTTCTGAGCCATTTCTAGCGGGGCGAACTTTACAATCTCGTCTGGGGCAATAACTACACCGGCGGCATGTATGCCATGACTTCTAATTGTGCCCTCCATCTGTACGGCAAGGTCAAACACCTTATGACTTTGTTCGTTGGAATCATACTCTTGTTTTAAGTCGTGATCCTTAACAAGTGACGTCTTAAGGGGAATATGTCTTCCTTGAACTGGAGGTGGAATCATCTTGGACAACCTATCAGCATCGGCATATGGCACTTGCAAGACTCGAGCTACGTCACGTACTGCATTTCTAGCGGCCATTCGACCAAAGGTGACAATGTTGGCGACGCGTTCTTTGCCGTACTTTTCGACACAATACTGAATAACTTCGTCACGTCTGGTGTCTTGTATGTCGATGTCTACATCTGGCATGCTGATACGATCGGGGTTTAGGAATCTCTCAAACAGAAGTTCATACTTCATGGGGTCGAGCTCTGTAATACGCATTGCATAGGCGATTATCGAACCGGCGGCAGACCCACGACCCGGACCAAATACAATCCCCTGACTTTTACCCCAGTTAATGAAGTCGGCAACTATTAGGAAGTAACCGTTAAAGCCCATCGATTCAATGACACCAAGTTCATATGCCGATCGTTCGGCGATGTTTTTTGGCAGGGTCTTTTTTGCCAGCTCGACTGTAAGTTTGGAGGCGTCTTCCTGCGAAATGTCGCCGTATCGCCATGCTAAACCTTGATAAACAAGTTTGTGGAGGTACGAAGCCTCAGTTTCCCCGTTAGGAACTGGAAACTTGGGTATTAGTATGCCCCCAAGTGATATTTCGACATCACAACGCTTGGCAATGTCGCTAGTATTTGTAATTACCTCTGGGTGGTCTTTGCCCCATCGTTTGATGATTTCCTGGGGCTCCGTGACATGCAGCTCAAAATTCTTAAGACTCATTCTTTTTTCGTCAGACAAGAATGAACCAGTCTGGACACATAACAGGAGTTCATGGGCTTCTTGATCTTCATGCCTTAGATAGTGGGCATCACAAGTAAGTACGCACTTAATATCTAGCTCCTCGGCAAGTTTAAAAGTCTGAGTTGTAACCTCAACCTGCTCCTGCCAAACACTTGGGTGATCTGGATGGCCATGATCTTGAACCTCCAGGTAGTAGCGATCCCCAAAGATTTTCTTATACCACTGGGCGGTCTTTTTGGCCTGTTCGTATTGTCCATTGCGGAGCGAATCACCAATCTCTCCACCGATACAGCCACTAAGAATAATAAGGCCCTCGTTGTATTTCTCGAGCAACTCATGGTCGACACGGGGCTTATAATAGACACCTTCTAGGTTTGCAATACTGCTAAGTCGCATTAGGTTTTCGTAACCTTTATTGTTCATGGCAAGAATAATAAGGTGAAAAGGTGATTTGTCTTTTTGGGGATCGCGGTCGTGAATGGTACGTGGTGCAACGTAGGTTTCCATCCCAATGATTGGGTTGATATCGGAAGCTTTGGCGGCTTTATAGAACTCAATGACACCAGACATAGTGCCATGATCGGTAATGGCCACCGACTTCATGCCCTGTTCTTTGACGTAGTCCATTAACTCGGGGACTTTTGTAAGTCCATCGAGCAAGCTGTACTGCGTATGATTATGTAAGTGAACATAGTCACTACTACTAAGCTGCCGTGCAGTAGCCATCAAAGTGATACCCCATTACTCTTATGGCTCTATTATAAACAAAAATCCCTGCCTCGGGTATAAATTGGAGAGACAGGGACCTATATTACAACGAGTTATCTAGGCTATATGTGTTTGTCTAGGTACTTCTTTAGGCTCGATATAGCGTCGTTCACATCTTTGATGGCCGACTTTAAGTCTTTATCGTCAGTACCTTCGTCGTGAAGAGCTGTAAGAGCTTGTCGCACTCTTTCTTTAGCATCTACAGCTTTGCTGACAAGCTTACTTAGATCTGACTTGTGTTCCGATCCAAACTTTAGGGCCTGTTCCTTGGCTCGCTCTAATTGCTCGGTAACTTCGCTATGAAGTTTTTTAAGCTCTTTCTCGACATCTGATTTAGCTTTAACGGCAGCATCTTTGACGTCTTTACGAGTCTCTTTACCACTCTTTGGTGCTGTAAGGATGCCAGCTAAATAGCCTGCTCCAGCAGCAATAGCCGCTCCAATTGCAAACTTTTTAGTATTCTTTTCCATCTTACTTCTCCTTCTTTTCTCTAACTGCATGAATTACATTGGATACTAATTTTGCGATAGCTGCCGGACCGGCGGTCTGCTGAAAGAATGATGTGACGGAATCTGCCTTGTCGGCAATTTGCTCAGCCTTCTCGGTAATAGATTTAACGTGCTTAAGAACTTTGATTGTAAGAACGGCAATAACAATAGATAAAACTAGAAATATTGCCAATAAAACGCTTAGTATAATAACCAGAACTGAAGCACTTGTATCTATAGTCATAGAAACAGTATACCAGTGGTTAGGCCACAAAGCCTATAGGCGCTTTTGTTGATATGCTGGAACCCGAACCTGGTTCGACCTGGGCTGCTCCATAAACTCCCATTACGGGTTTGTCGGTCGAGCCGTCTTCTGGCTTCATAAACTCGAATAACTTCGGAACATCATTAATATTGTAACCGCTATCGGGATCACGACCCGTTACAACACAACGAATAGTAGGTCTTGTAATCTTAACTACTGTGTCACCAAAAGATAAGTATCTTCCTATCCATTCTTGCTCTTGTCCTGGCTCTCCCAAACCTCGTACTACAATGTTTGGTCTAAATCTGCGATAGTCGTAGTTTTGCCCAACGCCCATGTTCCTGAGTCTTTCGATAGAAGCCAAGGTTACAATATGCAGTGGTGCTACAGCCCTGCAGGTAGGATTCGTACCATCAAGCCCTTCCATCCAGGCTTCTGTTTTTCGAGCAACCCTAGCTGAAGGTACACCAAGAAGTTCAGCCATCAACTCTGCCGCCTCATCCCCGGCATCAATGGCCGGCGTCAGCTCGTTGAACTCCCTTACTTTGCAACTTGGCCCATCTTGTCGTTCGTCGAGACTTAGCCATGGCTGTTCTTCTCCGTCTAAAAACAAATTTAGAAAATTGCCCTCAATTCCAACATCTAATCTAGCCATTTGCTCGCGGAAACGCTTGGTACTTAGTCTATTATTATCTACATCTGTATCGATAGCACTGTCATATGCCACCCAAGTTCTATCTAGTTCTAACCCGCCACTCCCTGTAAAATTTGCGATATCAGGTTCAACACCTCTAACACCAGTGAATGGATATATTACTAATCATAGGATGATTATATACCGAGCTGTTTCTTTAGCAACTCTTGGGCAAGTCCAGGATTTGCTTTGCCTTGGCTGGCTTTCATAACTTGACCAACTAAGAATCCAATTGCCTTCATCTCGCCATTGCGTACATCGTTGGCTGCGTCTGGATTGGCTTCTAGTATATCTTTTACAATCGCATCAATAGCTGAGTTGTCTGACACCTGAATTAGTCCTTGTTGGTCGGCGTATTGTTCGATAGATTCTGGTAGTGATTCGTGACCAAGTAATTCCTGAATTAATACCTTTGCGTTACTAGAGCTAAGTTTATTTTCGTCTACTAAGGCAATAAGCTCGCTATACAATTTAATCCTACCGTTTTGATCTAGAACAACATTGCTAGATTCGTCAGCTCGGAATGGAATCTCTACATTCACTAACCAGTTTGCTACCTGCTTGGCAAGTTTTGGTACTGTTTGAGGCTCAATAATCTGTCTATAGCTAATACCGGGTTCTGCTACTTCAGCTTCTACTAATATTTCGGTCTGGCTGTGATCTAGCCCAATTTCTTTAAGTTTTGCTCGCCACTCGGACGGTAGGCTTGGCATACTCTCTTTAACTTTAGATATGTAATTATCGTCTAGTTTTACTGGCGGAATGTCAGGTTCTGGCATATATCGATAGTCATGAGCCTGCTCTTTGCCTCTTTGACTTACGGTTACTTGCTTGGCTTCGTCCCAGCCACGTGTTTCTTGGTCGATCTTTTGACCCTTTTCAAGTAGCTCTATTTGTCTGTTAATCTCGTACTCAGCAGCTTTCTCGACACTTCTAAAAGAGTTTAAGTTCTTGGATTCGGTTCTTGTACCCAGCTCGTCGGTTTTACTAACACTTACGTTGACATCAAAACGCATATTTCCGTGGAACAAATCTGCATCAGATACATCGGCATACTTCATTAATAAATATAGCTCATGAGCATATGCCCTGGCCTCGGCCGGACTATGTATATCGGGTTCAGAAACAACTTCTAGAAGTGGAGTTCCGGCGCGGTTCAGATCCACTAAACTGTAATCCGCACCAGTTGGATGTGTATTCTTACCAGCATCAGCTTCTAGATGGGCTCTGGTGATTCCAATGGTAATTTCTTTACCATCAACATTTATGACTACTGATCCGCCGACAACTATGGGGTTATAGAATTGAGTTATCTGATAGCCCATTGGAAGATCTGGGTAGAAATAGTGCTTACGGTCGAATGTACTAAACTTTGAAGGAGTCGATCCCAATGCAAATGCAGCTTTTGAAGCAAGATCAACTGCTCCTTGGTTAAGAACTGGTAAGGCGCCAGGCATACCTAGATCAATATGACTTATCAAAGTATTAGGCTCAGCATTTCGGGCATCGTTATCAACTGCCGAAAATAGTTTTGTGGCAGTTTTGAGCTGAACATGGCATTCAATACCAATTGTAACCTTGTATTGGCCCCGAATCTCTTTAGTAACCATGGATCCTATTCCAATGCTCCTAGGTCGCGTAATGCCTGCCTGAACCCAACAAGTGACTTCTTTACATCTGTTTCTTTTAGCTTTCCATGAGAGTCATCCAGCAGCTTCTTTGCCATATTATGGGCGTACCAAACACTATCGTTGTCTGTTAATATCTTTTGAGCTTCAACCATTCGCTCGCCCATGCTTTTACCCTTAAGACGCTTTTTCTTTAAGGCTTCGTCCAGTAACTTATCAGCATTAATAACTGCCAACGCCCAGGTATCTTTGCTGGCGCAAAACTTCTGCAGTTCTAGCCACTGATCTTTAAACTTAGCTGTTTTTAGGCCTCGACGAGGGATTAACTTTAGCTTTAATTTCATTTGTTTTCCTTTTCAATGGCATTTTGTATGTTAGCACCAATACTTAGTAACATTCTATCAGCTTTTTGTGGCGCCATGATCTGAAGTCCTACTGGTAGTCCATCGGATTGTCCTGCAGGAACTACAAGTGACGGTATCCCAACCAGGCTGGCTCCAACCGTCATGACATCGGCTAGATACATCTTTAGTGGATCGTCGCTGTTCTCGCCAATTTTAAAAGCAGTCGTAGGAGCAGTCGGTCCGACCAATATATCAACATCTTCAAACACCTTATCAAACTCTTGAATCAGCTTTGTTCGAACGGTTTGAGCTTTATTGTAGTAGGCGTCGTAATAGCCACTACTAAGAACATAGGCCCCGGTCATGATTCGTCGCTTAGCCTCTGGGCCGAATCCAGCTGTACGTGAGTTAATGTAGCTTTCTTCTAGGTTTTTAGCGGACATGTCGCTATAACCAAAGCGTTGACCATCATAACGACTTAGATTACTGCTGATTTCGGCTGGGACTACAATATAATAAACAGCCAAAGAATACTCCAGACTAGGTAGGCTAACTTCTTTAACTTCAGCTCCAGCCTTCTTAAGAGTCTCTACTGCTTGTTCTATCTGTTGTTTAACACCAGAATCTAAGCCATCTCCCATATATTCTTTAATGACGCCAACTTTTTTACCCTTTAGGTCTAAGGTTGATATCTTATAACCTTCAGTATCTCTATCTATGGTTGTGCTATCTAGCGAATCACGTCCTGCCATTACATCCAGAATATATGCAGAGTCTTCTACAGTTTTGGTTAAAGGGCCAACGCAATCGGTACTGCTAGCCATAGCAATAACACCTGATCTAGACACCAATCCATATGTTGGTTTGTATCCCACGCAACCAGAGTAGTTTGCTGGAGACCTAAGGGAGCCGCCTGTATCTGTTCCAAGTGCAAACGGTACTATATCTAGTACTACAGCTACAGCTGACCCACCAGATGATCCACCGGGAACTCGTGTTTTGTCATGAGGGTTTTTAGTAGTAAAGAAGTCACTATTCTCTGTTGTTGTTCCGTGTCCAAAAGCATCCATGTTGGCTTTGGCGACACAAATAGCTCCCTCAGCTTCTAGCTTTTCGATGGCGGTTGACTGATAAGGTGCGTTAAATCCTTTTAGAATGTTGCTGCCGGCTGTTGTTTCTGCTCCAAATACTAGGAAATTGTCTTTAGCTATAAATGGTACACCAGCAAGACTGCCTACATTTTGACCATCGGCAATTTTAGAATCTATCTCTTTGGCGCGCTCTAATGCCCAATCTTTTGTAATACTTATAATTGCCTGGTAATCTTTTTGCTCTTCGATAGCATCTAGTGCCTTTTGGACATTAGATAATGCGGTCGTACTACCAGTTTGTACTTGTTCTGCAAGTTCTTTTATACTTGGCCAGCTCATAATACACGCCTCACTTTGATACTGTTATTGGATCGATCTGGAACATTTTTTAACAAGTCTTCTTGTGAGGCACCATAATCAACGATTTCATCTGGACGAGTAACATCAGTTAAGCCCGTGACTTGGGTCGTAGGTTCTAAACCGGTTACGTCAACTTCATCAAGTTTTTCGACATAACCAAGAATATCTGAAAGCTCAGTCTGATATCTTTCTATCTCTTCTTCTGTCAACTTGAGTTTAGCTAGAGACGCCAACTTCAAGACATCCTCGCGTGTCAGTTTTGCCATTTGATTAATTGTAAAGTATTACCCTGTTAATATCCAGTCATCATACCTTAAATAGACAAAAGCTTTACAAGCATAAGCATCGGGATTACTATTACATTAATTCTTTAAGTTCAAGGAATACAAAAAATGTCGTCGAATTCGCCAAGGTTAGAAGTAGTAGGTGAAAATTATGTCCATTCTGGACGCGACAATATAGCAAATCCTTCGGAAACGGAGGATTTTTTTGATCCTGAAGTTGTTACATCATTGCGACGAACGATGCTAATACGTGGGAGTGTACGCTATCAAGGCGCAAGATCACCCTATACCTTAGAGAGACCAAATCGTCATGTGTCTGACTTATGCTTTTTACTAGTTCCTGGCTACTTTGGTGATAGAACACTTTACCGCAAACAACGTAAAGCAACATCCGAGGCAGGATTTGATGCAGTTACTTTTATGCCTCCACGAAGCCAAGAGTTAGCTCATGCTCTAAGTAAAAGACATATTTTACACCCTGAACTGTTATTAGCTGATGCTGTCGAAGCACTAATGCTAAAACTGCATGAAAAGCACGGAATTAATAAGTTCGTATTACCTGGGCATTCAATGGGTGGACCTGCTGCGATAAGAGCAGCCACAAGGCAACCAGAACTAGTAGAAAAAGTAATCCTGGCCGGATCCGCTGGGCTATCAGGACATAATCTAGGAAAACTTGCCCTAAGGCTACCTGGTATTGCACGAAACGAAGTTTGGAGACATCAAGGCACTCTACGTACGGACACTAAGGGTATATTATGGCGAGAGATCAAGTATATGACTCCGTCATTGCTTCGTACGCTTAGCGAGGGAATAGCAGTGGCCCAAGATAATATCCTTTCAGACATCCCAATACTACAAGCTGCTGGTGTTCAGGTAGCGACCCAGCAATTTGCCTCAGACGAGTTCTTTCCGGAGGCCGAAGTTAGGGCACGAGCCGAAAGTATTGTAGATACTTACCACGTCCACCCTGATTCTAGTGCGGTTCATTTATGGCCGCAGGTCGAGCCTGTATCTACTGCTCACGACCAACTTGACTTAGTTGCTTAAGACTTAGATTTTATGTCTTCAATAATATCGCGTAGTTCAGCTGCTTTTTCGAACTCTAGGTTAGCTGCTGCAAGATCCATTTGAGCCGACAAGTCTTTAATGAGGTGACCATATTCGTCTTTTGGAATTTTCTTTAGATTGAGTTTAGCTTTTTTAGCTTCCTCAGGAAGTTCAACGTTCATGCTTCCAGCAATTTCAGACGATACACCTGTTGGGGTAATGTTATGTTTGGAGTTGTACTCTTCTTGAATCTTACGGCGTCTGGTAGTCTCGTCGATTGTCCTTTGCATACTACCAGTTACTCGATCGGCATACATTATTACATGTCCGTCTTTATGGCGTGCAGCACGACCAACGGTCTGAGTTAGTGCTTGTTCACTTCTCAAGAAACCTTCTTTATCGGCGTCCAATATTGCAACCAGGCTTACTTCTGGTAGATCCAATCCCTCTCGAAGCAGGTTGATACCAACCACAACATCGTAAACACCCATACGAAGATCACGCAAAATGTCGGTTCGATCTAATGTGTCCACATCGCTATGAAGATAGGCAACTTTAATACCAATATCTTTAAGGTACTCGGTTAAATCTTCGCTCATGCGTTTGGTAAGGGTCGTCACTAGTACACGTTGACGCTTTTCGATAGTAGTTCTAATTTCTGCAATCAGATCATCCACCTGCCCTTTAGTTGGCCTAATAACTATTGGTGGGTCAAGTAATCCAGTAGGGCGAATAACCTGTTGAGCGGGTTCTGGGCTACGCGTAAGCTCATATTCGGCAGGCGTTGCGCTGACATAGACAACTTGGTTTACATGCTTTTCGAACTCGGTAAATGTAAGCGGCCGGTTATCCAGAGCGCTCGGCAATCTAAAGCCGTGTTCTACTAATACCTCCTTACGGGCTCGATCTCCGTTGTACATTCCTCTTATCTGAGGCATGGTCATGTGTGATTCGTCGACAAACATTAAGAAGTCATCTGGATAATAATCGAGCAAAGTTGCAGGCTGTTCACCTGGTTCACGGTTTGTTAAGTAACGACTATAGTTTTCGATTCCTTTAACAAAGCCCGTCTCTTCTAACATTTCGATATCAAAGTTAGTGCGCTGTTGTATTCGCTGGGCTTCTAGCAACAGGTTGTTCTTCTTAAAATATTGTAATCGGTCATCTAGTTCACTTTTTATTGAACCCAGTGCTACCTTGAGCTTATCGTGGGGAGTAACATAGTGAGAGCTTGGGAAGATTTTTAGATCTTGCTTCTCCTTGAGTACTTCACCGGTTAATGGATCAACTTGAGTAATTCGCTCTATCTCGTCACCAAAGAACTCTATTCGGTAGGCAACTTCTTCTCCGGCTGGAAAAACATCGATCACATCTCCGCGTACCCGGAATACTCCACGATGAAAATCGATGTCGTTTCGCTGATATTGAATATCTGTGAGTTGTCGTAGAAGCTTGTCTCTGACTCTTCGTTCACCAGTCTTAATGCTTACTGCTAGGCCGTCATAGTCTTCTACTGATCCAATACCGTAAATACAGCTAACACTCGCCACAATTATCACGTCTTTACGACTCAAAAGTGCGTCTGTAGCGGCGTGGCGCAGACGATCTATTTCTTCGTTAATCTGACTGTCTTTTTCGATATAAGTATCGCTTCGTGCAATATATGCTTCTGGTTGGTAGTAATCGAAATAACTAACAAAATAATGTACGGCGTTATTGGGGAAGAAACGTCTGAATTCTTCGTACAATTGAGCTGCAAGAGTTTTGTTGTGGCTGAGAATAAGTGTTGGTCGTTGCTGCTGCTGGATTATATTAGCCATCGTGAAGGTCTTTCCAGAACCAGTCACACCAAGCAGGGTTTGTTCTTTGACACCTTTACTAAGACCTTCATTAAGTTGAGCAATAGCACCAGGCTGATCGCCGGTGGGCTTAAAATTGCTTGTTAACTCAAACTTAGACATCTTTTTATTGTACACCTCTAGAGAGATTGCATAAATACATTAATTCACTGTTTTGTTATAATCACAAACCAATGAGCAAATATTCTGGGGCTGTAATTATACCCGCAAGGAACGAAGACCAATACATTCAAGATACTTTGGTAGCTATTTCGCAACAGCAAGTATCGTACGAAGATGAAAAACATGCTGTAGTTATTGTGGACAATGGATCTTCCGATAGAACTCTTGAAGTAGCTAGCAAATTCTCAGGCCATACTGGAATCTTTGATATGTTTACAGTGATTGAACCCGAACCCGGTATATCCTCCGCGTGCAACTCTGGCTTTAACTTTGCAGTTAATGAGTTAGGAGCAAACGTGATTGCAAGGCTAGATGCGGATACAAGGCCAATGCAAGGTTGGTACGATTCACTATTGAGAAAATTTGCTTTTCACCCGAAAACAGCAATCGTAACAGGGCCGGTATTTCCAGGACTAGAGAATGATAAGGCTGCAGATCGTATATTGGTACCGGCTGCAAGAGCGATTGGCAACCTAATCAAAGTTTTTCGTTACAGAGAGCTTGCCATGTTTTGCTTTGCCAGCGGATACAACATGGCGACAACTTCTGCAGTATTTAAAACCGTAGACGGTTTTAGTGTAGACAGTGGGATTACTGATGATGTGGATTTTAATTTGAAAGTTGCAGAAGAATTTGGCTGGACTTCGTTCGGGTACAGTCGAGCCATGCGTGTTGCTACATCCCAAAGAAGATTAAGGGAACTGGGCTATATTGGAGCAGCTAAATATTATTTGACTGATGCTGTTCATCCACCAAAAGAATAGGCTTATTTATAGAGGTGGGCGTACTTTTTGTGACGCTTGTCTAGAATTTCTACTAGATCGTGGAGGACTTCCTCGGCCGTTGCACCAAAGACAATATCATTTCCTGGTTCGCGGCCAGCGGCATGCAGAATCTCCATAATCTCCTCACCAATTCCACCGGTGTCCTGAATAAACCCAATCGGGGTGTTGGTTTCGAGCGCGATAGTAAACTCGTGAAGTGTGCCGATTCGGCCGCCAATACTTATTACAGCATCAGCGGAGTTTATTAGAAGCACATCTCGTCCAACGTAGTGCATTCCTGAATATAGAATCGTGTCATAACTCTCAGTTGGTAACCTGTATTTCATGACGTGTTCGACTTTGCTGGTTGCCGGGCTAATACCCACATTCATTTTGCCACCAGCTTCTTTGTAGGCAACAGCGGCAATATGTGGCAAACCTACAGTTGCTCCAGATAACAGTGTGTGGCCGGACTCGGCGATCACCTGCCCAGCTTTTTTGGCCAACTCTTTGCCTTCTGTAACACTTTTGCCTCTTGTAGCTGCCGATACGCAAATTTGATACATCTACAGACCCGCCATTTCATCGGCCATGACCTGTTCGTTGAGCTGACTTAATACTGATTGCTCGAAGTTATCATTGCCAAGGTAAACAATAAGTATTTCGTTCCATAAGCTTCGACGGAAGTGCCCTAAAGAATGTTGCCCATACTCTAGGTTGTTGCAGTAGCTAACAGCATTATCCATTAATGAAAGTGGAACAATTGAATTTGGGTACAGCGCACCAATGTAGTCCAGATCTTCCCAGAATTTTAGTGCTGGCTCAAGCCAGTAAATAACTGATTCAGCCTTTCTCCAATATAAATCATCTGGTTGGACATGTGGCTCAAATAATTCAGGATGTTTTTGTGGATCCTGTCCGCCAAAATGCCTCTGAACAATGCGCCAATGAATATTATGGCCAGCGAACTTGGCAATATCCTTGGGGTCTAGGAGTAGAGTCTTAATTAATACATCGCTAAAGTCCGGTCTAACTTGTTGCATCTTAAAGAATGCACTGTATGATCTTATTTCGTTAATGTAGTGTAGAACCAAAGGAAGAATAGTAATTACTACGCCTCTCATTCGCCTTACTGGTAAAGGCAATATCATAATCACACCCATTTCCTTTAGGTGGGTGATGTTTTGCTTGCGTTCATAGATATAGGCCTCTGCAGAGTTACCCCATTTTTCTGAATCCAGGATACTAACCACGATATCGCGAGTCTCGAAATCACTCGGCCGCAGTTTCTTGTAGGATTTAATAAGCTTTTCACCCCAAGCTTTTGATTCAAGGAATCTGGTAGCCGACATAATCTCGTCGATCTTCTCACGTTTTAGCATAGAATCGACACTTTTATAACCAAGTTGCTTCATGACCTTCTTAGGAGGTAGGGCCTTGACTAAGCGTTTTGCGACACTATGTTTTACGGCCCAAACCTTCTTGGACATAGGAAGTTTATCGATAGCTTTCTGTATAGCCAGCAACTGGTCTGGTATAGGCTCACTTGAATCTGTTTTGATAGCATGAGCTAAATACTCATCATGCAGTCCAACCAAAGCTTGAAGTGCATGATAGAGCTCTTTGCCGGTCGTATCGGCTGGATCAAGTGCAAGCTCCCTTATTTTGCTGTGGACGGTACTGACAATCCTAGAAGTTAAAGCTACGTCATAAGAAGAGTGTCCAGTCTTAGCCTCGAGCTGGTTGATAGACATAGTAAAAACCGGTTCCTTGGCTCCCAGTAGTTCGGATAGTACTCTAGACATATTTAAAATCTACTTCAGTGGCTCAGCACGATACCATTTTGGTGAGTTTTGGAGTAACTTTTGCAGCTGAGCATTAGTTAATAATCCTTTTTGGGCACCTACATGCTGGACAACGCTCATGGAATTAATCGGTGCCCATTGCAGTGCGCCTTCGATGTCACTCCCATGTATTAGGGCTGCAACAAATGCCGAGGTAAAGGCATCGCCAGCACCGGTTCGTTCATAGGGTGGTGATGGATCGGGGTAGATGGGCATTTTGAGCCTTCTGGCACCGTCAGAAGCATAAGCTCCATCTGGACCATCGCTTATGACAACAATCTTTGGACCAAGAGAATGCAACTTATCAAATAATTCATTGATGTTGTCATGATCACCGCCAGTGATCAGCGCCGCTTCTTCGCGATTTACTGCCAGGACGTCACTTTGCTTATATATTCCCTTGAGTCGCTCTACTCCCATTTTAATCTGAAAGGTTCCCGGCTGGAATGCGAGTTTTACATCTTCATGACGACCAAGCCACTCGGCTAACTCATCGTGAAACTTTTCGGAATCTTCTCCCATTGAGGTGAAGTAAATCCATTTTGGCATTTCATCGGGTCTTAAGTGTGGCCAGTGATAGGTATAAGCCTCGTCGTGAACCAGAATTGTTCTTTCTTCTTTGTACCACAAGACATAGTGTTGGTTACTGGCCTTGCCTCGATGAATCTTTATTAAACTTGTGTCTACGTCCTCTTCATCAAGAGTTGCAAGTATCTCTCGACCAGCCGTATCATTGCCGATGTTGGCATGTAATGCTGATTTTAGACCTAGGCGAGCAAAGCTTACACTGGTGTTGCCAGCATTACCAACTGCTCTAAGAATCTCGGCATGATCAAACGGTATTTTTAACCCAAATGGCATTGTAATTGATAGATTGCCATCCTTGTCTTTAGCTACCGTAGCCTGATCATCTTTAAGTCGAATAAATATGTCTGTAACTGTCCCACCTACAGATAATACGTCTAATGCCATGCCACCCCTTTAACAATCAATTTGCTTACGTTTATTGTATCATCAACCTGTTGTTGCCAAAACCTCTTGCTAGCTACTTGCTTGTGACTTACCTGCTGCATTGAATGAATCAAGCTTGTTTTCAACAACTTCCTGTACGGCCGCAATAACTTCGTCCATTAGTTTAATAACCGCAAATTCTGATTTGTTTTCTTTAAGTTGTTTTTCTAGGGTGTTTCGGTAGGCGACACGCATATCAGAGTTTATATTAATCTTACTAACACCAATCTTCACTGCATCCTCAAAATAATGTAGAGGCGTGCCACTTCCTCCGTGTAAGCTGATATTGCAATCAACTGCGTCTCTGATCTGTTGCAAAAGGTCTAGATCCAGTCGTTTTGGCACAGGGTATGAACCATGTAAATTCCCGACCGCTGCAGCATAGGTATCGATTCCGGTAGCCTCAACAAATGCCTTAGTTCCCTCGGGCGTACTAAATGTCTTCTTGATCTCTTCATAATCGAAGGCTTTGGTGAACTTGTTAGAACCTCCACCAAAATAGTGGGGCTCACTCTCGACAAGTGCGCCAGTTTTCTTGGCATATTCGACAACCTCTTTAGTGCCCTTTATGATCGCTTCTTCCGAAGCATCATGGTCTTGTTGAGATATATCGATATGGATAAACTCAAAACCTGCATCAATACCGGCCTTGGCAGCCTCAACAGTTGGCGAGTGATCGAGATTAATATACATCTCTACACCAAACTCGGCCTTGTAGTTATCTACCATATCTCGTACGTTGTGGAGGCCAAGCATCTCGACTTCACCATGGCTTATTTCCACTAATACAGGTGCATTTTTTGCAACCGCAGCCTTAACAACGGCGATTAAAGTCTCTTGGTTATCTAGGTTAAATGCTCCTAAAGCAAAGTGGCCATCACGGGCTCGCTTCATGGCAGCTCTTGCAGCTGCACAGTTGCGTTTGCATTGTTCTACACTTGGCGGCATATCTGTTCCTGTTTATCCTTTTGCTTATGCTTAGAATAACATATAATGACTGTTAAGAAGTCTATGGAATCAAAACAAAATAACTATATAAATGTAATCCTATGGTTGGTGCCAACTGGTGTTGAGCTGGCTGTTTATATCTTTATAACGTTCTTTACCATAATTCTTTGTAGTCAAGATTTTGTTAGCAGTTTATTTTTTGTGACCGGAGATTTTAATCCTATCAGATCGGCAATTGGTTCAATAGATGGACTACTTGAAAAGTTTGTTGGCGAGAAGGTTGCCGGTTCTTTATCGTTGGGAATATTCTGGGGTGCGGTAGGACTATTAGTTAACCTACTGTGGTGGCTGGGTGCAAATTTCTCTACCGAACTCAACAATGATCTTGTCTTTAGCAAGTATGTTCACCCTAAAGATATTGACCCTAAATCTCAGCTTCGGGAGCTAATTCAGAAAACAATCATTAGAACCAGCGTAGCCGTACTTGCCCTACTTTACGTTAACTACTTTATCAGCCAAGGACTACCGAGGATCAGTGCTAGGTACGCAAAGACCTTCCAGGAGTGGAGCATTACAGGAGACTGGAAATCACTCTTAATAACCGCAGCATCCGAGATATTGATGCTTCATATATTTGTAGTGCTTTTTAGGATAATACTGCTTCGCAAGCAAGTTTTTGACCGTTAGTCTTTATTAGCCAGTAGTCCTTGAGCTTGAAGAGCTATATGCTTTGAAGTCAGACCAAAGTGCTCGAGCAGTTCGTCTGGTGCGCCTGATTCTCCGAAGTGATCTTGCATACCAATACGCTTCATCTTTGTAGGTAGGTGCTCTCCTAGAAGCTCGGCAACTGCCCCACCAAGCCCGCCGTTTACCTGGGCCTCCTCAACGGTTATAACGTGCTTGGTCTTTTTGGCACTACTAATTATTGTCACTGCGTCTAGCGGCTTTATTGTCGGTACATGCACAACCTCAGCATCAATGCCTTGTTTTGCCAGCTTATCGGCAGCCACCAGGGCTTGATAGGTCATAGTTCCGGTCGAAATAATCGATATGTCCTTACCACTGCGATAGACATAGGCCTTGCCGATAGTGAACGGGGTGTCGGAAGTGGTGATAATTGGCGTTGCCTCTCTGGCTAGTCGTAAATAACTAGGACGTGAATCTTTAGCCATGGCCAGTGTGGCACGTTCGGCCTCCAGGCTGTCCCCAGGTACGACAACCACCATGTTTGGCAGAACTCTCATCAGCGTAATGTCTTCTAGCATTTGATGTGTAGCACCGTCAGGTCCTACTGATACGCCAGCATGTGATCCAACAATCTTAACAGGTCTGTCATTAAGACAGATTGTGGTCCGAATCTGTTCCCAGTTTCTGCCGGGGCTGAATGCCGCATAGCTACTGACAAAGGGTATTTTGCCCATAGCTGCCAGGCCCGACCCAACGGTGACTAAGTTTTGCTCGGCGACACCAATCTCGACAAACCTATCGGGAAAGGATTCTTTAAAAAGACTCATTTGGGTGGAGTCGGTTAAATCGGCACACGCCGCAACTACCTTACTGTTTGCTTCGCCAGCAGCCTTAAGGCCTCTACCGAAGCCTTTCCGTATTGGTTCACTCTGCAGATTACTCGGCGTCATGTCATCTACTAGATTAAGATCACTCATGCTCGCTCCTAATCTTACCCTTAAGAGTCCGAAGTTCATGCAAGGCCTCTTTTGCCTGCGCATGATCTGGCGGTTTGCCGTGCCAGGTAAAGTCGTATTCCATGAAATCTACCCCCTTACCGGGGACGGTATGGGCAATAATCATAACTGGTTTTTCTACCACTGCCCGGGCCATAGCACAGGCATCAATCACAGCTTCGACATTGTTTCCGTCGATCTCAATAACATGCCAACCAAAGGCTTCCCACTTGTCTTTGAGCCCTTCTAGCGGCATAACCGACTCAGTTGGACCGTCAATCTGGATATTGTTGCGATCAATGATTCCGATGATGTTACTTAGCTTGTATTTAGATGCCAACATGGCAGCTTCCCATATATTACCTTCGTCAAGTTCTCCATCTCCCATAACCACATATATCCAACGATGGTCTTGCTTGTCCATTCTCATGGCAAGGGCCATTCCAGCTGCCTGACTTAAGCCACAGCCAAGTGGCCCACTTGTTGTTTCCATGCCGGGTAGTTTTAGGCGCTCGGGATGGCCCTGAAGTCGGGAGCCAAGTTTACGAAGTGTCATCAACTCTTCCCTGTCAAAATAACCGGCGTTGGCCATTGCCGCGTAGCGAACAGGCACACAATGGCCATTACTAAGAAGTAAAACGTCTCTTTCATCCCAGTCGGGATCCTTGGGATCATGCTTTAGGACGTCAAAATATAATGCAGTAAAAATGTCAGCAAGACCAAGTGGACCAGCACTATGACCACTGCCGGCATGCTCTAACATCCGAATAATATCTTCTCGAATGGTCTCGGCTTTTAGTTCCAGTTGTTGAAGTGTCATCACTGCCATTAGTTTGCTCCTGCTATCTTCTCAAGTTTAGCATAAGCAGAGCTTGGCTTTGTGGCCTTTTGTATCGCTCCGCCGCAATTAATTACATCAATCCCGCCTGCAACAAGTTCGGCTGCGTTATCAAGATTTACCCCGCCGTCCCATCCAATCTCTATTTTGGGGTTAGCTTTGCGGATTAACTTAACTTTTTCTAGTAGCTTAAGATCAGCGGTTCCACCAAAGTGTCCAAGATTACCACTAAAAATGAGCACATGATCAATATCTTTTAGTGCCGGCTTAATTTTATCTACCTCTGTATGAGCTAACATCGCAACACCAACCTTGATTCCCTTTTCTTGCAAAGGCCTAGATATATCATAGAAATTGCCGACACTTTCGGCATGAACTATAACTAGGTCAGGTTTGAGTTCAATAATTTGATCCAAGAACGGCTTGGCCGTTTCGTACATCAAATGCAGATCGCATTTAACACCATCTGGCCACCATACTTTGTCTATGTCCATTAACCTAGTTGGAGCAAACACACCGTCTGCAAGATCGATGTGTACTCGCTTGACGAAACCAGAGATTCGCTCCATCTGCTCCCGAAATTCATGAGGTTCGGTTGCTAGCACTGTTGGACATATGACTGCCATTACATTTGATCCATTTCTTTAATTCGGCGAATAAATCTTGGTGCGGCTGCGAACTTTGTGTTTAGCCAAGTCTCAACAATTAGGTTGGCCTGGTCTTCCTTAAGAATTTTAGCTGGCAGACATAGCACATTACAGTCGTCATCGTTTCTAGCCGCCCTAACAGATTCGACATCGTAACCCAGGCATGCACGTATGCCTTTAAACCGATTAGCGGCAATCATAATGCCCTGGCCACTGCCACACAACAGGATTCCCTTGGCGTCTTCATCATCACTTGAAAGGATGTCATTTGCTACTCGCGCTGCAAATATAGGATAGTCGTCCTCGGGATTTAATTCGCTGTTTCCATCGTCATGTACATTGTAGCCGGCATTTTTAAGATATTGGACCAACTCATTATGCAAGTAGTATCCATTATGATCGGCCCCAATATATATGATCATCCACTAACCTCTTTACTCATGATGATTTTGATGGTCAATTTTGCCGTGTAGCAAACGGCCAGTATCAGAGACAACTTCGACAAGTCGGTTACTATAACCCCACTCGTTATCATACCAAGCTACTACTTTGAGCATATTATCGCCAACCACGGCTGTGAGATTAAGGTCAACGGTCGCCGAGTGGCTGTTGCCGATATAGTCGCTGCTGACCAATTCCTCTTCTGTGACAGCTAATATTCCTTGGTAAAACGGTTCTTTGGCCGCTTTCTTGAACACCTCGTTTACAGACTCTACAGTAACCGGCTTTTTGGTAATAATAACAAAGTCACTCAAGGAAACTACAGGAGTTGGGACACGGACACTCATGCCGCCAAATATACCTTCTAGAGCCGGCAATGCTAGGGCAGCTGCCTTGGAAGCACCAGTGGTAGTTGGAACAATGTTTTCGGCAGCATTACGAGCCTCGCGCAGATCCTTGGCTGGGGCATCCTGAAGTTTTTGGCTAGCAGTATAACTATGCACAGTAGTCATCATGGCTTTATCGATACCGAAGTTGTTCTCGATAACAGCAGCGACTGGTGTTATGCAGTTAGTAGTACAAGAGGCATTACTGATGATATCTTCGGCGGTTTCGAGCTTGTCTTCATTGACACCCAAAACGATAGTTGTCGCTCCATCTCCCTTAACTGGACCCGATATGACTACTTTATGTGCACCGGCATCGATATGCGCCCTTGCCGCTGAGGGGTCTGTAAAGAAGCCAGTGGACTCGATAACAACATCTATTTTCAATTCTTTCCACGGCAAAACAGCCGGATCTTTTTCGGCAAGAACCTTAATGTGTTTTTTATTAACAATAATGTTTTTGTCGTCATACGTAACGTCATGTTGGTAGGTACCGTAGTTACTGTCGTACTTTAGTAGGTGGGCTAATGTTTTGGTGTCTGTAAGGTCATTAATTGCCACCAATTCTATATCAGAACGTTCGAATGCCACCTTAAATGCATTACGACCAATTCTTCCAAAACCGTTAATCGCCACTCGTGTCTTCATGCTTACCCCCTAGTAGATATTTTGACAATATTTATACCTTAAGCATAACCGATTAACACCTGACATGCAATGTCCGCTACTTCTCTAAAGTGGCCAAATATCTAAGCAGGATCAAGGCAGAGCGCTCTTCGCTCATCTTTCCATTCAGAGCCATTTCAGCTGCTTTAGCTAGAGAGATCCACTCTGGGGCGATGTACTCCCCATCTTCTTTCTGCTGACCATCAGGGTGTTCCTCGAAATTGTTGATGACAAAGTAATACAAGTCCCATTCTACGGTTGAGCCTAATTTACTAATTGCAAACTGACTGGCCGAAGTTGCCTGGAGCAACTTCCATTTTTTGGGTAACTATCTCTAAGATCTTACCGCTATGCGATATTACTTCTGGTTCTGCTGGCCTGGGATAGTTGTTGTCAGCCATTGTTTATGCAGCCGTTTGGACGGAAGTATTCATTCTCTGAATATTCCTAGCTCTGTTTAAGCCAACAAGAATATCTGCTACATAATCTGCACCATAGCCCAAGAGACGGTCTTCTCTATACATAGTACCTTTAGGAACCAGTGTCCTAGTATGGGATCGGACCTCGCCTGATTTTGTTACCTTAGTAACTCGGTCGCCTCCAATAATCGGAACGGTATGTATGCAGCTCGTGAATCTTAACAATCCAGGAAGCCGATGAAATGGAGCATAGTTCTTGCCAGTTACGGAAATTGCTTCGGTATCCTCGAAAATTGCTTTTATATTTCCACCAAGCCGAGGTTCTATTTTTACTATTACTGGACTGTCAGGCTGGTCGTCGCTTGAAGCTTCGACAGCATCAGTATATGGAAAGCCGTTGTGCAGGAGGTTGTCATAGACATCCATCGCTCTAGATGCAATTTCATCCAAGACATCTGGGTGTGCTACAGCGACCAGACTAAATAGAGGAGTATTTGGAGTGGCCGGTGGCTGCTCAAGTGCTGACTCAAATTGATCTAAGGTTATTAACGGTCTTGTCATTCTAAGATTCTTTCTCCCACCGCTCCTGACATTCGTTTATTATTGATTTAGCTTCTGTGATATCACCCCAACCTTGGACTTTGGTTGTTCCGGGCTTTTTTAGATCTTTGTAATGGTTAAAGTGGTGTTCTAATTGATTCCTTAGGGCTTTTGGAAGGTCGTCGAGTGAGTTAATCGAATCACCCGTATGTCGATCGTCATGTGGAACAACAACTACTTTATGGTCCATTTCGCCATCATCTTCGAAGTTAAGAATTCCAATCACTTTGCCCTTAACGGCGACGCCTGTGCTGATCGATTCGCTACAGATAACAAGCGCATCTAGTTCGTCTCCATCTTCGTCTAAAGTTTGAGGGATAAATCCGTAATTACAAGGCTTGGCGAAAATACCTGGTTCGACACGGTCTAGTTCGAAAATTGCTTTCTTGCGATTCCACTCAACTTTAAGTTGCGAACCAGTGCCAATCTCTATTACCACATTAACTACGCCGCCATCTACGTCACCAGCATCCAAGATTTTGTTAAAATCAGCCATATATACTCCTTATGTGTAGCTTCTAATCCGTTATATTGTACACTATATATAACTATGCGCATCATCGGTCACAGAGGAGCGGCCAGTTTAGCTCCCGAGAATAGTATTCGTAGTATCAAAGCGGCAATAAAAGCCGGAGTAGATGCTATAGAATTTGATGTACGGCTAAGTAAGGACGGAGTACTGTTCTTGTGCCATGACCCCAGCCTAGAACGCACACACAACTTCGATGAACGAATCGCTAACTTAACATCAAAGCAGATCTCCAAGATTAAAGGACAGGACGGCGACCATGTTCCGACTCTAAGTGAGGCATTAAATGCCTGCGGCAATACACCTGCTGTGATAGAAGCAAAGGGCGGCGGTTGGGCTAGGGCCTTAACAGATGCAATCGGTAAGCATCCGGCTAAGGGCCAGTTCACTGTGATTTCTTTTAATCATCATGAGCTATTTGCGTTCAAGGAGTTTTGTCCGGACATTCCGGTTTTTGTTCTGGAGAGAAATAACTCTTTTGATGCAATCAATGCCGCTCGAATCTATGGGTTCGACGGTATTGACGTAAACTACTGGACACTGAATCCTTTGGCCTACTATCTTGCCAAGCGACACAAATTACAAATTATAGTTTGGACCGTAGACAAGCCTTGGGTAGCAAGACTATTTCGAAAACTCTATCCAGTAGTTGCCATAACCACAAATGTTCCTCAGAATATGCAACCTCTTCGAAGCGTAAGACGAATAAGCAAATGATTGCTAAGTTTAGCCACTCGGTAGACGAAGCTGACAATATAACTTCTTTTTTCTTTATACCAGAAAGGCCGCTACGCTTTGTGGCAGGTCAATTCATCGAGATGACACTTCCTCATGCAAATCCCGATAGTAGAGGCGTGAAACGTTGGTTTACTTTATCATCAGCACCTGGACATCAGCAACTGAGCATCACCACTAAGCATGCCCTTAATCCAAGTAGCTTCAAACAAGCACTCTGGAATCTTAATGCCGATGACCAAGTAAGCATAAGTGAATCGATGGGAGACTTCGTGCTTCCCAAAGATGAAACTATTGGGTTGGTGTTTATTGCTGGTGGAATTGGAATAACACCTTTTCATTCAATTGTTAGGTGGCTTGAAGACACTAAGCAAACAAGATCCATACAGCTGATTTATAGTTCTCACAGCCAACAAGAAATTGTCTTTAGCGATCTATTTTATAAACCATATATTCAAAGAATAGAGATTATAGATAAACCCAAATTAACTGCCGTCAAGATAGTTGATCTTGTAGACGGGATCCACGGTAAGCAGGTATTTATATCGGGTCCAGAGCCAATGACCGAATCGATAGTCGAGCAGTTCAAAACCCTGGGAGTTACTCAAGATCAGTTAATTACCGACTACTTCCCGGGCTACGATAAGATTTAATCATCAATCAAGATGCTGTTTGATGTTGTCTAGGTACTCGCGAATCATTAACGCCGCTGTAGCACCTTCACCAGTAGCGCTAGCAATCTGCATAGTAGCTCCGCTGCGGACATCGCCTGCGGCGTAAACACCTTTTATGGCTGTCTGCAGGTCGTGATCCGTCTTTATAAGGCCAATCTCGTCGAGCTGGACTTTACTGTCTTTTAGGAATTCGGTGTTAGGCGAAAGACCAACAAAAACAAATACACCATCTGTCTTGAACTCTACCTTCTTGCCAGTTGTTGTGTGCGTACTAACCACGTGAGTAACCTTGCCCTCGGCATTGCCAACAATCTCGTCGGTGGTGTGATTCAGATGGACTGCTATTTTGTCAGTATGTTTACGAAGCTCTTTCTGAAGAACTTCACTAGCCCGCATCTTGTCACCCCTTACTAGGAGATCTATATGGCTGGCAAATCGAGTTAGAAATATAGCTTCCTGGACAGCAGAATTACCGCCTCCAACAACAACCAACTTCTTATCACGATAGAATGCTCCATCACAGGTCGCACAATAGTGAACACCCCGGGCAAAATACTCGACCTCACCAGGTACACCGATCTTCTTGTAGTCACTGCCAGTTGCAATTAAAACAGCCTTGGCTTTAATATCGCCACTAGTGGTCTTGAGAAGTTTGTATTTACCTTCGTCGGCTATTGACTGAACTTCACCAAGCTCTATAACGGCGCCAAAACGTTCGGCTTGCAAACGAAGGTTATCGGCAAGCTCTAGACCGGCTATGCCTTTTGGAAAACCGGGATAATTATCTATCCAGTCGGTGATAGCAGCTAGGCCTCCAATAACCCCTTTCTCGAATAGTAAAGTGGTGATGTCTTCACGAGTTGTGTAAAGAGCGGCGCTCAAAGCCGCTGGACCGGCGCCGATTGTTACTAAATCCCAAACTTTATGGGCAGTTGCGTCTTGAGGCTCGGTCTTTTGCTTTTCCTCTGACATACTAGGCTACCGCAGGAGCTAGCTTGGCAAGATTGTATCCAACGACAACTTCTTTAGAGTCGTCGTCTTTAGTAATGACAGTTACTGGTACAGCAAGTTGTCCGCTAATAGCAAAGGCTTCTTGCTGACGCTCTGGATGCTCGTCCAGATTAACCTCTTGGTAACTATGGCCTTTGGCACCAAGCCATTTCTTAACCATTACGCAATATGCGCAGGTGTTAGTGGTAAAAATAGTAATGTCTTTGGCCATAGTAACTCCCTTAATTATGCTTTTTGAATTTTTATTTGTGAGGATTGAATGGAATGCTATTTATTATATAGTGGTTATGCTTAGTGTCAACACACCATATGTTGTGTTTTATTCGCCAATCTTGACTAGTTCAATGTCAAACACAAGTGCGGCATTAGCTGGGATATTTGATCCTTGAGGAGGATTTGCTCCATATGCTTGGTCGGCTGGAATTATCAAACGTCGCTTACCTCCAACCTTCATACCCGGTACACCATCGGTCCAGCCCTTTATAACCTGATCCAAGCCAAATGGAATTGGAGATCCACTATCTAAGGAACTTTGGAAGATTATTCCAGTCGCAGCAACTGCTCCGGTGTAATGAGCGGTCACAGTATCGCCGGCTTTTACTTCGTCGCCGGTTCCGACAACTGTGTCGATTTTCTGAAGTGTGTCGACTTTATCTACTGGTGTAAAGTCTGCTAATTGTGTACCTTCCAATTTATCCCCCGTGCTTTCTTTATTTGTATTATTGTCCGTCTTTGGGCTATCGGTTACCTTGTTGGCCTTGCTCTCTTGTCGCATCTGCCAGATAACAATTCC
Organism: Candidatus Saccharimonadota bacterium; assembly: GCA_052034955.1. Lineage (GTDB taxonomy): Bacteria > Patescibacteriota > Saccharimonadia > Saccharimonadales > AWTP1-31 > CAZIBG01. The sequence goes on along the minus strand of JBPOHZ010000022.1, from coordinate 22,725 downwards.
ACTAAAGCCAAGTGATGTCACCAGAAAAACTAGTGCCAGGACTAGGGCTGCTATTCTTTCGCCTGTTTTGGCCATATATCTCCCTCGTTTACCGAACAAGTATAACAAATTTAATGAACAATTGTTGTTGTAAACTCTTCCACTTGTTCCGGGAAGCCAGACTTGACTCCATTTATGATCCGTTGTTGAAGCTCAGGCGTACGGAAAACAACCTTTGGCAGGTCTGATAGTGGTAACCACATCGGAGTATACATATTAACCCCGCCTTGATTTATACGTTTTTCAATGGAGTTTTCATGTAAAAACGGTACGCCAGAGATATAATCGACTAAGAAGACATTTTGATCCCCATAGGGAGAGGGGGCATGTTCAATAAAGACTAGTTTGGGGTTAGCCACATGAAGCATGGTTTCTTCGTGTATTTCTCGCAGCAAAGCGACTTCTGCTGATTCGTTCATTTCGATATCACCACCAATTAAGGTGTAGTACTGGGTGCCAAACTTATCCCGCTTCATAACAAGCAAGTTATTGTCTTTGATTATGATTGCTCTAACAGCGGACTTCATATCTCTATTCTACGCTGACATTTCATATTCTTTAAGTTTCTTTTTGTTGGTTTCTGAATTGCCATTCTGAAGCTTCAATAGCTGCCCATAGATACCACCACTCTTGGCCAACTTTGTGGGAGAACCAATCTCGTCAACAGTTCCTTGTCGCAAAGTGATTATTTTATCAACATGCTGGATAGTACTAAGTCGGTGAGCAATAATTAAGGTTGTCCGGCCCTTCATGAGTCGCTCTAGAGCCTCCTGAACCATTGCCTCGCTCTTACTGTCAAGACTACTGGTTGCTTCGTCTAGAATCAGAATCGGAGCATCTTTTAGTAGGGCCCTAGCAATCGCTATGCGCTGCTTTTGGCCGCCGCTAAGTTTAAGGCCTCTCTCGCCTATTTCGGTTTGGTAGCCGTTTTCGAGTTTGGCAATGAACTCATCAGCATTTGCAGCTTTTGCTGCCTCGATTATCTGCTTATCCGTGGCTTTTGGCATGCCATAGCTAATATTTTCTTTGATGGTTCCACTAAACAGTGCCGGATCCTGAAAGACTACTCCTATATTCTGTCGCAAGCTGGCTTGAGTTACAGAGTTAATGTCTTGATCATCTATAGTAATGCAACCAGACTGAGGCTCGTACATTCTTAGAAGTAGATTTGTTAAGGTTGTCTTGCCTTCGCCGCTTTCACCAACCAATGCAACCTTTGTGCCAGGTTCAATCGTAAAGTTAATATCGCTAAGAATATTCTTTTTATCATATGCAAAAGTAACATCACTAAACGTTACACGCCCCTTAGTAACCTTTATTGACTTAGATCCAGCAGCATCATCAATTGCTGGCTCCAAGCTCATTATGTCAAAGTAGTCCTTACTATCGGCAATAGCACGCTGAGTATTATCAACTAAGAAGCTAATAGTGAATATAGGGATCCTAATCTGCATGGCGTACAAGATCATAGTCACAGCTTGACCAGGCGTAAGCTGACCGTTGGCGGCTTGCGCAAAAATAAAAGCGTACACACCCAAGAAGATGAAGTTTAGAACTAAACGACGCTTAATATCGGTGTAATGCCAAAGTTTTGACTGTGGGTAGGTAGTTTCGAGCATTTTCTTGGTGTGCGACCTAAAGAAATCGACTTCACTTTTCTCTCTGCCAAAACTCTTTACGACCTTAATTTGGCCAACCGCCTCGGCGAACCTGCCACTAGCTATGTCGTTATGCAAGTTTACTTCTTGTTGATATTCTTGCCACTTACCACTGGTCCGAACTGTCATAAAGATAAAGATTGGGTAAAGCGAAAAGAGTAATATCGCTACCGGCCAACTATAGTAAGCGATGATTGCTAAAGATAGAACTGTGCTGAATGCGAATTGAAGGAAGTTATTACTCCACAGCTTCATGAAGTTGCTAATCTGGTTAACTGATCTGTTTAGGCGACTTATTAATTTACCGGTAAGTTCTTTATCAAAATACCCCTGCGGTAGCCTCAGAAGATGAGTGTAATATCTCTCGCCTAAGATATTATTAAGTTTTACAGTCATGATGTCGCCATAATAACTACTGATGTTGTTCAGGAAGGTTGCACCAAGGTCGCTGGTAAAGATGGCAATCGCTAGTACCATAAGATGCCTAAGATCGGCGCTTGAGCCCCTTCGAAGCTCGTCAATTGCCCAACCAGTAAACAGGGGCTGCACTAGGCCAATTAGTGCAATTACAATCGTTAGTAGACTAATTCCAATGTAGTATTTCTTAAGTTCGCCGGCAAACTTAAGGATCTTAAAAATGTATTTCATACTATACTCGTTTAGCGCCAGTATCTTTGGTGACTGCCTCTACGACAGAATCGACAAACTTAGTAGCTTCGTCGGTAGTTAGGGTGCGCTCTAACTTTTCGATACTTATCCTAAATGTATAGTTGCGACTCTTAGCTTTATCTTTCTGATAGATACTGACGGGTTTAATTGATGTCCTGTAACCTTGAGCTTCGGTGAGTTCCTGCGCACCCTTTTCTAATGATGAACTAACTGTCTCGTAAGAAAGCTCCACTGGCGCGCTCAAAGTAACATCTTGTGTTGTCCCGGGGAATTTACTCAATACTTGGTAATTGAAAGCCTGCTTTGACTCTAACAGTGGTTGAAGCATGATTTCGAATCCTGCAGTATGGTTAGGTAGTTTAAGTTTACGACGTACACTAGATTTGAATTCGCCTATGACGCCTATGTAATTGCCGCTCTTGCGATCGGTAACAAGAGCCGATCGACCAGATTGGAAGGGCTTGGTTATTTCGTATTTAACGTCTTCATTCAAAACTTCGTAGTCTAGGGTTAATCCTAGCGACTGCGCAACATGATCTAAATATCTTTTTGCTTCGAAGTAAGCGGCTCCGGCGTCTTTAGCTACGCGCTTATCGTTCTCGGTGTATACCAGTGACAACATGGCGTTCTCGTGCGGTAGACCCTCTTCGTTAACACCTTGCAGCTTAAGATGTGTTCTTCCAATTTCGAAAATGGCAAATTGGTCAATACCACTCTTGATATTAGAGTGAACTTTACCGAGCAGACTTGGTGTTAGTGTGAGTCGGTAATACTGGAGCTCTGGACTCAAAGCATTACTCAACTGATATGCCTCGTCGGTATTTTGCTCGGCAGTTTCGATTAGTTGACCAGAAACAAAGCTATAAGTCAGAACCTCATTTGCACCGGCCGTAGATAATGTCTCGCGCAACTTATTAGATAATTCTAGTGATGGATTCTTGGACACCGGAGCAGAGCTACGCGCAGGTAGTACTACCGGTAATTTATCGTAACCATACAGGCGTCCAACTTCTTCTACTATATCTTCTGGAAGCTCAATGTCGGTTCTCCAAAAAGGTGGAGTAATAGTAATATCGCTTTCGTTGACATCTACAGTAAATTCAACGTTATCAAGCAGCGACTGAATCTCCTGAATTGTTAGATTGCTTCCAAGCCGGCTATTAATAAAATCAGCTTTTAGAACCACGGGAGTTCTTGTAAAGCTATCTTCTTCTGGAGCGGAGTCAAAAATAGCACCTGCCTCGGCACCAGATTGTTGGCATATTTCTGATACCAGTTTTTGGAGGACCACTGGATTCTGTAGGTATGACTGTCCCTTTGTAAATCTGGTGACTGCGTCACTAAATATACCGTGTCGCATACTTGTTCGCCGAATAGTATACATATCGAAGTTGGCGCATTCCACAATAATATTCTTGGTGTTCTGATCTACCTCGGTATCGGCACCACCCATAACACCACCCAGTGCAATTGCCTGTTTGTCAGTAGAGATCACAATATCGCTTGAAGTTAGTTTTACGGTCTTGCCGTTTAAGAGCTTTAGTTCTTCGCCATCATTAGCCATTCTAGGGAAGATTGTTACTTGATCGCCGCAAAGCGCTTTAACTTTGTCGTAATCAAATGCGTGAGTTGGCTGAGCAGTAACGAACATCATGTAATTTGTAGCATCGACAAGATTGTTTATTGGTCTGCTGCCTAACCGAGTAAGCGTAGATTGAATATGAACTGGGCTAGGGCCGACTGTAACTCCTTCTATAACCTGAGCCATGAACCGGGGAACTTTTTCGATAATTGGGTTTTGACTAACTAGAGGTAGTGTTCCTGTAGGATTATTCTTGGACACGGCAGCTAGACTGTACCAGTCGGGGCTCTCGAATGACTGTCCATATATGCCAGCAAACTCTCTGGCTACACCTAATGTGCCAAAACAATCAGGACGATGAGTGAACATTTTGTTCTCACAGTCAATTATTGTGTCTCTGAGCCCATATAGATCGACAAATGGTGTTCCAGGTTTTACTTCTTCGACTTCAACTTCCAGTATTCCTTCGTGGTCTTCGCTCATGGAAAGTTCTCTTGGACTGGCGAGCATTCCGTTGCTTAGAACGCCTCTAAGTTCTCGGGCACCTAGAACAAATGGATCTTTATCGAATGTACTTGGAACAGTACTTCCTGGCGGCAACCAAACTACGGTCAAACCTTGTCTGACATTTGGGGCACCACATACTACCTGAACCAAGCCTTCTGAATTGCGCTCGACATCCTGAACCACGTTGCCATCATCAATCAAACAAACATTCAACTTATCTGCATCAGCGTGTTTTGTGCAAGATACGATTTTTACGACAACAGCGCCATGGTAGCGCACACCCCAATCTATGACTTCTTCCACAGCACCAAGTTGAGCGCCGATCTTCTGTAATAGTTCATTGGTATCAAGAGACAGCAAATCGACATTACTATATTTGTTTGCAAGTTGTACTGATACTTTCATTAAAATTGCCTCAAGAAATCTAGTTTACCGGACTCGAAATGTCGAACATCTTCGATTCCGTATTTCATCATAATCATTCGCTCTACTCCAAAACCCCATGCAAAACCGGTATAAACTGTTGGATCAATTCCGGCCATCTTCATAACATTGGGATGAATCATTCCACACCCTCCTAGCTCTAACCACTTTTGCTCCTCGGAGTCATCTTTTCGTAGCATATCTGGTCGCTCTACTGCCAGTTCGAAACTTGGTTCGGTAAATGGAAAGTAGAATGGCTGGATCTTTGCCTTTAATTCTTGACCGAAGTATTCGCTTAGGAATGACTGTAGCATGGCAATGAGGTTACCAACATTAATATCTTTGCCCACATACACGCCCTCATGCTGATGAAAGGTATGCTCGTGAGTAGCATCAAGGTCTTCGTTACGGAATACTCTGTCTGGGACTAATACGGCAATTGGCTCACCCTTGTCTAAATTGCCTTTATATTTTTGTAAAACACGGTTCTGCATTGTACTAGTGTGGGCAGGAGCTATAAGCCCATCGGTGGTCATAAAGGTGTCATAGTCGTCCCTGGCCGGATGGCCTTCTGGGAAGTTAAGGGCTTCGAACATATGGTAATCATCATCAATCAAACGACTTTGCTCGACATTCAGCCCCATCCGATAGGCAATATCGGTAATGTACTGAAGCTCGGTCGATATTGGATGTCGGGAGCCATTCTGAGCCGGCAATAGTTCTGGTAGCTTAGAGTTTACATCCATTGGAGCGGTTACATCTATATCGGCAAGCTTCTCTTCTTCTTGTTTTGAGTCTTCTATCCAATCAACAATCTCCCGCTTAAGATCGTTTAGTTCTTTACCAAAAGCTGCCTTTTGTTCGTTAGGCAAAGTCTTTAGCTCAGAATACAAAGCCGTTAGATTCTTGCTTTTAAGAATCGCCTGCTTTTCGGCAAGCTTATCGAACTCTTTTTTAAGTTTTTCTTTACTCTTAGAAATAGAAGCAAACTCTGATTGTTTAATGTCTGACATAGTTAAATCAATTATACCAGCGTAAAGCATCTCTTACGAGTTTGATTTAACAGATTAATTTGTTATAGTATTTCGAGCCTAATAAGCGTCGCTGCTGTCGTCCGAACCACGTGACTATCACGTGCCAATCCGGAACACTGCAATCACTCTTTTGGCTCATATAAGTAAATAGCGTTTTTACGCATGGAGTATTATGTCTGAAAGACTACATATGCCAGATGCTTTATCTGTGCACAATATTAGAAATGCAGCTGTTGCTACCAGCCTTGCTGTATTAAGTTTTGTTGGGGCTGGCTGCCAACCAACCGAAGGTGGTATTGGCGATTTTACTTGCTACGTACCAAGTGCTGGAGGAATTAATGGTGACAATAAAGACACTGCAATAGGCACTAAACCAATGCCTGATGTTGACCTTGCAGCAAACATCAAACATTACTACCGAGATCGAGCTACAGATGACAATGGAAATGGAGTAATTAGTTACGAAGAAATGAAAAACGCTGCTCGTCGCAATCCTGTAAGAGTATTAATTGAAGGAGTTGGAATACGCTTCATCAAAGATACAGGAGGAGATTTCATGAATGCTAAGCCTGGGCGAATGGACGTTTCTATGCGAACATTAGCAGCTTGCCGAGCTTTCATGAAATTTGGTCGTGCCCGAAAATATGTAATCCTTTCAGATGTACCAGCACCCGAGTTAACACCAACCTCAACACCAACATCTTAAATCATATATAATATAGTCATGGCAAACTTTTCATTCGATATAGTCAGTGACTATGACAAGGCAGAACTTAATAACGTTTTCGATCAAACACAGCGTGAAATAACCGCACGTTACGACTTCAAAGGAACATCGGCAGCCGTCGAATGGCTCAACGATGATAAAACCGGCCTTAAAATTACTGGGGATCAACAATACCAGCTAGATGCAATTGTGGATATTATTCGTAAGAAACTAGCTACTCGTGGCCAAAGCCAAAAATTACTAGATGTAACTAAAGAACCTGTTACCAGTAACATGAAGATGGCCTGGGAAGTTCCCTTCAAACAGGGTCTAGATCAAGATAAAGCCAAGAAAGTTACTGGCAAGATCCGTGATGCCTATCCCAAAGCAAAACCACAGATCCAGGGTCAAGAAGTTCGTGTTGTAAGCACAAGTAAAGATGAGTTACAGGGCATCATGCAATTGCTCCGCGAAGCCGAGTTCGATTTTCCGCTAAGTTTTACAAACTTTAGATAACATAACCGCTATACTGTAGGTATGGCCGACACTAAGAAGTTACTCAACGACGCCAAAGCTGTCCTTAAGAATAATGATCATGGTTGCTTTACCGCTCCTGCTGGCGATCTATACCCACATCAATGGTTATGGGATAGTTGTTTTATAGCTATTGGGCTTAGACACACAAATATCGACCGAGCTAAGGCTGAGCTAAAGAGTCTTCTTAGAGGTCAATGGAGCAACGGAATGCTTCCAAATATGATCTTTAGCGAAGATGTTTTGTATACCCAAGACCGAAATGTATGGCGAAGTCACCTTTCTATTTCGTCTCCGAGTGACGCAAGTACTACTGGCATAACTCAACCGCCAATGTTGGCTGAAGCCGTTGTGCAGGTTGGCAAGAAGCTCAAGAAAGCCGAAAGACGCACCTGGTATGCCGACATGCTGCCAGCAATTATCGCCTATCACCAATGGCTTTACCGTGATCGAGACCCTAAAGAATCAGGTCTTGTTTTGCAATTACATCCCTACGAGACAGGCCTAGACAGTACTCCGCCCTGGCTAGATCAACTACACAAACATCATCGCCCCTGGTGGGCAACGATTATAGAGAAGAGCAACTTGGTTAGTGTTGTTAATCTAGTCAGAAGAGATACCAGGCATGTCCCCCCAGGACAGCGAATGGATAATATGGATGCACTCTTGTATTACGATGTAATACGTAAACTCCGTTCTAAACATTACGATTCCAAGGCAATGCTAAGGAAGTCAGCTTTTGCTATAGAAGATGTTTCGTTTAACAGCATCTTCGTGCGAGCCAACCAACACCTAACAGATATGGCAGAGTTCATCGGTAGAACACTTCCAGAAGACCTGGTAGAGCGGATGGATAAAAGCAAACTGGCTATTGAACAACTCTGGGACAGTTACAGCAAACAGTATTACTCAAAAAACCATACAACAGGAAGACTTATCCGCGTTCCAAGCATTGGGACCTTAATGCCATTATACTCAGGTACAATTAGCAAAGAACGAGCCAACCATCTGGTGGCAATGCTACATAGCAAAGACTTCTTTAATACAGATTATCCTGTGGCAAGTGTTCCTGTTTCGGCAAAAGAGTTTAGTCCTCTCCGTTACTGGCAAGGTCCTGCCTGGTTGAATACTAACTGGCTTATAGCCGATGGCTTAAATAGATATGGATTTACATCTGAAGCTAGTGTTATAAGGAAAAAATCATTGGAACTGGTTGAGGAGCATGGATGCTATGAGTATTTCTCTCCAATAGATGGCTCACCTGCAGGGGCAAAGAATTTTAGCTGGACAGCAGCTCTGGCAATCGACTTTTTACAGACAAAAACTAAGTAACCTATCCGAATGTCCGTTCTCTAACCTGTTCTACATATGCCAGTGTCTCGCTTAAAGCAATCGGATCTTGAGTCTTATCTTCTCTAATACCATGCAGTCTTCTGTCCATGGCAATTTTGGACGCTTCCAAAGTAAGTCCATCTGCCTCGGCTTCATCAACAAGTTCTCTTTTATACAGTCCCATTGCAACAACACTTTGCATGGTTCCAACAGCATCACCAGCCTGTTCGGATGACCACCTTTCGAGCGCCTCTTCGTCGTCTAGACCGCCAATTTCAGGACTCACTAACATCTCGTGATAAACATCCGCTAAATCAAAATAAGCCTCGTTGAGTTCTTTGGCGTTTTCTGGTTCGAACCATTCACGAAGTTGTGGCGACAGATTTTCTCCCTGAAGTTTAACTACAAGCTCAATGAACTGAGGATCCATGGCCCTAGGTGTCTTACCTACGTCTGGAAAATTTATAACTTTGTCACTTTCGTTAGCCATCTTTAAATTACCTCCTCTACGGCTGTAGTAGTTTTATCAGCAAGCTGCTGGACCTTGCTCAGCTTACGTTCGATGGTGCGGCTCTTGGTACTGGCACTATCTAGCGTATTGGTTGCTTGAACTAATTTGTCCCTAGTCTTCTCTAGTAAGTCCCCGAACTTACCGAACTCGCCCTTTATACCAGTTAGAAGTTCCCAAACCTGCCCAGTTTGCTCGGCAATAGCTAATGTTCTAAAGCCAAGTTGATAACTATTTAGAATTGCAGCGATAGTGGTAGGTCCTGCAATGGTTACACGGTAATCGGTTTGTAAATGTTCGAAAAGTCCAGGCTCCCTGAGTATCTCTGCGAACATACCTTCTGTCGGAACATAAAGAACTGCAAAATCAGTAGTTCGTGGTGGAGAGATGTATTTAACCTTAATTGATTTTGCTTCCAGCTTAACTCTGGTGACCATCGCTTTTTGAGCAGCTGCGGCAATGTCCAGCTGGCCTTTTTCTTGGGCTACAACTAGCCTTTGGTAGTCTTCTAGCGGGAATTTAGCATCAATTGGTAGGTATATGAATCCTCGTTCTGAACTCTTGTCTGGAAGTTTAATGGCAAAATCGACAACGTCATTTGTCTTGGGATTAACTTTTACCTGTTTCTCGTAGTGATCTTTAATGAATACTTGCTCGAGCAAACTTTCTAGCTGTACTTCGCCCCATGTTCCACGGGTTTTAACATTGGTCAGTACCCGCTTAAAGTCGCTTACGTCACTAGCTAGGTTTTGCATTTCACCTAAGCCTTTATGAACAAGTTCTAGTCGTTCGCTAACCATCTTGAAGCTTTCGCTTAACCGTTTTTCGAGGGTACTCTGGAGCTTTTCGTCGACAGTCGAGCGCATCTTTTCTAGTTTGTCGGCATTGTCTTTCTGAAGAGATTCTAGCCGCACTTCCACAGTTCTACGTATTGCTTCTAGCTTTTCATCGTTCTTGTCCCGGAGTTGTTCAAGACGCTTTTCTAGCGATTCTCGACTTTGGTTTAGCCCAGTTGTGAGCTCTTGACGTAAATCCTTGTTGGCAGCCGCAGACTCCTTGCGGTTACGCATAAATTCATCACGCATCTCGCCACCGTCCGAAGTGGCGGTACGACGCAGCAATAATAGTGCTAATAGAACACTATTTACTAGACCCAAAGCTATTGCTACCCAAATCATACCTACAGTATAGCTTATCTAGTGGCTATGATGCCCAGACTCTGCCGGCACAACTTCCATATGATGCATGGAATCGTGATCATGCCCAGGCTCCCCATGGGGAACACCCTTCTCGTCAACCTGAACTTCTATTGTATCGGTGTGAGCTGGTGTTTCTTCGTGAACATATCGATGAGCAAGTTGAATCGACAATGCCACTAGTATTGCGCCCAAAGCCATTAGTAGAGGCTGTAGCTCTAGAAGCTTCTTGTTGGTAGCTTTTTCATGAATGGTTGGAATAATATCACTCAGAGATATGTACAGTAGAAATCCTGCACTTAACCCTAACAGAGCTCCAATGGGGATATTGCTTTCTTTGCCTAAACTAAAGGTTATAAAAGCCGTAACGGTAGTTGCCAATGCGCTAAAGACATTAACCAGTAACACCTTACGCTTGGCCATACCTTTTGATAATAGCAAACCAAAATCCCCTATCTCTTGGGGTATTTCGTGTGCGGCTACGGCTATTGTAGTGACGATTCCGGTTGGAACGCTTATCAAGAATGCTGCAGCTATGGCTATACCATCCAAAGCATTATGAACAGTGTCTCCGATAACAATCAGCGGGATTGATGGATCGGCATGTTCATGTTGATGGTGATGATGAAACCAATGCAAAAACCTTTCGGCAAAGAAGAATATAAATATACCCATCAGGGTTGCCGCCATGACCTGGTCAACAGATGACTCTTCTAGACCATCCTTGAGTAGATCCAAGAATACTGCTGATAACAAAGCCCCTGCCGCAAAGGGAGTCCCGTAAGATGCCAATGTCTTAGCTGCCTTCTTGTTACTGAGCAAAAGTACTCCGCCTAAAAGCGAAAACAGTCCGCCGATCAAACTAAAAAATATTAACTGTGTGTATGTTGTCATAGTAAACCTTTCCCCTTTAGCCTATTAAGTAGTAGTTAGAATTGCAAAAAAGTCGCAACTACGGCATCTATTGCAACTATATCAGGCTATTAAGTGCCTAAAATAATGGAACCCCGAGCCATGCTCAGGGTTCACGGAAGCCTCACACTTCCTCTTAAAGCTTATGCCTGTATCGCAAACAATGCAAGACTATAATTGCTCATTTCCTCTCTGTAAGCTATAATCAACCTCTGTAATTTACAATTACAGCATTAGGGCGTCGCCAAGTGGTAAGGCACCAGTTTTTGGTACTGGCATTCGGGGGTTCGAATCCCTCCGCCCTAGCCACGAGACAACCGGACGAAGGTCCGGTTTTTTCGTGGCTCAGAATGGGGCACAAACACACTAATAGCGAACGCAGTGAGCATATTCGGGGGGTTCGGTCGACAAACTGGAGCGCAGGAACTCGTTCCGAGCACCAGTGCAATCGTGCGGGTATCCCTCCGCCCTAGCCAAAGTAAAGCGATCACCATTTTGGTGGTCGTTTTGCTTTTTCTGGGAGGGATTCAAACGCCCGAGGGAAGCATTCGGGGCGAGAACAGCCGGTGGCTGTTCGCAAGGGAGTCCACTCTTGCAAACTGGTTTGCAAAGATGTGGCGACGGGCCTGCCAAAGGTAGGTCGAATCCCTCCGCCCTAACGTGACTAGAGTATACTAATATATATGATACAAACTCCTGCTCCAGCAGAATCAGCAGTTGCAGCATTAATGCCTTTAGAGTTGTACGAGGCATTTCAGGCCGGGATAAGCCTAGCGGAATCAAGCGAAGAACTAAAAATAGAAGCACAGGCACTTCACTCTAAAGTAATGACCGAGTTGATAGACCCCGATTCTGAAGAAGCAACCTTTCCTAATGTTAGCAATATCCCTGTTGGACTAAGCAGAGATATTGCTCATGACGCCCTGCGAGCTGCTGTTCTTGGAGCACGAAAGATTGGTACAGACAGGCGGCTGGCAAGGCTCCAGGATACTACAGCGGGGCTATATGTAGGAAGAAGAGTTCTAGCTACACCGGCGATTAATGGCACAAAACCCCTGGTTGAATTTGCATATTCTGGAGGGCTTACTGGCCTACATGAGTGGACGCCAAGGGAAGTACCATATTTCCAGAAAGCACGAGGACCCATTCGTCACATATTCTTAAGAGACAACAATCTTGGGGTCTACAGGGATAACCTTACTGGGCGTATTAATAAAGCATTTCAGCAATCGCAAGTTATAGACACGGACACTGGCTTGCCATTAATTCGTCTCCAGTTTCTGGATAATTAATACGCTATTAATATCCCGTACTCCAAGCCGCCTGAGTTCGTAGACTAGATCTATTAGCGACCGAATTAAACTATCAGTCACTTCAAAGTCCTGTGGATAAGTGTTCGAATTTGCACCCTATACGTATCTTTATATGGCCCAATACAATTGATGGGGTTCATTATAAAGTGCTACATACCTAGAATGAACCATCTTTTAGGCTCGATATCTTCAGGCATCTTTGAGCTTCCATAACCAAGTCCATCAAATACAATCACTTCCGGCACAGCTACAGCCCTTAGGGCATCTACATTCGTGCTTTCTGCCAAAGAAATGTGAGGGTTTAAATCTCCAAGTAACCATCGAAAATCTGGCTCTTGGGCCAATAGGTCGACCGCATCGTCGTCAACTCCATGCCGACCCAAATTATATCGCAATAGATCCTTAGCTATTTGGAGCTTGCTTGTAGCCGGTGCAAGCTGCAAAGCGGCAACATTGCCATCCCCAAAAGGTTGAATCTCTGGAACAGTATGCATAGCAATCTCTCGGCCCACACCAGGCAATACTCCAGTTAGCATCATGGTACCCAAAGTTACTCGAAGGTCTATATATAATAATGCTTCGTTAATATCTGGATTAATTGTTTGTTTTATATACTCAAATAATCGAACCGGCTTACAGTAGAACAGGGTTGCATGTAACCCAGATAGAGTTTTTGCGTCTGGATCTAAATTGAGTATTTCTGATTGTACCGATTCTAGAGCTCCAACCGACTCTGTATCTGGAGATAATGATGGATAAAATGAACCAATCCGTCCCCATTGCAGTAGTTCGCCTAGGCAGTCTCTATCTAATATATCTGACATGGACCTAATGTATCATCGTTATACAGAACATTGAAATATTTCAGATTTGTAGAATCGGAGTCTTTAGTTGATAATTGCATGCAATGTTACCGGGATTAACGCCAGCACACACTAGAAGTAGTTACCATAACGCAAGTAGTCCCGAATCAACTGGTGCAAGATTAACCATCGAGAATATCGTTTCCAGTCCAGATGATTTTATAATCTCCGAGGAGACTGGGCTGTGGTTGCTTCCGACATCTGTTGCTGAGCGAGACGTGGATCAAGACATTTCACACATTAGCTGGCATACACAAGGATTAAAAGAAAGAAATGTAGCTACAGAATATCGCAAACGCTTAGAACTAATTACTCGAGTTCTTGAAAGATCTAAAGTTGGAAGAGAGGGCTGTGTAACAGGGGGCCTTCGGGGAAAACAAACACCAGCAAGAACTGTTATTGATCTTGCCCAAATAGAAAGAAGAGTTCCATCCCAGAACACACCAGATGAAATTCCATATGTCTCATTATGCGGAAATGGTGACTGCTATAACGCCCGTCATCATCACCTGGATTTCGCTGGAATGTGTAATGATCTTCGAAGAGTGGAGCTAAATCCTACCTACTATACAGAAAATGACGACGGGACAATTAAGACACTTTGGGGTGATATACTACCGTCTATTGAAGATTCGCTACGGTACTTTAGGGAATTTCAGCGATCACAGTTCCCTTTTGTTTCATATGCCGATTCAATTCTTACACCTACGCCCGTGTCTCAGATTGGTTTTCACCCTGTGACAGGATGCTGGGAGGCCTATGAATATGAAAGAAACACCGGTGGTCTTGCAAATATAAAGAACGGTTACGGTACTATGTATGCTCGTCAAGGTCCAGATACTGTAGATACAGCGACCGGAGAGGTCATTAAAGGCTACAGAAGAGGAACAGTCTTGGCTCACAACCTTATATGGGCCGTTTCGGGTAGGCCGCTACTTAAGAATAAGGAGCGTAATCACCTTTGCAACTATACTCGATGTTGTAATCCACTACACATTGAAGAGATTGATCCAGACGATAACCGCAGTCACGGGCATAGAGCTAGGGCATTAATTAGGGACCACGAAAAAAGACATCCTGAAGCGGTGAATGCCTCCCTATCAAAGGCGCAACTGGCGGATTTGTATATACCACTTCGGAAAATGTATCATGAATTAGAAAATTATGACTGAAATTCTAAATCTTATTTCGGAACCCGGCATCGCCGATGGTAATCCGGCAGAAGCCATTGCGCTTCACCAATCAGCGCAAGAGGCAGATATAGACGTGGCGCCGATTATAAACTTATCGACAACTTCGTCGATTGTGCAAAAATTTCACCATCGAACTACCCAAAATCCCGACAAAGCCCAGGGATATACCAAGAACTCCGAAGCAAAAAGAGTGAATACTTCCGCTAGACTGTATGCATCGGCAAGCTTTGCTGAGTTCTTTATGCGAGCTCGACGACGTGTTGACGGCCGTCCCGTAAGGTGGAATGTCGTGCAAGAACATGCATTGTTAGGTTCCAACCGTCGCACCTTGGATATCCTAGGAGTTCAAGAAATAAGTCTATACACACCAGACGTATTCCCTAAAGAAAGCGGTGTTTTAGCGGCATCCCAATCTGATGCCGAAATAGTAGTATGGAATTCCGAGGCATTTGAATATGTCGCCGACCAAGGTGTTAGAGCAAGAATGGCTAAGCCAATACTTCTAGATACACTTGGACCTAAGGTAGACACGGAACACAGAGGACATGAAGTAGTACTGAAGTCATCTGGAAGTGGAATTCCCTTTTATATCGGTAACGCAATTCTTGGCGGCTTGTATAGGAGCGAGCAGCGATGGATTGCTCATACACCTGATGTTATTTATGAGTCTGGTGTAACATATGCTTCAAGTAGAAACAAACAAGATCGCATTAGAGATTTTTACGACTCTCTGGGGGCAAGCGTCAAGGTGCTTATTGGTTATCCTAGTGAGCTTGTTGGGGTCGGTATGGAATTACGAGCAAGAGGCACCCCAGTTTGGATGATTACCCTGCCACCAAGAGGCAAGCACGAGCTCAACAACCTATCTTTCGGACACAGACATGGATTAATACTTGGTGAAATTGCCATCGATGAGTCGGCGCCAACATCACTACCTGGTCTTAGGGCAATTAATCCAATCTTACTTCCGGAAATAATAGCTAAGCTTGAAAAGCCCGATACTCTACCAAAAGGCCTGATAAGTACTTCTCCTGTATGGCCAAGTCCTTAAAGGGTATACTTGTTAACAATGCGTATCGCCATCATTACCTGCTACAAAGATCCTGAGTACGTTAGAGCCGTAACCCTCCGTAAATCGATGGACTTAATTGATAATGTCGATAGCCTGATAATTAAGAACAAGCACCGAGGATTAATAAGATATCCAGAAGTTATCGCTAAGCTCATATGGATAAGGTTAATTAAACGTCCCGATGCCTACTTGATCACCTTTAGAGGCTACGAGGTACTCCCTGTATCCAACCTTATTACTTGGCCCAAACCACTTATTTATGATGAGTTTTTAAATCCCCTAGAATGGTTAAACGAATCACGAAAAGAAAGTTGGGCGAGATTTATACCCCAGAATTTTCTGAAATCATTGTACCGATTCCTCCTTCGAAGGCCAAAGCTTATTCTTGCCGACACTACCGCTCATGCAAAATATAGTGCTAAGCTTTTGGGTTTAAACGATTCTAAGTTTATGGGCCTTCCGGTAAGTACCGATGAGTCACTATTTAAGCCCAAGCTTAATCGGAGTACTAAATCAAGGTTTAAGGTGTTCTATTATGGAAGTATGCTCGGCCTGCATGGGCTAGATACCGTACTCAAGGCTACCCAAAAGCTAAAAGGTAAACCAATAGACTTTATAATTGCCGGCGGAGGATTGGCTACGGACGAGCTAGTCAGGAAATACCGAGAAGATGGATCCAATCTAGAGTATATAAAGTGGATACCATATCCTAAGCTTCCCGACTATATACACTCAAGCGACATAACCTTAGGTGGGCCATTCGGAGCTTCAGTACAAGCCGAACACGTTATCACAGGCAAAACATACCAGTTCTTAGCCTGCCAATCGCCAGTGCTAATTGGCCAGAACAAAGCTAGTTTAGATTTTGTCGATAAAGTTAACTGCTTATCAGTACCGCTCGGCAATCATGATGCACTAGCCGACAGTATTGAATGGGCATACAAGCATCCTAGTAAGTTAGAAGCTATAGCTAAAAATGGGCACGACCTATATAGCAATAAATTCTCTAATGTAGCTATATCAAAATTATTAGAACTTAAGTTTAAAGACTTGGGACTTTTGTAGAGCCAAATTTCTTACGTCCGTGCATAGCGATTATTATCAGAAATAGTAGTCCCAAAAATAGCAAATATACTCCACGATCGATAATGTTTGCACTAACAATCGTAGCCTGGTCTATGCCATGTAGGCTCTTCGAGAAATACAGAAACGACTCTCGGAACCCCAAGGCACCGGGTGTTAATGATACGAATAAAGCAAAGTTGGCAGCCCCAGTGTAAACCAATGCCTGACCAAAGTTAACTCCCGCTTGAATGGAAGAGATTTCTGCAAAATATATCAACGAAACAAGTAATACCTGCACCAAACTTAACCCAGCAAGGATACCTAATGATTTCCATGGTAGCAAAGTTGGGATTCGCTTCCTTACAACTGGATGAAGCAAAATAGTTGGCAACATGAAATATGCGACTACTGGTAATACAACCAAAAATGCTAGTGTGTAGTAACCGAATAATCCACTAATAAGCATCAGCCCGCTAAATACACCGAAAAACAAGTAATAAAGTAAACTAACACCAATATAGCTTGCTAGGTTAATTTTGTACTTTCTCTTCAAGTAAACCATCCTAAACCCGGGACCACTCTGAAGTGGACCAAAAAAGTTTACGACACTTGAGTACATTGTGAGCAGTAGGTTTTCCTTGGGCGGAACGTTAATCTTACAAATATCTGTCATCACCTTATACAACACAGCCAACAAACCAGTCATCATTCCATACAGCAATACAATTAATATGATAGTAACGATATCGGTACTTTTTAATTGATCAATAACTTCGCGATGCGACCTTATATACAAGGCGAATACCGCTATCGTAACCAATATAACAAAATAGCCAATGAACTGACGTAACCTCTTTAGAATCGCAATTATTGACTTACTCATTGACCTAATTCTACGCTATACTGGCCGTATTGGATGACTAAATTCTTAAAACAAACAGCTAAATTTATTGGATCAAGAATATTCTTTAGGTTAACTCTGGTTTGGTTTGCTATTCAATCAGTTTGGATAGCATTTTCGGGGCTTTACCCAATGGCCTTTGACGAGCGCTATCATTTTGAGGTAATCAAGATCTATTCGGAGAGGTTACACCCATTTTGGTCTTCGATGCCACCCGGCGAGGCACCATATGGTGCTCTATCGCGAGATCCATCATATCTATATCACTACTTAATGGGATTTCCGTACCGAATTTTAGAAAGAATAACCAATGATGAGTTTTCTCAGGTTGTGACACTTCGGCTAACTAGCGTCTTGTTTTTTATTGGCGGATTAATTGTATTTCGTAAAGTTCTGACAAATACCGGCATATCCGACAAGCTTTCAAATATGGTTATGGCTATGGTTGTAGCGACACCAATCGTATCCCTACTAGCAGGTCAGATTAATTATGATAACCTATTCTTCTTGGTTTTCGCCCTAACCGTACTGTCGCTACAGAACTTTACAGCCGCTGTTAAATCCAATTCATTAAAATCAACCCACATCCTTCAGCTAGCGATTATTTGCATGGTCGGATCCTTGATCAAATATGCGTTCCTGCCAGTACTAGCAAGTGTTATTGCTGTTATGGTGTACGTATTTTTAAGACAACGTAGCAATGTTGGTTTGTTAACTTATCTAAGAACTGGTTTATCTGGAATCGTCAAAGATTTCAGAGGCAGATCCGTCATCCTTAAGCTATGGCTGCTAATCCCATTTTTTGTACTATTTGGTCTGTCTATGGAGCGGTATGGGGTTAATCTTCAGCGCTATGGAACTCCTGCACCAGAATGCGACAAAGTATTAAGCGTAGACCAATGTTTTGCTAATCCGCCATGGCGTAGAAACTATATTACTCGTTGGTCAAAAGAAAATGGCAAATTAGATGAATTAAAAGATACGAATTTTGTTAAATTTGCACTCAAGTCCTGGCCAGAAAAAACAACCTATCACCTGTTTTATGCTATAGATGGCGAAAGAACCAGGTTCTTAATCCGTGATCCAATAATGCTGACTAGAAATGTATCGCTGATTGTAGGCATAGTCGGTGGAGTCCTATACATAATTCATCGTCGGAGAATACATGGTAAATATCAAATGAACCAATTACTATTTGTTAGTTTGGTATATATCCTAAGCTTGCTGTTACAGAACTACTCTGATTTTGTTTATCTTGGCTACCCATTTGGAATCCAAGGTAGATATTTAATCCCTGCTCTGCCCATAATATATACAGCTGTAGGTATCGGTATCTCTATGGCTATCGGCAATAAACGAATGGCAAAATCTGCAGTCGCATTAGTTTCCATAGTTTACATACTGACCCAGGGTGGCGGTGCAGCCACCTATATTATCAGAAGTGATTACCAATGGAACTGGCAAAAGCCGTTAATTATTGACCTAAATCACCGGGCAAGGACTGTTCTGAATCCGTTTGTGATCGATAAATAGGCAATAGGTTGGCAATTGGTTTTGTTCCCTCATCTATCAGATTAAATACATTAATGGCATATTGATTCTTGCGCTCAACTATTTGAATTAGATCGTTAAGTCCATCCTTATTATGATCTCCAAGTACAAATTCAGTTTTTTGGTCTGTAGTCGCATTATCATTAATGACTTTATCGGTTAGTAACTTCGTATAGTTACTTGCTCCGTCCAGGACCTTCATTTTAATCTGTTTGGGGGTGTTCTTGTTTATAGAGTATATATCTAGTTTGCCGTCGCCATTGTAGTCAGCGATCGAAACATTCCCTCCGACGGTCAGACTATCCTTGATACGTTGCTGATTTACTTTGGTAAAACCACTTGCTCCGTCAACTATAGTGATGTCGCTTATGGACTCCCCAGATCGCACTATATACATATCTAGCACTCCATCGGCATTAGCATCAGCAAAGTTATAACTGGAAATCAAAGCCTGTTTTGAATTTGTTACTATTCTTGTCGTCCATCGTCTTTCCCATGTTGTATTGCCGTCCTGATAGTTCGATTTGCTTATCTCTATCATCCCACTAGCCGTAAACTGGTCTTGGACTGCATAAACATTTGCAGTCTGACGCAAAGGATCAACCGCAATAGTAAAGTCAAACCCTTCCTTGCTAGGCAATCCGTATTGCAAATCTTTGTCATTTCTAATGGGTGACAGAACTAGGACCTTAGGTTTGGCCGGTGATTTAGACGTAACCTTTGTATTGGTTTGTACCTTCTTTTTTGTAATACTTTTGGGCGACGGCTTCTTAGGGGTTATTTTAGAGGGCTTTAGTTTCTGGATATGTATGTACTTTTGTGCCCGTACTCTAGACTGCCGGCTAAATTCACCCCTACCAGCTTTGTTGTATTGCTCAACATTCACACTGCCGTCACTGTTAACGGCGACTACAACAGCTACATGCCCATGATATCCATTCCACCATGCGATGCTGCCAACTGCCGGATGACTATTTACCTGATACCCATTCCTGATAGCCTGGGAGGCCCAGTTTTTGGCATCCCCCCATCTATAAAGAGATTTACCAAACTGTTTATTTATTCTCCAGGCCACAAATGAGGTACAGTTACGAACGTCATAGTGCCAGGGATCACTTTGGTAGTACCTTACTCCATACTTGAAGCTAGTATGTCCATTGGTGCACATGTTGGCTTTTCTCATTGCCGGCTGACACACTACATACCCCCAGTCGTATGTCGTGGCCCTAATAATTGAAGCATCGTGCCACGGATAGCCACCAGTTTCCCTAGCGCCATAAACATCAACGGCCGGAATCATCGATGATATAAGTAGAGCAGCTAACGCAACTAGAACTATTCTTTTGTTAATTCGTTTGAAAAGACGACTAATCATAACCCCTCTTTCGCGTACTTTTGGTGTCTCTAATATAGAGTTATGAAATCAAGTGTCAAAAGTTTAAGAAAAATTTAAGGTTTGACAGTGTCTTTAAGCTTATGCTTGAATACCCAGTATGCGCGGTAAACTTCGACGAATAACGACACTTCATTTTTTTCTTGCCCTAGCAACTGCTGGTCAACTAATTGCTTACGATGCAGGAAGACTGTTTCCACCTGAAGTCGTCTTACGTCGCTGGATAGCCATAGGGATCTACACATCTGTGCTCTGTGTTATTTGGTATGCGGCCAGAAATAGGTCTGGTCAACCAGAAACGACTAAAAAATTAGTAGGATTATTGATAATTACAGGTGTAGCATTTGCTTCGTTTAATGTCTACTCCCAAAGAGGAATGGCAAGCCGGGCAGTTCTTCTGTACCTAGTGCCAATAATTACAGCGGCCATGTTGGCTAGACGTAGTGCTGTTATTGCTAGTGCGATTTTTGCTACCTCTGCTTATGTGGTAACTTCGGTGGCTTACTTTGTTCTGAACTTCAACGAAGGCTATAAGCTAGAGCTCTACGGAGAAGTCGGCTACTATGCAGCCACTTTCTTGATTGTGTCAGGAATCGTTTGGATAATCAGCAGTCGTCAGTCTTCCTGAAGACGATGTTTTGAATTCTTTATCATAGAAGCCAAGTCATCGGCAATTGATTCTAAGTACTTAACGCTGACTCTACCTCCAGATGGGATGTGTATGTTTTTTCGTGCCATGTTTTTCTCCTTAGTTATTTGTACTTATAGCTTATGCCTAAACCCTGAAGATTTGCCGTAAAGACAATAGGACTATAGAATTCTAGAGTGATAAAAACTGAGCAAGCGGAATTCGAAAAACTAGTGGCCGATTCTCTGGATTCAATTCCTGATAAGTACTACCAGCATATTAAAAATGTGGTTTTTGTGGTCGAAGACGAACCATCAGATGACCAAAGAAAGAAGTTAAAACTCCGCTGCGATCAATCACTATATGGATTGTACGAGGGCATACCGATTACCCGGAGAGCAAGTAATTATAATCTGGTGTTACCTGATAAAATAACTATTTTCAAGAATCCTATCGAATCAACCAGTAGTAGTATGGAAGAGCTTAAACATCAGATACACGAGACTGTCTGGCATGAAGTTGCTCACTATTTTGGTCTAGATCATGATCAGATACACAAACTAAGCACCGGCTAGATCAATCGTAACGGCTACCCTTAACTCTAAAGTGCTTGATAATCAGTCCATCAAATAGTAAGTGACTAAAGTATCCAGCAACTGCTGCCCCGTATACAAGCAACATAGTAGTTAGGATCTCTGATTTGTTGAGGTAAGGCACTAAGACAATTGGTAAAGGCACCAGTAGCATCGCCCATTTGCTGTGAGTCCAGCCTCTGTGCTTGCCGACTATCGGGGTCATGGCTAGCAGACCAAGATAAGCAGCAGCTTCTAGCCGACCACTGACAATCAGTAGAATGTCGGCCACAAATGCTAGGCCATAGAATATGTTCTGACCCTTACTATTTGTATCAACATCTGGCCATAGACCAAACAGAACGGCAATAACATAAAGCCCAACTATAAACTGCCAGTTACCCAGTATGCCATTAGTTTTTACTAACTGATCACCTGGCACAGCCTTAGCAATGACCAGAAACGCCGTATTGCAAAGTAGTCCACCAACAACATGTCCTTTATAGTTTGCCACTAGATATCCTTCTGAATCTTATCCCAGAATGCGTCAGCCCAGTTCCTGTAAGCCCGGTCGTTGGGGTGGAAATAATCTGCAGCATAGCCTAGAATCGTATTTCGCTCCTGGGTTATGGATTGCAGATCTACTAGTTTAAGTTTTGGCCTACTTTTTAGTACTTCCTCGATTATGGTAGTAGCTTGAAATGCCTTAGGCCTACTTTTGGATCGGCTACCAAAGTATGGCATATTTGATACATAGGTGCCGTCAGGGAGGAGGTCCGCCAATTGTTGGTACTCCTTACGGAACTTAGCGGCATCGAGCTTAGCAACATCATTTCCTCCGATTTCGATAGTCACTAGATCTGGTTTTAGATTCTTAAGCTCGGGTAGCTGGTCATTAATAACATCGTTAACTTTGGCACCAGATTTACTTAGGTTGATAATTTGGATGCTTTTGCCAGATTGTTGTTCGATTCGCTTGGCAATCAGGCCAACATACCCCTTTTCTGGACTGCTTGCACCCAGACCCTGGGCCGCAGAGTCTCCAAGTGCTACATAAACAAACTGTCCTGGCTG
>JBPOHZ010000015.1:0-111624 GCA_052034955.1 Candidatus Saccharimonadota bacterium | reverse complement strand
AAGCTTTAATCCGAAGACCACATGCGGTATTAGACACCATTTCTGGTGCTTATCCCTCACTTTGGGGTATGTTCCTACGCGTTACTCAGCCGTCCGCCGCTCGTGTACTCTACACACATCATTCGATCTGTTACCATCACTAGCCTAGTGATGACGTTAGGAGACTAAACTCTCGATCAAACAACCTGTGCAGAGCCTTACCGCTCGACTTGCATGTATTAGGCACGCCGCCAGCGTTCATCCTGAGCCAGGATCAAACTCTCCAAAAAGAATTTGTATCTCTAACTTCAGTCGAACATGTAACCCCGAAGGGCTACACTGACTTATTTATTTTCAAACATATTCATATTTCTGACTACTCCCAGGGGAGTGTCAGAGAACTGACGTTGATTTGCACTATTCAATTTTTAACGTTCATCTGATCTAGGGGCAACTTAATATACGTCCCAAAAAGATACCATCACATAGTAACTGCTGAATCATCCACTGTCAAGATATAAACTAGCTAATATAGATGTAACAATTACATCAGGCTTTAGCAGGTGCTTCAGCGGTCTCTTCTTCTTCGTCGTCGTTCTCGGTCTTATCCACTAAAGCTAGTGATACTACGGTGTCATCATCCTTAAGGCGCATTATCCTCACACCCTGGGTAGCTCGTCCTAGTTCTGGGATATCTTTTATGCCCAATCGGATAGTCTGTCCCTGTTGAGATATGATAATCACCTCTTGTGTATCATCACCGTTAAGAGTCTTCACGCCAACTAGTTTACCGGTCTTGGTATTAACCACTGCTGAGCGGATTCCCACACCACCACGGGCGTGTGGAGTAAATTGAGCCACCTTGGTTCGCTTACCATACCCGACTTTGCTTATCACAAAGATGCTGGAGCCTGGCTGCACTACATCCATACCAATTACTTGGTCATCTGTTCGGAGGCGGATTCCACGGACACCACGTGAGGCTCGGCCCATTGGTCGAACATCCTTTTCGTGGAAGCGAATAGCCTGACCCTGAGAGGTTGAGATAACGATCTCGTTATCGCCCGTAGTCATGCGAGTCCACTTAAGCTCATCTCCTTCATCAAGGTTGATGGCAATAAGGCCACTCTGTCGGACATTCTGGTACTGCTCAAACGGTGTTTTCTTAACGACACCACGAACTGTACACATAAACAGATGACCGCTCTTTTCGAGCTTAGAAACGTTAATGACCGAACTTACCTTTTCTTCTGGCTGAAGTTGAAGCAAGTTAACAATCGCTATACCCTTGGCGCTAAGGTTGGTAGCCGGCACTTCGTAAGTCTTAATTCGGAAAACTCGCCCCTTGTTGGTAAAGAATAGTAGGAAGTCATGGGTACTGGCGTTAACTACGTGCTCGATAACGTCTTCTTCCCTGGTGACCATTCCCCTCTTACCCTTGCCGCCGCGATTCTGCTTTCGGTAGTCAGCAATCTGTGAACGTTTAATATAGTTAGCCGAAGTTAAGGTGATCACAACTTGCTCGTCGGGGATCAGATCTTCGTCAGCCATCTTGCCTAGTTCACCGTTAATAACCTTGGTACGCCGTTCGTCACCATATTGCTCTTTGAGTGCTGTGAGTTCTTTCTTGATTATAGCCAAGATCTTCTTCTCGTCAGCTAGGATGCCTTCTAATTTAGCGATCAGCTTCATGAGCTCTGCCAACTCGTCTTCGATCTTCTGTCGTTCTAGTCCGGTTAGGACACGAAGCTGCATAGCAAGGATAGACTTAGCCTGAATCTCGCTCAGCTTGAAGCGCTTGATCAAGTTAAGCTGGGCCTCTTCGCTAGTCTTGCTAGCTCGGATAACCTTAATAACCTCTTCTATGTGATCTAGGGCTATCTTATAGCCCTCTAGGATATGTGCTCGGTCCTTGGCCTTACGAAGTTCGAATTCGGTGCGGCGTCGAACAACAATCTGGCGGTGCTTAATGTGCTCCGAGATGATGTCCTTAAGACCCATGACCTTTGGCTGAATACCGTCAATGAGCGCCATCATGTTGAAGTGGAAACTTTGTTGCAAAGGAGTTAGCTTATAAAGCTGATTTAGAAGCTTCTTTGGATATGCATCCTTCTTTAGGTCCAGGACAATGCGCACTGCCCCACGAGCAGTCTCGTCGCGCAAATCGCTAATTCCTGTTAGCTTCTTCTCTTTAACAAGATCGGCAATCTTGAGAACTAAAGTTTCCTTATTGAGGGCATAAGGAATCTCGGTAATAACAATCTGACTACGTCCTTTTTTGCCTTCTACTACTTCGGCCACTCCACGAGTTACTACACCACCGCGACCAGTTGCATAAGCAGTTCGAATTGAATCTTTGCCATATATAACACCACCAGTTGGGAAGTCTGGCCCCTTAATAAATTGCAATAGGTCGTCAACCGTAGCATCGGGGTTATCTACAACGTGAAGTTCGGCATCAACCAGTTCCGTAAGGTTGTGTGGAGGAATATTAGTAGCCATACCCACAGCAATACCTAGTTGTCCGTTTAACAACAAGTTAGGCAACTTAGCAGGGAGAACAGTTGGTTCCTGGAGGCGTGAGTCGTAGTTATCTCGGAAGTCGACGGTCTCTTTGTCGATATCTTCTAGAATCTCGTCGGCAAGACGCATCATCTTGGCTTCTGTATAACGCATTGCAGCCGCTGGGTCGCCATCCATTGATCCAAAGTTACCCTGACCATTGATTAGCGGATAGCGCATAGACCAATCTTGGGCTAATCGAACCATGGAGTCGTAAATAGATGAGTCACCGTGCGGGTGGTAGTCACCCATCACAGCACCAACAACAGTTGCACTCTTCCGGTGCTTAGCTTGGCTACGGAGTCCATCCCTGTTCATGGTGTATAAAATACGACGATGTACTGGCTTTAATCCATCTCGAACGTCCGGCAATGCACGGTCAATAATAACGCTCATCGAGTAACGCAGATAGCTATCTTCCATTACATTTTCGACTGTCCGGCGTTCGACACTCCTGGAGTGCCCTGAGTCAGTAATATCAGCCAAGTTCTCAACACCATTACGCCTTGCATCCATGGATAGTTCAGCCTGGGCCTTGGCTTCTTCGGCCTTTGTAGCGGTCTGATCAGGATTTGCTGGTTCAATCATCGGTTCTTCGTTCAAATCAATAGTTTTATCATCGTCCATCTTATTCTCCAATTGTTCCTATGCTTGCTGTTTCCCATAATATTGAGCTGGCCGTCTCTGGATCCATGGCATACTGACCAACCTGTTGTTCAGGACGAGTGATTGCCCTAAGAGCGCTATCCCTCAAAAGCTCACGAGCCGTGCCTGGATATGTTCTTGCTATATCATGTGCCGCACGTACATGGTCACGCATTTCAGAATTAATTAGGGCTAGATTGGCTTGGCGCAATGCAACATCTACTGCCAAAATTTGCAGCCCGGCGTCATCAACCTCTGCTGCATTTTTGCCGGCATACCGTTTGGCTTTATCACGAAGGTCACCCTGCATACCCTCTAGCAGCCTTTTTTCATGCTCAGCCCTAATAGCCGTACTGAGCGCCATAACACCATGTTCGTTTGGTTGATCTTCGCCCAGTGCGGTAAACAGCTCAGTTACAAAGCTGCTTATTGGCATTGCCTGGCGGACGTCATCGCCAAACACCCTCACAATGGTTGGAAGGGTAAAATCAAGATTATGAGCCCTAATTCTACTACTCCGCCGGCCAACTTCTTCTCCGAAATAATCAGGGTCATATGAAGACCTCTCATGCTCTAGCAAGTACCGTAATCCAGTTCCATGATCGCTGTCGCTACGTAGTGGCCCGAGGATGCCAAATAGTCCACCGTAGGCACCGGGTGAGCTCCAGCACAATTCATGAGCCATTTTGGTGTATGGAGTCTTAAATTCAGAAAGACGATGTGCAGATACAGTAGCCATTAGATATCCAAGTCCTTTACGAATTTAGCATTGGTGGTAATGAAGTTCTTGCGTGGTTCTACTTCGGAACCCATCAGTTTGTTAAAGATGGCATCAGCTTTTTCGGCGTCTTCTACCCTTACCTGAACTAAAACACGCTTTTCGGGGTCCATAGTCGTAGCAAACAGCTGCTCGGCATCCATTTCTCCAAGTCCCTTGTATCGCTTGATCTCGAGGAAACCAGCTTGCTTATGAGGACTATCGTTAGGATCTATCTTTGAGCCGTCTGCTTTACGCTTGGCGATATACTCTTCTATAACCTTATCTAGCTGAGATTCATCATAGATGTAGACACCAGATTTGCGGCCTGGCTTTACTAGCTCAAACAGAGGTGGCTTAGCTAAGTAAAGGTGCCCAGCGTCGACCACTGGCTTCATATACCTAAAGAAGAAGGTCATAAGCAATGTACTTATGTGGCTTCCGTCGACATCTGCATCGGTCATGATAATGATACGGTTGTAGCGCAGTCCAGATAGATCAAAGGAGTCTTCGATACCAACCCCTAAGGCCTTGATGAGGCTTAGAATTTCGTTGTTAGCCAACATCTTGTCTAATCGGGCTCGCTCCACGTTAAGGACTTTTCCTCGAAGCGGCAAAATAGCCTGCGTCTTACTATCACGGCCAGATTTAGCAGACCCACCAGCTGAGTCTCCCTCTACTAGATATATTTCTGAGCTAGCAGGATCCTTACTAGAGCAATCCGATAACTTACCGGGCATACTTGCACCATCCAAAACACCCTTACGTAAGATATTATCGCGAGCTGCGCGGGCGGCCTTACGGGCACGAGCCGCTAGCAGAGCCTTGCCTACGATCTTTTTGGCTACCCCTGGGTGCTCCTCTAGGTAGTAATTTAAGTACTCAGCCAGAACTTGCTCTACGTAGCCCCTAATTTCTGGGTTACCGAGCTTATTTTTAGTCTGGCCTTCAAATTGGGGATCCGGAAGCTTAACTAATATAACCGCAGTTAGCCCCTCACGAGTATCTTCTCCGGAAAGGTTTTCTTCTTTCTCTTTTAATAGCCCGTTTTTTCGAGCATAGTCGTTTACAACGCGAGTTAAAGCCGAACGGAAACCAGTTAAGTGTGTTCCGCCGTCAGGGTTAAAGACGTTGTTGGCGAAAGCCTTGATAGTCTCACTATAAACTTCGGTGTATTGCAGGGCTATCTCTACCTGGACGTCATCTACTGTTTTATCAACATAAAATACATCTTCATCGACGGCCTCTTTACCGTGGTTGAGATGTTTAACATAACTCTGAATACCGCCCTCGAAGTAAAAGCCATAACGCTTGCCAGTCCTCTCGTCAACAAGGCTAGTATGGATTCCCTTGGTAAGATAAGCTGCATGTCGCAACCTATTTAGGACAGTATCGTAGTTGACGTTAACAGATTCAAAGATAGTATCGTCAGGATAGAAAGTTATTTCCGTTCCGCGCTTATCAGTTTTGCCAGTTTGCTTTAGATCTCCTTGTGGGACTCCTCTTTCGTAATGTTGTTCATAGCGCTTGCCATCTTTGTGAACAACCACGATCAACTTGGTCGACAAGGCGTTTACAACACTACTACCCACACCGTGAAGTCCACCAGATACTTTATATCCACCACCGCCGAATTTACCACCGGCGTGTAATACAGTAAGCACCGTTTCGACAGTACTCTTGCCGGTTTTAGGGTGGATATCTACAGGTATACCGCGACCATCGTCATAAACATGAATGCCACCATCAGCCAATAACGTGACCCAAACACCTGTAGCATGACCGGCCAAGGCTTCATCAATTCCGTTATCAACGATTTCCCATATAAGGTGATGCATTCCGTCGATACCGGTGCCACCAATATACATACCGGGGCGCTTTCGTACCGGCTCTAACCCCTCAAGAACTTGAATTTGACCTGAATCGTAGTCTTTTTGTTTGCTCACCTAAACCCTCATAGTTACAACATTAGTTAACAATAGCTCAGTCGAAACTGCTTCTCCACACTTATCCCCTAGTATAGATTAATTGCACGGTCGATACAAGATTGCACTTGTAGCAAATCGCTGGTTTATGACACAATAAAGCATAAGAGTAACAACTAGAGAAAGAAGAACCATGTTCAACAAACTCATCAGCAACCTGCCCTTTAACCCAAGCCTAATTGATCAAGTATCATTTTATGGCAAAAGACTTAGCAAAGAATCCGGCATCAGAAGAATGGGCTTTGCATTTATCGCCCTAACAATGATTCTGCAGACTTTTGCCGTTATATCCCCGGCTGAAGCCAGCCTCTCTTGTGACCCTTCCAGAAATGACATAATTCAGTGTGGATTCGAAACTAAAAATGAAGCCGTTGACCACTGTAAAGGCAATACTCAAGGGTTTGGCACTATCTTGCTCTACCACGGCATTACTTGTGAGAACCTAGCCGGCGCCACCGACGATAACGTTAACTCTAGGGCATACGGCAATCAGTTGAGGTCAGTTGGCCGAAAGGCTTTTCATAAGACAGGCGAAACGTCCCAGAACATACCGGGTGTTGGCGACCTCTTCTGGAGGCCACTATCTAGCTGGGGTAACTTCAATAGTAAAATGCTTAAGACCAAAACCGCCGATGGGCAATTTGTATGGATTATGTATGAATGCGGAAACTTAGTTACGCTGGGTGATTTCAAGCTTAAGCAACCTCAGCCAGATTCAGAGCTCAAGGTAGCAAAAGTCAACAACCCTGCAGGAGAAGTTAAATCTGGAGATACAATTGAATATACTCTAGCCTACACCAACAGTGGCGGTCCGGCTGCCTTCTTCTCTGTAAACGATATCCTACCTGACGAAGTTAGCTATGAAAGTAGTAGTCAAGGAAGTTGGGTTCTCGAGAATAGTGCACCCAAGTTAAGATGGCATAACGGCGTTGCTCCTTTCTACGCCTTCGGTAATACCGATACTTTCGGTACTCCAGGCTTTATAACCGTCAAGGTTCGCGTGAATAGCCGGGTACCGTCTGGTACTACCATCTGTAATCGAGCTTATGTCCAAGACGTTCCAAAGGGTGGCTCTAGTACTCGTAACAGCAGCGAGGTGCAAGCCTGTAATACCGTAGTTGTGACCTGTCCAAGCGGTCAAGTCCTTAAAGAAGACCGAATTACCTGCGAAGAAGTGCCTGTGCCGGATGCTGTCTGCCTTGGACTTTCGGTGGTTCCTGTTTCCGAACAAAAGGACAATAAGAAGTTCACCTTTACAACAAAGGCAGCTGTTGTTAATGGCGCAACGATAGAGAGCTACACCTATGACTTTGGTAACGGTCCTGAGTCACCAAAGAAGTCGAGTGATCTTGAGAACAGCGTTACACATGAGTTTGATAAACCAAGGACATACGATGTTAGTGTAGTAATTAAGTCATCAGTTACCGACAAGCCTGCCCTGACATGCACCACTAAAGCAGTTGTTAACCCACCGGATGAGAAGCCAATTATTGTCCTAAAAAAGGCAGCCGCAAACCTTACCAAGAATCAAAGTAACGCTAATAACAAAGTGGCCTACGCCAAAGACGTAATCGAATACACGCTTACTACCTCTAACATTAGTACTGTGGACTCTAAAGACACCGAGCTTATGAGTGAAGACCTGTCTGACGTTCTAGAATACGCCACTCTCGACCTCACCTCTATCGACGGTGCCGTGTTCGATAAAGAAACAAAAGCCCTGACATGGAACCAAAAAGTTACTATTAAGGCTGGTGAGTCGATTGTTAAGAAGTTCAAAGTGCAAGTCAAGAACCCCATTCCAAGCACTCCTCGTCCAAAAACCGAAGGAAACAAAAGCTCAGGCGACCTACTGATGCATAACTGGTACGGTAACCCTATCGATATCAAACTACCTACTACCCCAATTAAGCGAGTCGAACGCGTTAATAAAGAGCTACCTCATACCGGTCCAGGTACAAGCCTAACTATTGGATTCCTAACCATGACTATAGTGGGCTACTTCTTTGCTAGGAGCAGGCTGCTTACAAAAGAACTAGAGATTGTCAAAAACGAATACACAAACGGAGGTATGTAACATGAGCGAAAAACAGCCAATCCAGCCAGAATTCAAAACAAACAATCACGAGAGTCAGCCTGATAGCGTAGAAATCAAGCATTCAAAAACAGAACGTAAAGCCGAGGCTACCCCTTCCAGCCAAGAACAACAAGAACGCCTGACCGCTATCCGGAGCGAAGTGAACAAAGAAGCCCACAACACCGAGGAGCTTAAGAGAGCCGACGCTGGTAGTGAAAGGACCCATGCCACTCATCACCCCGTCAAGAAACAACTACAGGCTTTAATGCTAGACAGAACCCTTACGCGCATCCGCAAACAACTGCCTGCCCCACAGAGAGCGTTAAGTAAGCTTGTACACACTAAGCCAGTTGAGGTCCTTAGCGCAGCGGGAGAGAAAACAATTGCTCGACCTTATGGACTTTTTGGTGGTGGACTAGCCGCGTTAGTAGGAAGTGTTCTAACCTTTTATATGGCCAGAAACTACGGATTCCAATACAACATCTTCTTGTTCTTTACCTTCTTTATTGCAGGATACGTACTAGCCACACTAATTGAATTAGCAGTTCGCTTAGTAAAGCATAAAAACTAAGATTTCTAGCCCCTATTATTGAGCTGGATGGTACCGTCTGCACTACCGTCTAGAGCAACATGATTTTCTGTTGGTTGAGGCTGTATTGTATTCGATGGAACTGCTGTAGCTGGAGGCGTAGGCATGACAGGTTGCTGAATTGGGTTCTGGGGCGCATACGAGGCTGCAGGAGCCGCAGCATAAACATTATTGGGTTGTTGGACATTATTAGCCGAAGCAAAGCCCTGAGGGGACGATAATGCGCCGTTTGCAGGCATCGCAGTTGGGCTTACTGCAGCTCCTTTTTTTGCCATCCATTCATCAAGGAAAGAACCTGGAGCAGCCGGTGCTTTAGGAGCCATACCAGCAGGCTTAGCACCAAGCTGGCCTGCCCCAGCGACTGGCTTAGGTTGTTCCTTGACTCTTAGTCGTTCCATTATCTCTTCGCTAACCTGAGCCCTTGGTCGACCGTACTTGGCTGCCGACAACTGTTTAAGGGCTTCTCCGAGCTTGTCATTCGGGGTGCCCAATGGTGGAAGCCCGGCCATACTAAACGGCTGAGTAGGCACTCCACCGATTAATGTCCTAACTACACAGTTATAGCTTGGTATACGTAACAGATCATCGCCATCGAAGTGTGGCTGGAAGTATCGTGACATAGCCTCTACGTCATTCTGGCCAATACGATAAGAAACAATGGTACCCATGTTACCAAATACTGCGTCCCTAATCTCATCGGATAGCTGAGTTGTGAATTGGTTAGCAACGACTAAGTTAAGATGATACTTTCTTGCCTCTGACATAATTGTTGCAAATGAATCAGTTGAGAAGTTTTGGAACTCGTCGACATACAGACAAAAATCTTCACGTTCACTCTCGTGAACATTAGCACGACTCATGGCTGCTGCCTGGAACTTCATAACAAAGATCATGCCCATTAACCTCGAGTTAAGATCACCGGTACGACCCTTACTGAGGTTCACAAGCAGGATTTTCTTATTATCCATGATATCCCGCAGGTCAAAGGAACTCTTAGTCTGGCCAATGATGTTACGCATCATCTCATTTGATAAGAAGGCGCCGAACTTGCTTACAACCCAACTAGTAACCTCTCCAGACTCGTTAGAACGCTGGGAGGCTGGCCATTCTTTGGTCCAGAAATCTAGAACATTCTGATCTGTACAGTATTTTAATTTTGCCTTCATAAAGTCGGCATCAATTAGCAACTTAGGTATGTCCACAAAAGTTCCTCCCGCAGGATCGGCCATGAGTAACTGAGCACAGTTAGTAAAGATGTGTTCAAACCTAGCACCGATCATACCCTGCCGGTTCGGGTCATACAGTTTATATAAAATGTTAATTGCTTCCTGAATCAGGAAGTCTTTTTGTTCGGGCAAGGTATATTCAAACAGATTAAGCCCCATTGGGAAGTCCATATCAGCAGGGCTAAAGTAAATAACATCTTCGGCACGCTCCTTGGGAACCATCGAAAGCAACTTCTCTGCGGTGTCACCGTGTGGATCCACAAACGCGAATCCATCCCCGTTAATCATGTCCTGTAATGCCAAGTTCTCTAGGAAAGTTGATTTACCCGTACCGGTCTGCCCGACAACGTACATATGTCGCTGACGGTCATTAAGGGTTAACCTGATGGGTTTCTTGGCACCCCGGAAGAGGTTATAGCCAAGTAACAGCCCTTCTTCTGGGATATTCCGCGGCGCGTCGACTTGCTTGGAGGCCTGCCTCTCGAGTTGTGAGGTTGGTATATTCTTTTGATCCGGGAAGTGGAACAATGTCGCCAACTCAACCGAGTTCAGAACGCTTCTATTGGTCTCTGGCGGGAAGAAACGGAGAATGAATCCGGTTACAAAGCTTTCGATATCTTTGGCGGCAGTATACTTAAAGCCATTCTTTCCAGGCGCATCATAAAGTGCAAATGTGGCCACTATGTTGTTAAGGAGAGCCAGTGATCGTTGCGAGATGTTCGAGGAGGCAACTACCCTTATCATTACCTCAAATCCAGGGTACCTGGTCTTGTCTTCAATAGAGTCAACAATAGACTGATCAAGGCTTGATAACTCTTTTTTACTATCGCTCTTGTCTTCGGGTGGCTTGGAGATTGCCGTACCAAACTCCTTAAGAATCGAGAATAAGCTTTCGATGCCTTTCTTATCTTTAGTGCCCTTCCTCTTCTTTGAAGCTTCAGCTTGGGCGTTCTTACGCCAACCAGGATTAGCCGGTCGTAGCAGAATCTGTATGCCAGCCCCGTCTTCTTTATCTAAAGTAGACAAAGCATTTAGGAGTGATTGAATTGCATCTCGCTTAATCTCTTGATAAGTGGCAATTGGGTAGGCAGAGTTCTCCTTGAGACTAAGCTCGCCTCCTATAGTTCCAGCTAACTTACCGACAGGACTAAATATATTATGCTCGGCAACCTCCTCTAGTCTTGCGGTTGGATATGCACTTATTACAGCCTGTTTGACGACCTCCACCATAGAGACGGGTACAACTGCATAGAATTTAACAAAGCCCTGAGTACCTATAATCTCAAAGGCGAAGTGCCTTTGGCCATAAAAGTTATTCTTGAATCCTTTCTGGAAGGTGCTGGCTATAATACCGTACATAGTCTGTGCCTTAGATATATTCTCTTCGGTCACGTCACGTACGTCTCTACCGCCGCCCTCAATATCTTCACTTGGAGGTGGAAGGTGAATAAACAATGGCACCATCTTGAGGCCGCGTTCAAAGTTCTTCTGTTCACGAAGCACCTTTCGGTAGTGAAAGTAGACCACAAAGACCACAGCCGCAGCCAGAAGCAAGAATATAGATATTGGAATAATAAATGATGGCATGCTATTGATCGCTTACTTTTAGGTCTTTACTGTATCTTGTCTTGAGGTAATCGGCTTTAAAACGGCTGATCTCGCTACTCTGCTGATTAGGATTGCCGCTTGTACTATTAATAATCTGCTTGGCCTTAACAACCCATTCTTTCTCTATCAGATCCACATCTTCAGCAGTAGCGGGAGCATGCGGGCTATGCTTTTGGGGCTGCCCCGCAACTGGGCTTGGATTAATTGCCGACATTTTATCATCGGCAACTGGCCCAGCGGGACTGAGCCCGGGCAATACCGAGGCATCGATAGGCTGCGAATTAGTTGCCGGCACGGCCTGACTAACAGGCGGCAATCCATTAACTGGCTGCTGAGCCAGATCTACAGGTAAAGAAGGTAGTGGCTGTTTAGGATCCATTAACAGTTATTATATCAGATAGGGCCGGTAGTAAGTTACTCAATTTTTTGATAAAACCGGAACCTTCTCACATATACAAACGCAATCGCTGCCAACATGCCAATTAAGATCAAATCCTTTGGCGTCAACTGATTAATTGATCTGAGCAGCAACAAAGATGTGGGCAATGAGGCCACCAAACATGCAAAGCCTACTTGCCTCCCCTTTGTACGTCGATCGCCAGATAATCCTATCACCTGCTGCGCAAGTATAGTTGTTGCGGCCAAGGCGCAGAATAGTATAGCCATTGGCAACATAAGCAATAAGGCCGAACTGTTTAGTGGATTTGTTGACGCCAAAAAAACAAAAAGCAGCGACCATAGTGCTGCAACGTAGGCGATCATATGTTTATATCTAACTCTCATTTTGTGCCTCATTATATTTTTGTGTTCGTATCATGTTTATAAAAAATCTACAGAAGCAAATTTAAGGAGCCGGACGGTAAATCCGCTACTTAAATATTAAACTATTAGAGCGCTTACCGTCCTGGCTTTGACTGACCGCTCTCATTGCTTTTAGGGCAATGGAGAGCGATGAAGAGAATGTAAGTTTTTGTTTTTTCCTTACTCAACTACCATACTAAACATAAGCCTTGATGTCAATAGATTGGTGTTGTAAATTTGTTAACATATCACCTTGAGTGCTGAGAATATATGATGCCAACCTATAGAACATATGATGTTCCATCTACAACGTATTGTACTATTACGTGATATTATGACGCATCATATTGCGTCCTAGCATGAGTACATTCGTACTTATAGTGGTTTAAAATACCTCCAAATATTTAATAAGTGACATTGTCTTGTTTGTCATTCTTTTTGCTAAATAAATGCTATGTAAGGGTATGCGATCGCCAGTTAGTAATTCCATACCGTTAGTAGAGTTCATTAGTAGTGTTATGGAGTAGGAGCAGAAATACCCAAGCCAATAATATTGGCAATCTCTCCTATTTAATCACTACGGATAGATTTACAGTCCAAGCTAAAATATTTCATGTCGTAAAATATCGTCCCATTAAATACATAGTCGGCTACTATTTAGACTCCAAGGATAAATTGGCAACAATAGAGGATATATCCAGGACAACCAAAATATGTAACGACCATGCCCTGGCATGTATTCGGCACCGTCGACTCGCAAACTACCCGGCCCGATTCTATTATTATGTATGCATCGTTTTGATATTTTTGGCCTAAATTTTAACTGCATCATGGCTACAATTTAGTCGCTTTGGACCACTGCCTAAACACTTTGCAAAGCCAGAATATAAAATACCCGAGAAAGTTATACACAGGTTTATTTTAATTTAAGCCATAATCGTGTTGACAGGTATTAACAGACTTTATAAGATGGGTTTAGCACTTGAATAAAAAAAGTGCTCAAAAACAAAAAAGCACCTTAGATAACAGTTCTCAGAACTGAAATCAACAAAAGAGAAACTACCAGTTCACTGGCAAGACTCAAAAAACAAACACTCAAAAAAAGAAAACGGCCTTCCTCGCAAAGGGCCGTTTTTTTATATTCTGACTAACATTCATTTTGAGTTTGGATGCTTTTGTTTAGCTAGAACTTGTGGCGTATAAGTCATAGTATGGGATTGAAGATTGATACTATTTTGGAATCGGGGATGGATGGACGCCACGTTGAAGTGGAATGCAAAATAACCAACGGTCTACCGACGCTAATAATAGTGGGTTCAACGGCGAGTTCAATCAATGACTCACGCGAACGCGTGCGTAACGCCATAATCAGCAGTAACTTAACCTTCCCTCGAAAACGAATATCGATCAACCTAGCGCCGGCCGATACTCCAAAATCAGGCGCTGGACTCGACCTATCTATCGCAATATCGATCCTCGTCTCTAGCGAACAAGTCGACCTGGATCGAATAAACGGATCGATATTCCTCGGAGAGTTAAGTTTAGACGGGCATTTACGTCCAATAAGAGGCGTCATAGGCCGTCTACTTGCTGTCAGTGATCGATCCAATAAAGTATTTATAGTGCCCAGAGCGAATCTGTCACAAGTATTATCTATCGAAGGCTTAAACGTGGTAGCTGCCAGTGACCTGTCATCTGTAGTCGAGTATCTTAACGGCGATGACTCAAATCTTGTAAAGACCGGGGGTCTACCTGGCCCGAATATCAACACATTAAATAAGCGCAAGTCGGTGTTTGACCACATCATAGGACAAGATGTTGCAAAAAGAGCACTGGTAATCGCCGCTAGCGGAGGCCACAATATTCTACTTAGTGGTCCGCCGGGAACCGGAAAGACCATGCTAGCTCGCGCATTCGTAGACCTACTGCCTCAACTGAGCACCACAGAGAGGCTCGAAGTTACGCATCTTCACAGCCTGGTATCTACAGATTGTGATCAAACGATAAATGTACGCCCTTTTCGCACCCCTCATCACAGTGCTAGCTATGTATCGATAACTGGTGGGGGCAAAAATTTAAGCCCCGGCGAAATTAGCTTAAGCCATAGAGGAGTCCTCTTCCTGGATGAACTTCCGGAATTTAGCCGACAAGCCATAGAATCATTAAGACAGCCGCTGGAAGACAATAATATAACCATCACAAGAACAGTCGGCACCATTACCTACCCGGCGAACTTTATTCTGATCGCAACCGCAAACCCCTGCCCTTGTGGATACTATGGCAATTCCGACAGCTGCCAATGCTCCGCCTCACAGATTATGAACTACCAGAGACGACTATCCGGCCCCTTGCTAGACAGAATTGATCTGTTTATTAATGTAGATGAAATAGAGTACGAAAGACTACTACAGAGCAATAAACCGACTCGTCTAGACTATAGTGGCAAGGTAAGGCTCGCAAGAAAAAAACAATCTACCCGATTCGGGTCGGATTCGCTACTAAACTCTGATATGGATAACCACGGCATAAAGCGATACTCCTACTTATCATCGGATTCTAAGGTCATCCTGGACAAAGCAGCTCAGGTAATGAAGCTATCAGCGAGAGGCTATATGAGATCGATTAAGGTTGCCAGAACTATTGCTGACCTAGATAACTCAAAAATTATTAAACCTGTGCATATTACCGAAGCACTCCAATATCGACTGGTAGGCAGCAAATTCAGCTACATATCTACTTGACCCCTGTTGTAATGTTTGATAC
Organism: Candidatus Saccharimonadota bacterium; assembly: GCA_052034955.1. GTDB lineage: Bacteria > Patescibacteriota > Saccharimonadia > Saccharimonadales > AWTP1-31 > CAZIBG01. Next base: position 96,632 of record JBPOHZ010000015.1, on the reverse strand, counting down.
ACTAGTACGAACCTAATCGATGCAAGGAGCAAGCAATCGCCAAAGTAACCCGTCTGAATCATTTGATTCGGGCAACGCAACTACGGGTCATAGATCACGAAGGTAACCAGCTTGGAGTTCTCAGTAAAGGTGACGCTTTAAAGCTCGCCGAGGAACAAGGCTTAGACCTAGTAGAGATATCCCCCGATGCCGACCCACCAGTGGCTAAAATCATTGACTGGGGTAAGTATAACTATCAGAAGACAAAGCAACTTCAGAAAAGCAAGAAGTCAGCCAAGTCATTTGAAGTTAAACAGATGCGCTTTGGATTAAAGATTGGTGAGCACGACTTAGGTGTCAAAACCCGCAAGATCCAAGGTTTCTTGGATGCAGGCCACAAGGTCAAAATCACGGTATTTTACCGTGGACGTGAGATGGCTCACAAAGATTTAGGCTTTAAGCTTGCCGATAAAGTAATTGCCGGTTTTGACGATAAGATCGCCGTCGATCAAGCTCCACAGCTCGCAGGAAAACAGTTAAGTTTCGTTATTAGGAGTAACAATAATGCCAAAACTAAAGACGCATAGCGGTACAAAAGACCGCGTTCGCATCACCAAGAACGGAAAAGTCTTACGACGCCACTCGATGGCCAGTCACTTCTTACAGAAGAAAAGTGCTGCCCGTAAGCGAGGCCTTGCCGGTCTAGAGCCAATTAACGGCAAAGCTAAGAAGACAATTAAGCGAATGGCAGGAGTTTAGTATGCGCGTAAAAAGAGGCGTAACCAGCCACGCCAGACACCAGAAAATCCGTAAAGCAACCAAGGGAATGACCCGTGGTAACCGTTCAAGCATCAAGCGTGGACGACAAGCTATCACCAAGGGCCTTCAGTTTGCTTACCGTGACCGACGCAACAAGAAGCGAACTTTCCGAGCACTTTGGAACGCACGCATCAACGCTGCAGCTCGTATCCACGGAACAACTTACAGTCGCTTCATCGCTGCCCTTAAAACCGCTAATATCGCTATAGACCGAAAGATCCTAAGTGAACTAGCTGTTAACGAGCCGGCTGCTTTCGAAGCAGTAGTAAAAGCTTCACAGAAATAAGCATTCCGTTACTCCAACTAAAAAACCACTCGAAAGAGTGGTTTTTTAGTGTCAGATTATCCGTAAGCCGGGTTCTGTTCTATCTAGTCATCTATCTAGCCCTACAATTGCTCGTAGGATCGAGCGGGTATATGACAAGCCCCAGCGGGACGCTTGAATGGGACATATCTCCTTGCAGCAGACAGGGTTTACCTCTTCCCATAGTCACCTATGGGAACTGCGAGCTCTTACCTCGCTCGTTTCACCCTTACCTGAGTAAACTCAGGCGGTTTCGTTTCTGTGGCACTTTCCCTAAGGTTTCCCTCGGTTGCCGTTAGCAACTGTCCTTCCCTATGCTGCCCGGACTTTCCTCCTGAGGTAAACCTCAGGCGACTAGTCGATAATCTAACATAAGTATTATACCATAATATCACTAAATTATTAGATCAAAACTTAACGGCAAATTTAGCAAAACCGAGTAACGCTCTAGAGTGTATTGTACTCATTCTCATTATTCCTCGCGTAAATGAACGTTCTTTGGATCGGCTGCCAACATTCACAACATCATCCCAGAGAAATTTACCTATATGTTGGTTTAACTTTTGTCCATCTACTCCTTTGCGCTTCCTTGTATAGGTATTTAGGGCTGCTTCAATTTCCCATCCCGAGAGGCTAATACTATCTTCAGCACATGTCCTAACCATATCCTCAAATATTGATGCTGATACAGCTCTATTTCCGCCCAAAGCACCCCAATTCAACCTTACTCTACAATAGTCGACAACTATATTCCTTTGAAGCATAGCAATCGTCATGAGCATCTCAGATCTTTTCACTGGGGCAGTTAACTGGTTTATCCTATTGGAGAGTATCTCAATAAATTCACCTTCGTTGTGGGTCTCCACTTCAGTGGGGTGATGAAACACGCTTACAGCCTTTGTTATTAATTTTTGATTATCTACCGTTTGACGTGACCATAGTGGCGATAAGTCGGCGTCCAAAAAAACTAAAGTGGATAGCGCCGAACCCCCTAGGTCTCGAGCAATAGTCGCGCCGGTAAGCATCGCTTCCGCCTTGCCCCTATTAGCAACGTGTCTTTCAAAAATAAATGGTTTCGGAAGTGTGTATTGAGGCCCTGCTGCACAATCAGCTACTTCTGTCGTAAAGTCAGTAGATCCATCATCGACTAGAATAACTGCATCGATTTCCCGAGCATGCAATGCAGCACCCACAACAGGTCCAATAGTATTTTGTTCGTTATAGGCAGATATAACTGCAATTGTTTCAAAAGTATTCATATATAAATGGTCAGGGTGAGAGGACTTGAACCTCCGGTCTCTGGACCCCCAGCCCAGCGCTTTACCAACTAAGCTACACCCTGACAATGATTGTTAGTATAGTACATACCCCTGTTGGGGAAAAGAAAAACACCTCAGTTCAGAGGTGTTTTTGTTGGTTAGCTCCAACATGACAACCTGGAATGAATCCCAGGTGGGTTTCCGCACGACCTTGCCGCAGCTTGGTCAAATATTGGAATCCCGTATGATAAATATTCAGATTATCATATTGTTGGCTCTAACCACTTTTATTATAGCACCAAGCTACCGGAGCAAGAATAGGTATAGGCTATTAATAATATCTCGGATAGTATCGCCAAATAATGGATAAACTAGGAACATAAAGATAAGAATACTAGTTATACCGCCAGCCTCTATCAGGTACATTACTTTCTGAACTGGTTCTGGGGCAAAAGCATAAAGCAGCCTTGAACCGTCTAATGGCGGGAATGGAATCATGTTAAAGACAAACATACCAAGGTTAACGGCAATAAAAGTAGTACAGACCATATACAAATCAGTTCCCACAGCCACACCGCCTACCCTAACTCCAAGTGCTACTATGGCAGCCAATGCAAAGTTTGTAAGTGGGCCAGCTATTCCAATCAGCGCCGCACCAAACTCTTCGTACTTTACCCTCTCCGGATTAAATGGAACCGGCTTAGCAATAAAGAACGGTGGCGCCCCGACCAGTATTAGAATCATCGGTAGCAAGACAGTAGTTATTACATCGATATGCTTTAAGGGATTTAAGGTGAGCCGCCCCATGTCTTTGGCCGTCGTATCCCCTAGCCAATGAGAAGTAAAAGCATGTAGCGCTTCGTGAATTGCCATCGATAATATAATCGATATAAATACGATTAGCAGTTGAGTGGCACTTAAGTCTGAAAACATCACCTTATTATAGCAAATAAGGACTGGGATCAGGTGTTGACTTTCAGGGGTAAAACAACTACAATAACACTTTGAATCCAAGATTAATTAAGACAGGAAAAAGTTATGCAGATATGCCAACTCACCGGCAAAGGAAAGCAATACGGCAGCAATGTCAGCTTCTCCCAGCGTCACACCAAGAAAGTTTGGAAGCCTAACCTACAAGTTAAGACTGTTACAGTCGATGGCAAGAAGGTAAAGCTAAGAATCAGCACCCAAGCTATTCGTACGCTAAAGAAAAAAGGCCTTCTAGCCTAGTTTCTTGTAATAATATCCGAGTACCTAATTAAGGCTCGTCCAGACACATCGCCTCTTTGATCATCAGGGAGGCGATTATATTTTGCATAATATGCCGCTCGAAGTACCTCATAACAGTACTCAACCTCTACGGTACGGTATCGAATCTGCCAGTATTCATCCTCAGACAATACACCCTGCCTAAGAGCTAGTTTTGCGTCTCTTTGTTGAATATTCAGTTCTAGTAACTTAGCTTCGAAATCTATAAGGTCACCGTCTAACATCTCAAGACATAATTCAAAACCCTCTACTCCACCCCTAATCTGAGCGTCTCCCAGCCTGTCATCCAGGTGTAAGCTTTCTATGCCTTGTGTAACAAGCGCTTCAATCAGGCTACCAAAAGGTCCAGGTGTAGGCGGTTTTTCTTGTTCTGGAGATAAATCCATATAGAACTCAGGAGTTCTGTAATACGATCAATTGTGGTTGATCGCTAAGAAGATCGGCCGCTTTAATCTTTAGTTTGGAGACTGTTTCTTTAGGCTCCATAGCTAGTTCTTTTAGGGCGTCTGCGAGGCTAACTGCAGGAACTGGGAAGTTAAGCTTATTGTCGGAGTAGTAAACAGGGATGATCAGCTTAGGTTCGATAGCCTTTATAACCTGTTGAGCACCTACTGCATCCAAGGTGAATCCACTACCACCTACTGGAACTACCAAAACGTCTATGACACCAAGTTTCTCTAACTGAGCCTCTGAAAGCTTAGGATCTATATTGCCTACTACGGCCAATCGTATGTCATCGGCTTCTAGTTTGTACATAGTAGCGTTTGCGGTACCTGGCTCATCGATATGCGCCTGGGCAGCTATACCGGTGATCGATATATCGGCTACCTCATACTCACCCGGCTGATCAAGCGTAAAGCATCCTTCAATCTTACCTTCTGGCGCCTTACCGCTAAAAAGACGAACATCGCCCGATTTGGTTATAGACTTACCGCCCAACTCAGCTAGGTTATCGTCTATTACTACGACTGCCTTCTTTGATGCAATCCTTAAGCAGTTAGCTCCAAAAAACTGTAATTCCATTATTTCTCCCTCTTCATTAACTTTCAAAAATATTGTGCTTGTCGACTAGTATCTGAACTTTTGCAGTCATAACTGTACTTATAAAACGATCTTTTACCTGTTGTCGGTATTTAAAATCGTCAAGCGTCATAACAGTATAGCGTATTTCTTTGCCCTCTTTCTTCTCTAGTTCGGCTACGTACTTATCTACTTGGGTATGGTTGATATCGCCAACTAGTAGAAAATCTATGCCGCTAGATTCGTCGCGGGTAAATTGCCCAGTATAAAGAGCCAGCTCGACATTGCCTAAAACCTTTAGCGCGTCGACAACTGGGTTACTAACAGTAGCTTTAGGCAATACTTCATCTTTAATCTTCTCGCTGCTGTCAGCCTTAGTCTTCTTCTTTGATGGGACAACGCCTCCTCCAAATATCTCGGTAAGTGGCGCAAAATATTCGTAGTCCTGATTAACTTCATAATAAAGTCGGTTGCTGGCGTCGTCTGAAGATATGATGCCTACACTAAGAAGGTTCGCCAACTCTCGCCGGACAGAGTTAATCTGCTCGTCAATTTTGCGAGTTATTTCTCTAACATAGAACGAGCGGTTAGGATTACTGTAAAAAAGCTTAAGTAATTTTACCCTAGTTTTAGATCCAAACAATTGTTCAACCATACGTCCATTGTATCAGTCTTTCGGATATTTGTTCAGCGACTTTAAACTATGGAGTGTTCAAGAACGTTGTTACAATCTCAACAGATTCACTGGGGTCGGCCATCCACTGAATACTATTATTTCGTCTAAACCAAGTTCGCTGTTTTTTGGCCAACCGGGAGTCGTAAAGCACGTTTTTGTCGACTGCTTCATCCAATGTTAGTGTTCCATCGATATATTCTTTTATGCCTTTGTAGGCTGGTGACTGCATTGATGGGATATCCCAACCATACTTCTGACTCAACATTGCTGCTTCATCAATCAGTCCTTGATCGATAGAATCTTCTACTCGTTTTATAATTCTAGTCTTTAAAATATCCGGTTCAATATCGATCCCCAGAACCAATGTATTTGGTCTAATCCGCTGTTCTGGTTTTGGTAGATCGCCAGCCAAATGCCTAGGATTAAGTTCGTCCCTCGGCCCTTTTGAGTCGGCAAAATCATAATTATAGATAACCGAGTTAATATAAAGACCACTACCGCCTACCAGAATTGGCAATTTGCCACGACCTTGAATATCAGTGATTGCCCTGTCGGCTAATCGCTTAAAATCAGAAACATTAAATGCTTGGTCCGGATCGATGATATCTAATAAATGATGAGGCACCCCCTTCATTTCTGGCAGTCTTGGCTTGGCAGTGCCAATATTCATGCCTTTATATACGGTCCGGGAGTCGGCGCAGATGACCTCGCCATCGAATCGCAGCGCCAAATCTACGGCCAGGGCCGTTTTGCCACTGGCCGTTTGGCCGACAATTACAATCAGTGGTTTAGTTATGGTTGCCATAAATACCTCTCAATATCTATTGAGTAATCTTCGGACACCTCGAATCCCTCATTCTCTAGTACCTGCCTATGGCCTGCTTTCCCGCCTGGATAGCCACTAGCTAATCCACCTTGCTTATTGACCACTCTTTGCCATGGTAGATCGGGTGGGCCAGTATGTGCAATTTGCCCTACTTCCCAAGCTGCCCAAGCCGCTCCACTTGCGGCGGCTATCTGCCCATATGTCATGACCTTAAGCTCAGGTATAGTTGCAACCAGGGCATAAACTCTGTCGTTAAAGTCTGGATCGACCCGGCTCATTATAGATTCTCTAGGAATTCCTTGAGATCACTTAACTTAACCTTTTGCTCCCCATCCTGCAATCGAACACTTACCTCTAAAGCTTCTGCATCTTTTGGCCCAACAATCAGGGTCACAGGTATCTTCATTCCTGCAGCATCACGAATTTTCTTACCTAGTGATTCATTGCGTTCATCTACGGTGTAGCGAATCTCGTTATATTTAACAGGCTTCATTAAGACGACCGACCCTAGAATGTCTGTGATCTTACTAACGTAGTCACCCATTTGGTCATTGATAGTCAAAATCCTTACTTGTTCTGGAGCTAGCCAGAATGGGAACCATCCTCCAACATGCTCAATTAAGATACCAATGAATCTTTCCAATGAACCGTAGATTACACGGTGTATTGCGATAGGTGTTTTCTCTGTTCCATCTTCGTCTGTATATTTAAGATCAAATCTAATTGGTTGTTGGAAATCTAGCTGTAGTGTTCCCATCTGCCATGGACGACCAAGGCTATCCTTCATTAGAATATCAATCTTGGGACCATAGAATGCACCGTCACCTTCTTCGATAAAGAAGTCTTTGCCACTTTCTTCTAGTATTTGCTTTAATGTAGACTCAGCGCTATCCCATAGCTTCGGATCTCCCATGAACTTCTCTGGTCGTGTGCCCAGTCTGAAGGAATAGTCTAAGCCAAAAATTTCATAGAACCGCTCAGTTATTTCAAAAATCTTTTCATATTCTTCTTTTATCTGATCTTCTGTTACAAAGATATGCGCATCGTCTTGTCTAAATTGACGAATCCTAAGAAGGCCATTTAGCGAACCTGACATTTCGTTACGATGAAGCGGGTCGGTATCTGAAAATCTCAGTGGAAGATCTCTATAAGAACGTTGACCATGTTTAAACACAACCATGGCATTTGGGCAGTTCATAGCCTTTATGCCATACTCTTCACCTTCATCATTCGTAGAAGTGAACATATCATCCCAGTAATGGTCAAAGTGACCGGATGTCTGATAAAGATCTTTCTTATTTAGTATTGGCGATACAATCTCTTGGTAACCTCTGTTACGATGTTCTTCGCGCCAGAAATCAACTAGCTTATTATATAGAACTACTCCATTTGGTAACCAATAAGCCATTCCAAGTGCGGTCTCGTGGAAAAAGAAAAGTTCTAGTTCTTTGCCAAGCTTTCGGTGATCACGAGCTTTAGCCTCTTCTAGCATTTCTAGATAATGATCGAGTTCTTCTTGGGTCTCGAAGGCTACGCCATAAAGTCGCTGCATCTGAGGGTTTGTTTCTTTACCGCGCCAGTAGGCTCCGGCGATGCGCATTAACTTAAAGGCGCCCACTTTACCTGTCGACTCGACATGTGGGCCTCGACAGAGGTCGGTGAAGTCGCCATTGGTATAAAACGAGACATTGTCTACCCGAGAGTCACCTTCGGTGATTGTTCCAAGCTCTTCGGCATCAAGATCTTTGGCTACGGTGGTACCGGCTCGCTTGAGATCATTCAGAAGTTCTTCTTTGTAGGGCTGCTTGGCTTCCTTTGCCCAGGCGATGGCCTCGTCTATTCCCTTTTCGGAACGTATAAAGGCCTGATCTTGAGCAATGATACCGCGCATCTTCTTCTCTATCTTGCTAAAGTCATCCTCTGAAATAGTGGTATCACCGAGATCGATATCGTAATAAAAGCCATTCTCTACCACAGGACCGACTCCTAGTTTAGCCTCCGGCCAAAGAGCAGTTACGGCTGTAGCCATGATATGCGCCAAAGAATGTCGCATTGGATGTAGTTTGTCTTGGTTGTCTTGAGCCATGTTTTCTCCTTTATATATAAAAAGACGCCTGCTTTTAAGTATCCTCGCAAAAACATACTTAAATTTGCACGCGTCTCGGTCCGTTCTTGTGTGATAACGGAGGTTCCACCTCGACATTGACTGTTGTAAGCACTTATTTATAGCCTTGCTCTTACCATGACTTAGGCTTGCTCGACGGGTGGTTAGGCCGCTTCAACGCTTTTGGTATTATATCACACCCCTATAAGCAGCGCTGTTGGGGACTAAAAAAGCGGTTAAATGATTTCGCATGTCATTCAACCGCTTTGTCGAAACTGTTTTCTCTCAAAAAAACTAATCTCAAAACTTCACTCCAACCATCATAACAAGGTTAGTATTATATGGCTAGTACATTAGTGTCGCTTTTTTTACATTATCCACTGGGGAAAACTATTCCCTGTTTTATATCATTTCTGGTGTAAATATAAACAGTGTGTCTTGTTAGCTGAACAGATATTTCTGATAAATAAAAAGATCTACATACGTAGATCTAAGTGTTTCTGGTGGGCGATAGAGGATTCGAACCTCTCACCTCCACAACGTCAATGTGGCGCTCTAGCCAAATGAGCTAATCGCCCGTCCCTAAACACCTAGAGATGATAGCCGATAACAGAGATAAAAGCAATATGTATGTTAGTAAATACTATAGACATATATGCGTATTTATGTTATTATGTTGGTATATGGCCAGAACAAATCGCAGTATTTATCAAGAAGCTGAGTATGAATCTCGTATTCCGAGAATTCAGCGCAGCCTTAGGCGCTCAAGAGCAGCCACATCGGTCGCTACACTCACTTCAGCTGGCGCGGTAGTTGATGCCTTTACTGAAGCAAGCATATCCAGATTCTACAACTCAACAGTGCTACAAAATCTACCATGGGAAAACTTAAGAGTCCCTACAGATAATGTTACGCCATCACGGCTTGCTATCGCTGGGTTGTATGCAGCCGTAGGAATAATTAATGTAGTTAATGCGAACCGTGCTCAAGCTCAGATAAGTACCCTTGAGACACAGGCTACCCAAGAAGTTCAAATGGACAGGCTCACTACTGCGACCCAGTTAGCCGCCGGACAAAGAGACCCCTCTACTGTCATGGTTGAACCTGGCGACATTATATAGTTGACGTTAACAAAATTTACAACTGAATAACACCGTGAGTAATTGATCATACATTGACTTTTGATACTATTTATGTTAACATAAGCGTGTTAATGAGGTGTTTGGTTGAGTACCAGCAAAAAAAGTTCTCTGGAGAGCTTTAAGCTTTTCTATGAGGAACTAGCTTCTTCGAAGCAAATTAGTCGAATACGACGAACCCGAAGATACGTTAGCGAAGATTAGTCTTTCTTAACGTGTTTTTGAAGCATATCCCCTCTGATGTGCTCTTTAGTATGTCTTTCCCACAGCTTTATATAGTTTATCCACTAGCATTATTTATTGCCATATGACAATATGTAGTCATGTTATGCATATTTTGTGGTTCTAAAACATTAGTCTTTAACTCCCGTCACCAAAAGAAGACAAATACTACCTGGCGACGGCGTCAGTGCTTAAACTGTGCCCAAACGACCACAACTACAGAGACCATAGACCTGTCTAAGGCCCTGTTAGTAGCTGATTCCCAAGGTCGCACAACCAAGTTTAGTTCTGATAGCCTCTTCCTGAGCATCTACGAATGTTGTAAACACCGTGTAAATCCTGTTGAGGATGCCAGAGGACTAACCGACACGGTGACTGCCAAACTAATGAAGAAGTTACTGGACAGTACTACTACAACCGCAACGATCGTAAAGACCACAACCGAGACGTTAAATAGATTTGATAAAGTCGCTGGCGTTCAATATAAAGCCCTCAATAGAAGACGGACTAGATAACGGTCTTGTTGTCGTCGGTCTTAATTGCCTTGTCGGTAACGTCAAACTTGTCTAAGTATTTACCAAACATTAATCTTGTTTGAGCGTTAATTGCAGAGAAAGAGTTATATATTATGGTTGTGAACGGCAATAGTACCCATTGTAAGACCATGAATATGTTTCGATGCCGTTTGTAGCGTTCCGGCTTAGGTGGCAGCATTTTTAGACTAAGGAACAAGGTAGCTAAAATGCCCACCATTGCAAAGCGCTGTATTTGGCTAATCAGCACCGGTAATTGAGCCGAAGCATAATCTCGAGGATTTACTAAAGAAGGTATAAAGCCTATAAACATAAGTATCAGCGGCGCTGTAGACCAACTGATGTGGCCCTCCCAAAGTCGAGCCAACTTCATTATTAAGTCTTTCTTGGGCACCTTATTGGGAGTAAAGAAACCCTTGTCGACGACATATGCAATGTCTGACGCCCCCCAAGCCCAGCGACGCAATTGCACAAACTGCATCTTTAGAGTCTTTATATAGCTAGAGGAAAAAACAGCATCCTGATTGATTGGTACAAATAAAGGATAAACCTCGTGATTACCGTCGTAGCGGAAATAAGTACGCCAGAAGTGGTGACCATCCTCTACAACAGTTCTGACACTCCAATAGTCCGTATCAATTAAGGCCTGCATACTCTGGGCATGAGAGCTAAAATTACGGATCATATGCTGTCGCATAGACAAAGTAATGTTCCAGAATGAGTTACCAGTGGCAATAACCCTCATCGGTGCTGGGACGTCCCAAATATTTTGAGTATAAATAATGACCGGCTGGAAAGAAGAGTGCAACGGATCTGGGCAGACACAGTAAAGATAGGTTAAAGCCCCAAAATACTCTTTATGTGGCCGGTTGTCGGAATCAAGAGTCGTAACTATGACCTTCATAGGGTCAATCTTTTCCCGCTTGAGATATGTTTCGAGTTGTCGGGCAGCATAGGTAATGTTTCCGCCCTTGCCCCTAACTTCCTTGGGGTTAAAAGGGTGTTTTGCAACTAAGATATGGGCAAACTTATCGCCGTACTTTTTGGAGAGCTCTAGCATTGGCTTCTCGGCCTGGGCTCCGTCCCGGCCTTCGTAAGCCAGTACTAGAATCACCTTCTTCATATCATAATTGGAGTCAATAACAGACTGAATTGTCGGTTCAAGAACTTCTTTTGTTTCGTTATATGCTGCAATAAACACTGCGTGAATAATGTCGTCAGGCTTGATATCTTTTAGCCTTGCCAGGCTTTCTGCATGCCAGCTTGGTGCACCCCTGCCTTCGGGGATGACTCCCCTCTGTAAATCATCATTAAGCTCTGCCCAATTCATCTTTGAGAACTTGTTCATCTGCTTAATTCCCTGTGCATTGCGAACCAACATACCGATAGATTTAACTAGCCACAGTAAAATGTAGAATATAGTGAATACGATGACCACTTCTGGTGCAAAAATACTAACAATAAATGGCAACACGAGGATGGACCAGGTCATAATGCCTGGCAGCATCTCGAAAAATCGATATCGTCTGCCCCTGTCAGCTTCGTAAGGTATCTCTATATCTGTAGTTTTCATGATTATCCTAAGATCAGAAGTGCATTACTGACAATAATGGTAACGACTGCCACCAAGGAACCCAGTCCGAGAACTGTGAGGGCATAACTTCGGTGCTTGCTGTAGATTCGTGCACTTAAAGCGATGTTTAATCCCAATGTTACAAATAGAAACAACGCAAATGCCAAGAAATCAGATGACTTTCCGGGTGTATAGGAGTTAATCCCTAAGTTAGGACGATAAGCTACAATCACCCTGCCACTCTGGCCACTACCAAGTTGTAAAAAGATAAGTACAGAACCAATTAATGTTAGAAATGTATTGAAACTAAGAAGTAATAGAATAACTCGGTCATGTAAGTATTTCTGTGATAATTGCATTTGTATTTATTATAGCCTATTTGGTGCGAGTAGAGGGAGTCGAACCCTCGTCTCATCCTTGGGAAGGATACATAATAGCCGTTATACGATACTCGCTTAAGATAATTTGGAGCCGGAGATGGGACTCGAACCCACGACTTGCTATTTACGAAACAGCTACTCTACCAACTGAGTTACCCCGGCAACTTTGTTTGCATTACTTCTTGCAACATTAACCCTGTTGCTAACCCTTCGACCTATTCTACCCTTTCCCCTGTTAAGTGCCGCATAAGTTGCCGAAAGCGAGTCACAATTAGGGCAAATAAGCCTTAGATTTGCTTCTTTGTTGTTTTGCCAATTACCGTCAATATGATCTGCTACCAGCGGTACAGTACGTGTAACAATATTAACCTCAGCCCACCCACAAATGCAACATCTGTTATGGTATTTACTCCTTAAATAACGTTTTACATGCCGAGAGACTATTCCCAACCTTGCTTGCAGGCCTGATACCTTGCCACACTTCCAATCATGTATGTATTTTTCGTACTGAAAGTCTGCTTGACACTTATTTGAACAATACTTGTAGCTCCTTCTGGGTAACATCGCATCACAAACCAAGCAGTTAGGAAATAGTTTTCTGAGTGTGACCATAGTTAAATTATGATGTACCTATAGCAATATAATCAATTATTTAAGTAATATTTAAGAATTATATTTCTTGCTATTTACACCTTAAATTGTTAGACTATCATCTGTTACTTTTAAGTATCGATGCGGGCCCGTGGTGTAGCTGGCCTAACACGCCTCCCTGTCACGGAGGAGATCGCCGGTTCGAATCCGGTCGGGCCCGCCAGTGAAAATGAGTCATCCATGTGATGGCTCTTTTTCATAGCTGCCCAACGATACAAACGAGGCGATCCATGAACGAAGTGAATGAGATCGCCAGTTCGGTCATCAAGCCAGAGCGCAGGAATTTATTCCGAGCACTGGCATAGATGTGTGGCTATCCGGTCGGGCCCGCCACTAGACAAAATACTATTTTTATGGTAATATTTTTTTATGTTCCTTCGAAAGAATAGAAACCCCGCACCTGCTACCGAACCAATAGCAGAACCGTTGGATGCTAAGCCTAATTCACCAACTGAATATACACCCACTCTTCATAATACGGCCTACTCTCTTCTAGATGAAGCACGACAACAAATGAACAATTTTGCAACAGAAGCTGAGCAAAGAGGTCTAACGCCCGACGAAATAAGCGAAGCGGCAACTGATGCGATAAACTCTGGCGCTCTCCCACGCTACTTTAGGGGCATTGCTTTTAGACGATCTCCTGCACCTGTTACTTTTCTCCATGGAGTCGTGCCTCCTGGTGTAATCCATAGCTATACTTATGAGGGTAAAACTTCTCTATCAATCAACCCAGAATCCTTACCTACTCAGCCAGATACAGAGACAGAAAGCGGTTTCTTCGCAGAAACCCACTATGTAACAAAACCTATCGCTGGTCCCACCCCTGAACTCGCCGCAACGGTAGAGCTCATGCAACAGCTCTCGGCAACACCTGCCGAGCAATAAAAATTGTTCCAGATAACTAAAGTTACGGCCCGCAAAGTAGACAAAATACCATTTTTATGGTATTTTTTGCTTTATGACTGAGTTTAATCCCGAAAGATGTATGGGTGCCTGCTGTTCAAACGTAAGACTTGCTCTTTACGCTGATGAAGCAATCAGATTAAGGGAGGCTGGAGCCGAATTACTACGAATCCTGCCGCCTATGCAAACACTGGTTCTTGAGCCTACTATTGAGCCTGATGAAGAAGAGCTCTTTTGCTGGTCAAAGAATACTGACGGTATAAAGCAATTGTCAGTGGATGCTGAAAATGACTTAGAGAAAGCGTTCTGGCTTGGTGTGGCTGAATCCGCACTTACAATGCGACCAGGGCAAGGACTATATAAGATGAATGGTGATTGTGCATTCCTAACTACTGACGGATTTTGTGATGAATACGAAGATAGACCATACATTTGCAGGAATTTTACAGTAGGAAGTGCCGCTTGTCTTAGTATTAGGCGTAATGTAGTAGAACCTGTCCCTGTCACACTGACACAAAAGCTTGTGAGCTAAAGTTACGGCCCGCAAAGTATACAAAATACCATTTTTATGGTATTTTTTGTTTCAATGGCAGACTTTAGATTCACTAATGAGTTATCCTCATGCGAGATCGATGAAGTCGTCACCTTACTACGTAGTCCTAGACTCTGGATCCCAACAGAAGCTGACTACCCTGCTCACAGCGAATGGATAGATAAGACCATAGGGCAATTAGAGGATGAGGTGAAGCGCGCACTACTCGCTCAGTACAATGGCGTACCAGTTGGTGCGGCAATCTTTCAGCGGCACCCTGAAAGATCAAATGTGCTAGAGATCCGCAACTTATCAGTAGTGCCAGAAGGCCAGGGCCGCTTGGTTGGAAGCTTTTTACTTAGAAACACCGAGATTGAAGCAATGGCCGACTTCCCTGGAGTTGAAACTGTTCTGGTCGACACAAAAGTTACGAACACCGACATGGTCGCATTTTTAATCAATCATGGGTACGAGATCCAGGAAGTAGCAGACCTTTACGGGCTGGGTGCGGGCGAAGACGTTGTACTAAGCAAATCTCTTGTGAGCGTATAGTCCAAATCTCTAAAGTACGGCACGGTTGGAGTACCACTCCCCGCAGCTACCTCATACGTTCATTCGACGGTATGGCACGAACCAAAGCCTAAGCCAGATTTTTAAAGCTTTCAGAAAACAGCCTCCAAGCCCGCCAATTTACTAATGCTATAATTTAGGCATGGCAAGAAAAACAAAAGTTACGTGGTTTAGGCCGGTTCGTGGCAGTTTCCTCCCCTCTAGTAAGGCGGGCTATGTTGTCTACGCAATATTTGTAGGGTACGTAGTGTTTGCAATGATACTTGGCATGAATACAACATCATCGCCCGGTGAAGCAGTTCTATTCATAGTGCCTAACTGGATAGCTGCAGCAACAGTGATCACTTTTATCGCTAACCGAAAAAGTAGCCAGAAATGACCGAGCAACAGTCCTATATTACCGACCCTACAGCTAGATTACCGGAAGAACATGCCAAGATGTTTGCCAGAGCAATGATTGACGGCCTAGAACAGGAACCAACACCTAGCGCAAGACTTGAAAATGTGATCGAGCGATTTGAAAGAGGCTGGGTTGCCAGAGGTAATTCCGATAGCAGATCCACCAGAATGTGGGGAGATTGTAACTTAGGGCCAGATATCCTTGGATATGTATTAAATGACCAAAGTCAACGTGATGGTTTTGATGCAGTTAGCAAGAAGGTTCAACTTCTGGATTTACATTCCCTGGCTTCGGGCAATAGATACCCAGAAGCATTCCAGCATGGATTTAACCTCCTAACCATTGACGGTGAAAAATTCTTGGCTGACGTTACTTTCGGGCAATTCCTAGGTGAAGACGGAACACTGCAGTGGGCAGGATCACCAAACTTTAGTTCGGGTGTTTCAAACGACAACCCCCTTGCCGTGCAGCTTGTTGAGGATGGGTATGTGCCCTTAACAAACGAAAATCTATATGAATATTTAAGGATTACTTCGCAGGAAAAAGACAGAAGTTATGTTAAAAATATCAACGTTGAGATGCTTGATCAAGTCCGTGAACTTCCTGAAGAAATTATAGAGTCCGATGGTATTAATCCCGACTTCGGGATGAGTTTTGAACAATAAATTTACTCAGCTCTAACAGATTAGAGCTTGATATATAGACTAGCTTTTTTCTGATCTTTGAAGTCATTTAGATAGGCGTCTATGTCTTTGAAGTTGAATACAATATGCGCGGCACGAGCCTTGTCGCCCTGCTTATCTAGACTCTTTACTATCTCTAGGCTGTATCCGGTATTAATGACCGTAGAGTACTGCCCTGGCTTAAGACTAAACAATGTCGAGACAGTTTGAGCTGCTATTTCTCTATTGGAACGGTCTATCTCGCCGTCGATCTCTCCACCGTTATCTTTGGTTATTGTATCGTCCGAGTATTTTTGAGCAACCTTAGCAAAGTCGGCTTTGTTATCTAGCTCAGATTTGGCGGCCTGAGCCTTAGCAACTAGCTCTTTATCCAATATTGGTAGCAGTTTTTGGGCTAAGAGTTGTTGCTGAAGGCTTCTTTCGAAGTCCGTAACAGACCAACCCCAGTACTCTTTTAGTACATCTTCAAACACTTTGTCACTACCGCCGAGCCTGTTCTGGTCGCGCACTATCTTTATCTCGGCTTGTACCTCTTGATTACTGACAGTAACGTTATTTTGCTTAGCAAGTTGCTTTACATAGGCATCGTTGACCACTTTATCTAGAGCTCTCTTCTTGAATTCGGCAAGTTGTTGTCGCCCTGACTCTGAATCAAAGTCTAACTTTTGTTGGTTACGATAGTAGTGAATATAATGGCGTAGCTCAAACAGGTAATTTTCGTAGGCTACAAAATTACCACCGGCTTTTGCCACCGGAAACGGAAAGACCTTAGTAACACCATACAGAAATGATGAGTTAGACTTTAGTTTATATAGCGACAGTGTAGTGTAACTAACAAATGCTACCAATGTAACGATAAATAAGGTCGTAGTAATAACCACTATCTTATGCTTAGAATGCTGCAATGGATAAATGTACTTACGGGCACTGGACAGTACTTCTTCGCGGTGCTCGGCCACAGTCTCGTTGGTTATCTTTGGGTTGGATGCCTCTACTAGGGCAACTTCTGACCTCTTAGCTTTGGCTTCTTTGCGGTCCTTGAGTTTTTGTACGTATTTCTTCATTTCTCACCCTTTTGCTGTTCTACTTGATCTTCGGTCATATCCTCGGCAATTATACCCTGCTCTCGAAGGATGTTAGACATCTTCTTGATTACCCTAGCTGGATGATGAACTTCATGGATAACCATATCACCCATGTAAGTCTGTATTACTATTGTACCAAAACTAAGCAGAGTTGCCTGTATTCCTCTTACCTCGTAATTAGTAGACTGGATCTTAGATAATCCAAGATCGACTACACTTCGGTGGAATAACCCCCTCTGAGTTATTTGAATAAATCGTTGGTCGGTAATTATAAAGACACTGTAGTACCAGGCGATCCAAGATGGAAGGATAAACAAGAACCCAAGGACAAAGCCAGCAAATAGACCCCCAAAGAAGTATCCAAAGCCAAGTGTCGGCCTAACGGCAGCCGGGATAATACCAATAAGCGGCCCCAGACAAGCCAGAACTAGCCCCTTACGCATTACAATCGGGTGTTTACGAAAGACAAAAAGCACTTCTTCGTCATCAAACTGGTCTTCAAACCTCTTTTTAGATGTTTGTTTTTGAGCCATAAGCGTATTATACCCTAGTTATAAGAAGTGGTGTACAGCTCCAAATGTACTGTATACTAGTCACATCCCTGTCCCCATAGTTCAATGGATAGAATACCTCCGTCCTAAGGAGTAGATAGCGGTTCGAATCCGTTTGGGGATACCAATAAAAGCGCCGGCCTATATGGCCGGCTTTTTTATTTCTTCGACTTTGGTTTTGTAGCTAGAGTTAAGCCTTCGTGAACAGTCTGGTATTCAAAGAGTTCAGCCTCGCTAAACCAGTGAGCAATTTCCTGTTCTGCTTCGCCAGGATCACCTGAGGCATGGATAAGATTCGGCACCCCTACTTCTCGCTCGTCAGCATGAGCAAATCCCATATGGGCATAATCGCCACGTATTGTACCGGGGAGTGCTTTTTGAGGCTCAGTATCTCCAACCATCTTACGTACTAACGAAACAGCACTTAGCCCCTCAAGGACATACGCGATTACCGGTCCGCTTTGCATCATCTCTAGAGTAAGCTGAAATGGCTTCTCGCCTCGCCTGGAAACCATTTTACTTATACCCTCGTAGTGCTTGTAAAAGTGGTCATAGTCGGGTTGAAGCATTTTTGTACCGATTATCTTGAGTCCAGCTCGTTCAAATCGAGAAATAATCTCGCCCGTTATGCCCCTTTGTACTGCATCTGGTTTTAGAATAATGAGGGTTCGTTCCATGTATTTCCTTTTTTACTTTTAGCTTATTTTAACAGATTGGGAGGCGTTTGTCATGAGCGTATCTACTCGACTACCAGGAGCAGCCTATATATAGTAATGTCTATGCTACTTAGTAAAGTAAAAACCGATTTCCTAGAGTACCTAGAGATTGAACAGAATCGTTCCCAAAAGACCATTGCTAACTACGATCACTACCTAACTCGTTTAACTGATTACGCTGGAGAGATACAAGTCTCCGACGTAACTCCGGAGCTGGTAAGAAAATGGCGTCTATGGCTGAACCGTTTGGGGACCAATACGAGCGACGAGCTCCAAAAGACAACTCAGAACTATCACCTAATTGCCCTACGTAGCTTTCTTAAATATTGCGCCAAGCGAGATATAGCTGCCCTGAGTGCCGATAAAGTAGAATTGGCCAGAACTACTCGCAAACAGGTCACCTTTTTAACTCCAGAGGAGGTAGAACGGCTTCTTGCAGCCTGTAATATCAGCAATATCATGGGCTTACGAGACAGAGCAATACTAGAGCTTCTTTTTAGCAGTGGCCTGCGTGTATCGGAGCTAGTGGGATTAGATAGAGATCATATAAACTTAAAACGACGAGAGTTCACTGTCAGAGGTAAGGGCCAAAAAGACCGGCCGATCTTTATTAGCCCCGAAGCGGCAGACTGGCTGACTAAATACCTGGGTCAGAGGCAAGATAATGTTAAGCCATTATTCGTTCGTTACAGTGGTCAGAAAAAAATAGACACCAGCGGCAACTTTCATAGGCTAACAGCCCGCAGCGTCCAAAGAATGGTTGCAAAAACTGCCCTACTGGCTGGTATAACCAAACATGTGTCGCCGCACACCCTACGCCACAGCTTCGCCACTGACCTACTTATGAATGGTGCCGACATCAGGAGCGTCCAAAGCATGTTGGGACACAGCAATATTGCCACGACCCAGATATACACTCACGTCACCGACCCGCACCTAAAATCGGTCCACGAGAAGTTCCATAATAAATCTGACTAGTTACTAAGGGCAGACACCAGCATTACCACCGCCTGGCCATACAGAGATAAGCTTACAGATACTATCCGAGCTCTCTAAGGCATATTCTGGAGTAGTTATTTCGTTTCCACTTAGCTCTTCTACAGGGAGTCTTACTTGAACTCTCTTAAGAATGTCGCCCGCTCTACCGGTAACGTCAACTTCTGCCTGGGCATTAGTAAGTACGACGTTGTTACTACAAGAGAAATTGCCTCCGCAGATGTCAACATCGGCAACGTTATAGATTGATTTCATGCGTAGATAATATTTGCTTGTGTCCCTGATGCCATCTATTGTGACAAAACACAACTTTTTACCGGTACCGTTACACTTTGCATTGATCACCTGTCCCTGCTCGCTAGGAACAGTTGTAAAGCTTGTGGTACCTGGAACCGACATATCTGAGCTAGGCCTTAAAAAGGCGGTATATGTTTTAGAGGTAAGACTATTGGTAGACAAAACATCCGCCTCTGTAATATCTATCCTAAGTACTCCTACAAAGTCACTATTCCAGGTTGTAGCTGGAGGGAATCCAGTTCCTGTATATAGGTTGTTGGAGCCGTCTTTGTTCTGCCATGATATGGTTAGCTTATCATTAGTAGATCCACTGGCTAGATCTTGATTTATTGGCACAACAGTCGATTTATTAGTCTGAACGTTTTGGTACTTTAGACTGGTTAACCGCTGTGTAATTAACAGACAGGTGTATTGGAAAGTACTGCCGCTATCTAATGATGAATCGGTAGTTGCACAGTTATCCTTGTTTCCACCAGCGACAAGTGCTGGAGTGGTTTTTAATAGCCTCCGGGCATCGTTTATTCCTGACTCAACTGCATAAAATGCCTGAGTTGATAACTGGCGATCTAGTGCTTCCCTTTGTTCACGACGGGCCAGCTGGGCAAATCCAGTAACGATAAGAGTTAAGACAATCATAATTAACATGGTCACAATGATCGCCACCAGTCCGTCTTGATTGTTTCGTAGATTCGTCAGTTTCTTCATATTAACCTTATGCTTATATTATTAACTACTTAGTCGTCTGTGTACAGTGGTCTCTAGCTGTGAAGCGGCACAGAATTGGCTTCCCCTGCCTCCGTTACAGCTACCATAGACCGGCTGAGAGACATCAACCAGATTAATCAAGTCCGTGTCGCCGTAAGTAACTTTAACAATTATGTTGTAATTGCCTCCGTTTTTGAGTATCTGAAATCTAGTCAACCTCATATTAGTTCCTAGGAGTTGTTTGCCATTAGATATAGCTGATGCTACACAGGATCCCGGGGGCTTGTTATCAATAACTAGGCCGTTTGATGTACCGTTAGCAACGGCACTTGAGTACGTAAACCTGGAATCGCCGATACAGAAGACCCCATTGGAAGCCGTAAGAATTGAGGCCACAACTTCGTTTGGTGGCGTTCCTGTGAAAGTTGGCTCCGAAGATCCATATTGAACTGCTTCCGATAGTGTAGTTACTATCTGACGTGCTACGTTCTGTGTACGGGCGATAGTACTACCCTTGTAGTAGGTCTTGCCAATCTCCATAAGCCCGAAAGTACATAGCAACAAAACCGTAGAGAATACAGTAGTCGCTATCATTAACTCTACAATTGTGAATCCATTGTTATTGCTCTTCATTAGTCCGTAGTCTTTACTCGATAATTAATTGTTACTTCCTGTAATGAACCTGTCAAACCCGGCCAACTAACATTTACTCTAAATCCAAAATCAGTGACATCACCCGGATTATCCTTAGTGATAGTTGTTTTGTATCTTCCCTCACTACCAGATGAACAGGCCACATCAGTAACATCTACGGCACCAAAAGTTGTAGCACTCTTACAAAAAGGAGTGGTCCTAGTTAAAAGCGTGTCGTCGAACTTAATCATGCTGTTAAGGTTCTCTGTAGATTGCTTTGCAATTTCTTGGGCCTCTCCCCTTTCCTGGGCCATTCTAATTTGCTTGAGGCTGAGGTTGCTTATGGAGAATGCACCGACTAGCACTGAACTAACAACAACAATGGCAATAAGCACTTCCACAATAGTGTCACCGGTTTGATTATTGCGTACCATAACTTACCAACAACTCCCAAATCTTATCGTCATCTCGTTGGCCGCAACCCTGTTACCACCGCCTATCTGAATTATTCCAAACTCATCTGCTGTAGTTCCACTCCTAAAACAAACTTGAACTCCTGTTGGAGGATTTTTTGTTGCGCCAGTGTCGTATCGAGAGCGGAAGGATGCCGCTGAACTATCAATAACCTGAGAAACCACTGAATCAATGGTTAAGTTAGATCCAGGAATTGGACCAAAATCCGTAGCTAAAGCACCCGACTGTAACTGACCACTCGCCGTCCGTCCGAAACTGGTGAAGAATCCTATCGCTCCGATATTACCCCCGCCCACCACTCGAGCGGCCTCGACAGTTAGTCCATTTTTAAGCGGTATTACGTCTGGACTAGGCACTGTAGTAGCCTTCGCTTCGGCCATGCCTTCTACCTCTTTCTTAACAACAGTCCCTGTTTGTCTTAAACCGGCTACGCTATAAATCCTAAAGAAATCTTCGTTATCCAGGAACTGAACTACCCGTCCCAAGAAAATACAGTTCTTTACCGTACCCCTGTCTCCAGTACCGGTGGCAATATTAAGTGATGTACCGCCAATAGACTCAGTACAAGATAGATTCTGATTTCGTGGATAGTAACCATTTGCCACATTATTGATCACGGTTGTCATTTGCTCGTTAACGTCGTTCATGGCTTGTTTGAACAAATTCTTGTTTTGTGATCCCGATACAACCCCCAAAGCGGACACCAAAATAGCTGCCGATACAGCCAACACAATCATCGTTTCTATAATAGTGAACCCTAGAGAGTCCAGCCCACGTTTCATGCGCTCATTATAGCATAAGCCTTGTGCTCTAAACCCCTAGATTCGACAGATACCAGCTCCATAAACTTGGCCCGAATAAATATACAATTACTGTTGCAGTCATTAATAATGGACCAAACGGCAGCTTGGAGTTTACTTTTAATTTCTTGTTTAATAACAGCGGTACAGATAGAAGTGTTCCAATCACCGAAGCAAAGAAGATCATCATTGCCGCAAAGACCGGTCCAACTAAGACGGCTCCGAGCAGCGCCCCCAATTTAACGTCCCCGCCACCAATCCATTTACCCTTAGACACCTGAAAGATTAACCAGAATATTCCGCCTCCGACCAAACTACCTCCCATAACTCGGATAAGATATCCCGGGGTCTGGTCAAAAAATAGCACCTCGCCCAGCAGTTGGGTGGCAAAAAGTACTGATAAAACTACTATTACCTTGTTGGGAAGAAGGTACCATCGTAGATCGTACAATGACAGAATCACGAAACCGACGATATAAATCAGCCAAAATACAAACAAGTATACGCCGTAAACGTCCCAGCTATGAGGCCAATAGATATACGACACCAAGAACAGAATCGGGGTTATAAGCTCTGGTAAAGGATTATCTTGAATTGGCTTAAGGCAATATCTGCACTTACCCTTTAGGTAAAGCCAGCTGAATACCGGAACAAGGTCCTTAGGAGCCAGAAGGTGCTTGCAGTGAGTACACATTGATCTGCCTCGACTGATAGAGTACTTATTACCTTTTTGACCCTTAGACTGCTTATACAGACGCCATACTGCAGCATTAGCAAAGCTACCAAGGCATAGCCCCCAAACAACAAGCATTACTATTATCATGTAGTTATACTAGCATATAAAAAATAGCCCCCGAGGGGGCTATTTTTTGTGACCTAATTGCTATCTACTAGATTGAGACACAACCTGTTTGTCCACCTTCAAGGCCGAACTGAATGGCTACTTGACGAGCCTGGGCTCCTGTAGCAGTTGCAGTTGTGCCGGCACAAGTACCAGGTGCGACCAATCGAGCAGCTCTTGCTGCTGTAGTTCCAGCGCCAAATGTCACGCCACTAATCCTTGATAGGCCAGCAGACGTTTGAATTGCTGGGACGTCAGCTGCAACCGGTACGACACCGTTGGCGTTAGTAACAAATTCGTTAGCGCTTGTTGCCAAGCGAGATGCTTCGTTGCGAATTTCGGTGTTTCGAGAGTTACGCTGTAAAGCTGGAACTGCTAGGAACACGATAAGCATGATTAGTCCAGCAATTGCTAGGACGATCAAAACTTCGATAATTGTGAAGCCTTCTGTTCGTTTTTTTATATTTTGTAGCATGTATGTATGCCCCCTACATTAGTTACGTTATTGTGATGATCTAAATATATGATGCTTATGATTAAAATGCAAGCAATTTAGCTGATTATATTCTGCCCGGCGAGGCCATAGATCGGCAAAAGAACGGCTGCGACGATTATAAAGGCGAAAACACCAAGTATTACCATCAAGACTGGCTCGATGATGCTAGATATATTGCGGATTTGGGTGTCGACTTCCTTTTCGTAGTAGTCAGCAATTTTCTCGAGCATTGACTCTAAGGCACCTGATTGTTCTCCGATCCTTAACATATTTGGCACCAGAATCAGGAAGTTGGGGTCTCCTTCTAGGGCTTCAGACAATGCCTTACCACCTTTAACTTTTTCCGAGGCCTGCGACAAAGACTTTTCGACATGAACGTTGCTGATAGCGTCACCCGTAATTTGAAGCATCTGAAGCAGCGGCACACCACTACTTACAAGTGTGGCACCTGTTCGAGCAAAACGAGCCATATAGAGCTTCATAAATAACGGTCCTACCGGCCACATAGTCATCTTGAGCTTATCAATCACCTGCTTACCGGCTACCGTTCTGGCCCATCGTCCGGTAAATACTGCCAGGAACAAAATGACAATTATAAAGATCCACCAATAGCTAATAATCGCGTGGGAAAGAGCAAGTAGCATTCTAGTCAGGATTGGGAGCTGGGCTCCGGGAAGGTCTTTATATAGAGTCTCGACTTGGGGCAGAACCTTGACCACCATAAATCCGATTACGCCGAACATGACGAACATCACAACCGCAGGGTAGATTAGAGCTCCCCTAACCTTACTGAGTATCTCGGCGTCTTTCTCTTGCTGGTTTGCCAAACGCTCTAATGCCTTGTCGAGTGTTCCGGATGCTTCACCGGCTGCCACCATACTAATAAAGACTTTATTAAAGGCCTTAGGATGTCGACCAAAAGCTACCGATAAAGCCGTACCGCCCTCGACGTCTGAGATAATCTGGTTGATAACCGAATGCAGGGTCTTGTTCTGCGTCTGGCTGGCTACACTCCTTAGGCTTTGCACCAAAGGAAGTCCAGCATTAATCAAGGTAGAAAGTTGTCGAGAAAATAGCACCTTATCGGCGGTTTTAATCCTGTTAAAGAATCCGCTTATTCCGTTTGATTCGACTTTATCCAGCTTTATATTCAAAGGGGCCAATCCTTGGTCCCGAATCAGCTTTGCGGCAGCCTGTTCGCTATCAGCAGAAACAGTAGACTTGACCTTCTGGCCACTTTTGCTATCGCGTGCTATATATTCGAAAGTCTGCATTTTAGCTTCTCATTAACCTATCTAGTTCGTCGAGGTCAACGGCATAGTTACGAGCTTCTTCGTAAGTTATGGTTCCGTTATGGATAAGAGATACCAGCGTTTTGTCCATAGACTGCATTCCGAACTCAGCACCGGTCTGAATAACGGCTTCTAGCTGGTGGCTTTTACCTTCGCGGATTATGTTACGCACAGCTGGTGTTGCTACCAGAATCTCGGCTGCAGCCATACGTCCACCACCAATAGCTGGAATGAGACGCTGTGAACAGATAGCCATCAAGATGTTAGCTAACTGGGATCGAATCTGTGGCTGTTGGTGTGGCGGAAAAACATCTATCATACGGTCAATGCTCTGTGCTGCCGAGTTAGTGTGAAGAGTAGCAAAAACTAAGTGTCCGGTTTCGGCGATGGTTATGGCTGAGCTAATAGTTTCTAGGTCACGCATTTCTCCGATGAGTACCACATCAGGATCTTGACGAAGGCTTGATCGAAGCGCAGCCGAGAAAGAATATGTATCGTAGTGGACTTCCCTCTGAACGATGACCGACTTGATTGACTTATGGGTAAATTCGATTGGATCTTCGATGGTTACGATATGAGTTGATCGTTCGTGGTTGATCTTATTAACCATAGCTGCCAATGAAGTTGATTTACCTGATCCGGTTGGCCCGGTAACCAGAACTAATCCTCGAGGGTAATCGGCAAACTTATTTACTATTGGCGGCAAGCCAAGCTGTTCGATGCTAAGAATCTCGTTAGGAATTAAACGAAGTGCGGCGGCTAAGTTGCCTCGTTCATGGAAAGCGTTAACACGGAAACGACCCAGGTCACCAAAGGCAAATGAAAAGTCGAATTCTTTGTCTTTTAATAAAATCTGTTTTTGATCTTCGTCTAGAATTGCAAACACCAAAGATTCAACAGTTTCTTCGGTGAGGGGTTCGGTGCCGTTTACTGGTGCAAGTGCGCCGTCAACACGAAGCATAGGTGGCAAGCCAACTTGAAGGTGAAGGTCGGAAGCTTTCTTCTTGATGACCTCTTCTAGTAAAATCTCGATTCGTGGTTGCATTTGTTCCCTATCCCTTTATGTTTGCGTCTTATGCGCTATCTGTTGCTGCTACCCGATTGATCTCGGATATAGTTGTTTGGCCTGTTAATGCTTTTAAATATCCGTCTTCGCGCATGGTTACCATGCCCTCGGCCCTAGCAGCCTTCTGTATTTCGGCGCTTGTGGACCGCTTGAGGATAAGATCCTGGATGGCTTCACTAATCTCGAAGACTTCGTATAATCCCATCCGCCCCTTATACCCACCGGGTGTTTCGGGAGCATCTACGCCCTTGAATAAAGTATAAGCGTTTTGGGTAGCCAGTGGCAAGTTATCGTAGCCTAAATCTTGGGCGGCCTTGGCCTGATCTGCAGCCGTGGCTGGCAATAAAGCGCCGAGTGTTGCTTGAATGGCAGCTGTTTCGGCCTTGTCGGACTGATAAGTAGTCTTTTGGTCGGATGTTCTGCGCACTAATCGCTGACCAATAACGGTGTGGACGGTACTGGCGATAAGGAAGGGCTCAATACCCATATCTAACAAACGAGGCAGAATTCCGGCGGCCGAGTTGGTGTGAAGAGTGCTAAACACTAAGTGTCCAGTTAGAGCAGCCTGAACAGCCAGCTGGGCAGTTTCTTTATCACGAATTTCCCCAACCATCACAACATCGGGGTCTTGACGCAGGATAGACCTTAGCCCGTTAGCGAATGTTAGTCCAACTTCGGCATTAACCTGAATCTGGTTGATACCCTGCATTTTGTATTCAACAGGATCTTCCAGGGTAACGATGTTAATGGTGTCGTCTTTAATCTCCTGCAGAAGAGCGTAGAGCGATGTAGACTTACCCGAACCAGTGGGTCCACTGGTTAGAATCATTCCGTTTGGTTGCTTTAGAGCTTCCCTGATGGTCCTTAGGGCTCGTCCATGATAACCCATGTCGTCTAGGTTCAGGCTGGTACCGCTTTTGTCCAGCAAACGAATAACCACCTGCTCACCCCAGACAACTGGACTGATGGCGATACGAAGATCGATAGCATGGTTATCGACCATAATGGCGAAACCTCCGTCCTGTGGTATACGGTGTTCGTCGATCTTAAGGTTGGACAGAATCTTAATACGAGATACCAGCGGTGCTTCGGTGCTCTTGGGTAACTTCATAATTTCACGAAGCACACCATCGATTCGGGCCCTGATTTTGAGTACTTTCTCGAGAGGTTCAATGTGAATATCACTTGCCCTGTTCTTGGCGGCGTATTCTAGAATAGTAGACAGTGCCTTGCTGATCGGCGAGTCCTGAACAATAGTCTGAACCGAGGCATTCTTGTCGTCTTCGGCTTTTTTATCGGCCGTATCCTGCGTGGCCGCAGCCTCGGCAGTCGCCTTAAGATCGACCATTTTATTGTCGAGACGTTCAGAATATTGTTTTAGAATTCTCCTAATTCCGGCCTCGCTGGCCGCGTAAACTCTGAGTGGTCGACCAATTTTGTTGGCTAAAAAGTCAGCAGCCTGAACGTTATCTGCGTCCAGCATGGCAACCACTAAACGGTGTTGCATCTCGCCTAATGGTACGGCCATATATCTTTCGGCTATCTCCTGTGACAATAACGCCAATACATCGGCGTCAATTTTGGCAGTGCTTAGATTAACATATGGAACATTTGCAACCTTGGCAGTCGTCCTAGTTAGATCTTCGTCGGTGACTACCCCTTCGCTGACCAATAGACTGAGGATCGGGCTGTTGAGCGACTCGGCTTTCTTATGCAGCTCTTCAAGTTGTTCTGGGGTAATTAAACCCTGGTCTATAAAGTCCTCTTCGACCTGCTTTTGAACTGTTGCTGATAGAACACTCAACTAGAGCTCCTCTTGTCTTTTAGTTTGATGGCCCAAATGGAGTTTCGTTATTGTCTTCGCCAATTTGGATCAACTTAGTAGGGTTAATAGAGTCCTTGTTGAAAAACTTATCCTTGCTGGTAGGAACCGGAAAAGTAGATGTAATAGGCTCTACGATCTCTGCTTCCTGAGATTTAATCTTGGAGGGAGTGATGATCAAGTTTGATAAGGCAACGGATATAATAGCGCTGATAATTCCTACGACCATAAAAGTTGCGATGTCTTTTTGTTTCATTACTTTACAACCTCTTTCCTGGTATTAAGAGTCTTCTCTGGTTGGAAGTAAGTCTTTATATCGGCCGTCATCTTTAGGGAGCCCTCTTCTGCAAGAAGTGTCATCTTTTGAACATTAAAAGGTCGGATAGACTTTTCCAGCACCTTTACTAGTTCCTCTATTGCGCTCTGGGAGCTATCAACGCTTACCTGGAAAGGCATCTCTATAGGAGTTGGCGCTCCACTCTCGGAAACTGCCGACTGGGCGACTTCGTCGTCAACACCTGTAATTCCATCTATCTTGAAATTTCTATCGGTTAGAATTTTTTCGAGACTGGAAGTTAGAGCTGGAAAATCGTATTTGCTTGGTAGCGCATCTAGTACCAGCCGGGCGTTATCACCATCGCGTTCGCCATTTCCGGAAGGGTTTCCATCGATTATATTTGTAGATGAATTAACGAATTGCTTATAGGATGTGACTAAGCCCCTAACCGACTCTACATTGGTTATCAGCTGATCTCGTGCCGCTTCTTTCTTTGATATAACCTTGGCCTGGTATGTACGTTGAGTCCACAAAGACTTGGATGATACTAATGAGAAGACAGTAACAAATACAGCGATGCCGATTGTAGCTACAATCGTCGCTTGCGCTTTATCTATCTGGACTTTCTTGGTTGTTAGTTGAAATTTAGCCATTACTGATTTTCCCCATTTTGCTTACGTTCCGGAATGGCTTTGAACAATTCCTTTGGTTTCTCTGTTTCAGACCTTGTTGTAATGCTCTTTGGAACGACCAGCGTAACATTGTTGGTTACATCGAATATCTCGATATCAAAGTTCATGCTAATCTGGAATGTTGCACCTTCTGGAGTTCTGGTAAACCCGGACATCACCACCTTACCAAAGGGTTTCGAATCGGTTTTGGAATCGCCGGCAATCTGATATGTTGTGAACTTTAGGGTATCGATATATTTATTAACAGTTCCTAGGCTATCCGAGGTGCCAGTAATCTGAATCGAATTGGTGGCAAAATCTAGATCAATTTTGCCAACGCTGGCCTCTGCTGGAGTAGTTTGTGATATGAACTTAAATAGCCGACTGGTCTCTGGTTTCTTGCTGTGTAATCCCGGTAGGCTGACAAGCTGATTTTGGATAGTTAAGATCTTATCCAAGTCCTGTGTGTCTTTTAGAATTTTTGTTTTAGCTGCAATATCATTGTCTACTTTCTTAAGATGATCAGTCTGAAAGACATAGACAGTCATTAGCAGCATTATGAAAATGAACAAAGACGATGCAGCCACCAGCAAAGATATGACAATAACCGAGTGCTTCTGGCGCCTTGCCTTTAGGTATTCTTGTTTTACATCTGGAAGTAGGTTGAACTGAATCATGAATCACGCTCCGCTAGGCCTGCTGCAACCCCAAAATGGTTGGAGGCAGCTAATAATTCCGCCTGTCGATCTGCCGGGAAGGATACATTCCTCCAAGCGTTGCCTATTTCGACGTTAAGGCCAAACTTATTGGCTATATACAGTGGAAAATCTGGTAACGCCGATGCGCCGCCAGTCATAATGATTCTCTCGATCTTGACCTCTGGATAACGAGCCTGGAAAAACTTGATCGACTTCTCTATCTCGGTGGCTAGAATATCTATAGTCCCAATGATGGCATTATAAATCTGACCCTCTAGCTTGTCTTTGCTGAGTCCAAATTTATTAACAAACTGTTGCGCCTGTTTTTCGTCGATACTTAGATTCTGAATAGCTGCCCGGATAATTGCTTCGCTACCAGTTGGTATAGCTCTTGCTAAGTGAGGCGCGCCATTCATGCACACAACGATATCAGTTGCCCTATTGCCTATATCGACAACCATCTGGGCTGCGTTTGTGCCAAAAGGAATTACTGCCCGTGAAAGCGCTAAATGATCTGGTTCAAAGGCTATAACATTGAGACCAATCGATTCCAGCATATCAAGCCTTTGTTCGATAAAGTCGTTAGTTACACTGGTAAGAAGTACTTCTACTTTAGCTTTGTCTTTTGGTGAATCGCCAATTACTGCCCAGTCGATTTTAGAGTCGATAATTGGCGTAGGAATAAGCGAGTCTGCCTGGTACTGGATAGTCTTGGAGATTTCGGTCTCGGACAATCTATCTATATCCACGACAGTAGTGAACACCCTCTGTGAAGGCACACCCACAGCTACATGCTTGGTTGTAACCTTGGACTGTTCAATCAAGTCTTTGATTGCATTGGCTAGTTTTAGTTGGTCGCCTTGGGCGTCGCTGATAGCAATGTTTGGATCTATTGGTACGTAAGCGTACTTAACTAACGCCTTCGATTTTCCTGAGTTATGCAACTCAACTAATCGAACAGCGGTGGTGCCTATGTCGAGGCCAAAGAATTCACTTACCCCACTCAGTATGCTCATATTCCTTAAATTATAGCATAAGCAACTTCTAATTGTGCAAGCTTATATCCTAAAGTAATGGCGGTAAACTACTAGCAAACTCGTAGTCAGAAGATGAACCGGTTATAGACTCGGTAGATATTGGCGATTCAGCCAAATAAAGAACCGGATTGAACCTAAATACTTCGGCAGCACAGGTGTTAGTGGACTGCCCTGTTACACTGCTAGAACAATTCTTGTCTGAGCTTGATCCATATGGATTGTCTGAGCCACTCTTCCTGAGTGTGCCGAACGTCCGACCAAAGATAACCTGCTTGGCTATAAATGCACCATCAACGACCAA
Organism: Candidatus Saccharimonadota bacterium; assembly: GCA_052034955.1. GTDB lineage: Bacteria > Patescibacteriota > Saccharimonadia > Saccharimonadales > AWTP1-31 > CAZIBG01. The sequence goes on along the minus strand of JBPOHZ010000015.1, from coordinate 66,029 downwards.
TTGTTTACCACAGCTATTAAACATCTGGTCGACCTCACTAAGTTCGTAAGGATTTGAACCCTCTGAACAGGTGTATATCTTCTTGCCTGTTTGCTGCGCTACAAAGGTACCAGCTAATTTTGTAACGTCATTGTCTATGTATATATTTCCGTTGGACACAATGTACAGAGACGGCATCTTTGATTTATCACTCCATGGACCGGTATCCATAGTAATCGGTCCATTAATGGTGACGTTGCCTTTTACGTATAGGTAGACGTGTTGATCTTCGCCAATATTCATAGCCGGAAGAGTGATGCTGCCGTCTACAAAGTACTTGCCTTCTGTCGATGCATTTAATCCCGTCCAGGGTGTAGTATTTCTATCTTGATAATAGTCATGGATACAAGCACCACTGTTCATTCCATATCTTGATACTTGTAAATCGGCTGGTGGTAATGGGTAGCTAGTTCTATTGAAAGCCGTGTTGAAGTTAGAGATATTTCCTGCAGATCCCATGGCAAAAGCGGCCAGCTGAACTCCGCTACCTCTTGTACCCCCTTTGGTGTAAGCGCTAATAGAGCCATTACTATAATTGCATGTAGGTCCCGATATATCACCCCCGGCTTTCACATCACTACCATATACCGAAAGATACGGTTTATTGTCCAGTCGTACACAGCCCTGATTAGCAGTGTCCTTACTTCCTGACAGAGTGGACTCCGTACCTCTATAGTTTATGGAGACCTGCGACTTATCCACCGCAGTCCTAACACATATCCGATCCCCGACGTCCAAACCTAGTTTTGATACTGGATTTACCATGGTTACTATTCCACCAAAGTTAGTCGATGCCGTTATATTCTGTGAGATAGGGTTGCTCGATGGTGACGCAACTAGATCTGACCGATTTATTGTTATCTCTGTTAGCGTTCCGGACTTAATGTAGTAGTAATATCGCGCAGCGCTGACTGTATAGCCCCTGCCTGTCATGTTTACTGATGCCGAGAAAGTTACCGAAGTAGGATCTTCGCTATCCGGAGAGAATGTTGCACTGGCCACCGGATCGGCCGTACTTATCGAAGGCGCTGGTGGTGAGCAAGTAGTAATCGTCTTTGGGCTGTTATTTACTTGCTGATTATTGCCTCCACCGACGTTAATAGCATAAACATTAACGGTATGATTATCTCCATCAAACAGATCTACCGGTATCCTTGGGTCGGAAGCTGAAATAGAGAATCCGTTCAGCCCACCAACATCAGGCCTGTCAAGATTGGTAAGGCCTATGTTCAGCCCCCTACCCACCCCAGGAGGGCCATCAAAGTACATGTGTACTTCTACCCTGCCGCCCCAAGCGTCTAAGTCCTTTGCCCACCCGGAAATCGCATTACAATCGGCCTGCTCTAAGTTACCCTGAGGCTCATTCTCTACCGATGTCAGTTGATAAACAAAAGTTATAACTGCGGTTTGATTGTTGGCATCTCTTCTTCCACCGGGTTCTACATAACCATTACTTCCCGGCACCCAATAACCGGAGCCTTCGGCGTCGCCGATACTAAGTGGATTGAAAAAGAACGCTAATCCATGATCATTGCCAGCACCACCGCCCCAAGAACCCCAATTACAGGCCAAGTACGCCTTCCCATCCGTAGAATCACCGAATACAAATGTCGTTGCATTGGTACCGTCCCATGTCGGGCATGACTCTGTACCCGCTCCCCCAGCCCTGGCGTTAAAGTCGGCTGTGTTGGTTGGAAAGCCAGGCCTTCCACTCCATGCAATACCGTTTTCTGGCACATGCCATTTATTACCGAAGGGCTTAGGATCTGCCGCGGTTGCTCTAAAGTTGAAATCATTTGACCACTTCCTAAAGGAGCCGTCTGGGTTTAGAACCCTTACCGCCACTGTCGCGTTGAAGTAAGCGGCATTCGCACCCGGGTAACAGCCTAAAGCCGATACTTTTGGCGAATGGGTTAGGTTAAAGACACCCAGAAATCCGAGAGTCAGGCTAAAAATAGCAAGTAATTTTCTAGTTCGTGTCATGTTATTTAACATTATCTACTACCTTTATGCCGGATACTTCTTTATTAAACTTATCTACAATGTCTTTATCGCCAATAATATTCTTTGTCTTGTACACAAAGTAATAAGCCGTGTTATTAGAAACAATCTTATTAGATTGAGCTTCTAGGTATTTCTGGACGTCTTTTCTGATATCCGAAACCGATCCTTCTTTCATTTTTGGAAGAATATCCATAAATCTGCTAGCGACAACTTTTCCAGCACCATAGCCATCAGACAGTTCGACTCCCCTGTTATCTACGGCAAAGCGTTGTGTTCCGTTACTAGCGTTCCCATATATCAAGCTTGAATCGTTTAGTATCTCCTTAACCAGATCATCTGGATTTGATTTTCCAGACTTGATTCCTTGTAAATCAGCAAGTGCCCGCTCCTCGGCCTTTTGCCGATCGGACTCAATTGCATCCTTATTCTTGAAAAGAGGATTGCTAGTCTTCGGGTCAGAATCTAAGAAGTTACGACTAAACGGATAGTAGAAGACATAACCCTCGAAGCCATCCCTTTTCTTAATTTCTAGTTGTAATAGTATGTATGACTTCTTCAGGCCATAGTAGTAAATATCGTCTTTGAAAGTTGCCGGAAGAGTCGAGTTCTCTTCTAGTCTTTTTAAATCGTCTTGATTTATCTTTATATCAAACTTCTTAGCGGCCTGTTGATACTTTATAGACTCAATAATCGTTTCTTTAGCGCCTTCGGCATTTATTTGACTTAGCTCAGCCTGTTTGAGCAATGAGCTATACTGATCTCGGCTGATCCTTTGGCCGCCAACTATTAGTGCCGGGCTCTTGAACAAGGCAAAGTAACCGGCTGCAACCAACCCGACAAAGACAATGGCCAGTGAAAACAAAACTATTCTTCTGGATCTTCTAGACAGCCTATGCCTAACATTCATACGATTGAATCGCATGCCGCCGCGAACATCTACAACTTCGCCTTTTTTTTGATCTTCCATTTCTATAGTTGATTATACTTATGCTTAATAGATATGACAACCTAAGCTAAAGTATGGGCGGCAACGCAGCAAAGTAATCATAGTCCGACGACGGTCCATCTAGATCACCTATTAGTTGACCGGGTAATGCCAAATAGTGAATAGGGCTAAATTTAAATACCTCTGCCGCAGCGCTGGAATTAGCATTTAACTCGCCCGAGTAACTGGCATCCCGTAATGATTTGTAGGCTCTCAGCAAATTAACCTTCTTGGCGGCAAACGCTCCATCTATAGTTAGCTTCTTGTTGCACTTGTTTGCTAGCTTATCAACAGATAAGACCGTATTATTTCCAGGTTCGACGCATGTTGTTATATTCCCGCCTGTGGCTCCATGTGGCTGAGCGACAAGAAAGCCAGTAATTTTTTGTACGTTACTTTCTATAAAGATATCGCCCTTGGTAACTACTCTTAAGAAAGGTATCTGGGACCTGTCTGACCACGTATCTGATGCATAGTTAATGTCACCATCTACCCGAACATTGCCATCAACGAATATTGTTATCCTGCGGCCGTTGGGTATGTCACCGGAGATGGTTATTGTGCTTGGATTTTTATAGTAGTAATTACCGCTATCGATTGTGCTTAGATTGATATTAGTATTAGTCGTGTTTGGAGTAAGTGCTGAAGCAAGTGAGAAATAGTTTGTTATACAGTGTTCGGCGCCAAAGCTGCCGGCTGGAGTTACCGTATTCGCAAACGATAGCCCCACTGGAGATACAGGAGAAGAGGTTCTCAACCGAGCCGAGTTGAAATTATTAATAGAACCCAGCGCAAAAGCTGCGAACTGCACTCCCGAACCCTTCGCACCAGATTTTGTGAAAGTACTTATACTTGAGGGCTGATTACAACTGCCTCCTCCCTCAAAACTTCCACCTACACTAACATCCGTTCCATAAAAGGAGACAAATGGTCGATTAACGTACGACCTACAACTTGGGTCACTTGAGACCTGGCCTTGCAGCACAGTAACAACGCCCTTGGTTGTCGAAACCTTACTGGGATCAATTGATGCCGAACTACACACTTTATCTCCAACTTGAAGAGAAAGCTTGGCAACGGGATTGGATATGGTCAGATTGCCCGATCCCCATCCAGAGGTGATATTCGTATTTATGGGGTTGGATGAAATACCCGGTGCGTCAAAATTTGAAGGGTCTATATATTCTTTTGAGCTAGTACCATTCCGAACAATATAATATTCTGATCTAATTTGGGCTGAATGCCCTGGGCCAAAGTCTAGACTTGCCCTTGTGTTTAGAGTGGCCAGCGTAGGATCTTCATCATCATTCAAAATAGTGGCCGCTGTCGGGGTATATTGTGACTCGACAGGCACCGGATCACTGCCGTCCCACGACACAGAGATCGACACATTAACACATCGATTATCATTATATGTGCCGAAATTAAAGCCGGTTTTGTAGAACTGACACATGGATTGAGAGATTGACCAGGAGCCGGTGTCGGGCTGCGAAGCCCAATTAGGTATTTGCCAGGTCATTGGTATTGAGACTGAATTGACTACAGAGGTGGGCTGGTTCTCGGTTCTTCTTGCCCCAGCGAATGATGATGTTACACAAGATGCATTTGAACCACCCCAGCACGACAGGCTGTTACCCGGAACGCTATATGCAGGTGAGCCAATATATTTTACACAGTCTGTTACCCAGCCGGTTGGAGGAGGACCGTATATTCCAGAATAAGGGCAAATTTCTGGTCCGAGGCTATAGACGGCATAAGCACGAGTGTCCACCCCACCGCTACATCTTTGCCAATTAATGTTAATGTCGTATGACATAATCCCTGTCGCCGCATCCATGCTGATATTTGATGGGCTAACGGCAAAATCGACTGGAGTGCCTCCATCACATAGAGTTCGAAACGAAGTTGGTGACGAAGATGTCGTAACCAACGATCTAGCAGCATCTACCTTTCCGGTCGAGCTAGCGATAACCATGATCATCATGACTGTAGCTATCTTTAGAGTCTTAGATATCCTACTCATTGTTTGTCTTTGGCTTAGTTGTACGTTTCTTTGTGACTTCATCCGCTCTTTGCCTAATCTGATCCCTATCCTGCTGATCGATGCCGTAGCTATTGTTATCTATATCCAGGCCTGATTTCTGAGCAACCTCAATAAAAAATAGCATGTTATAGACATCACTAGAGGAGCCAGTTTTATCGGCATATATTAGATTGAAGTAAGCTTTATCTAGTTTTTCTTTGTCCCAACTTTCGCTTGGAGCCCCTTGAAGGTCCTGACTATTTTTAGCCTGATCCTTACCGTAGTTACTTACTGTTTCTGCTTTCGAGGTGTCGTTAATCTGCTTTTGTTCTTTGATTGAGTTTTGATATCGCATATCTTTGTATACATTGATACCTAGAAACAAAAGCCCAAAAAGACCACTACTAGCAATAACCGTTATCATAATCTTTCTAGACCCCCAGCCACCTAGAAGCCTATTTGATCTATTCTTAAATCGCTTTATTGAGCTTCTCTCAATAGAACGTACAACTGGTTGCTTGTCTTTTTTTGGCCCATCCATTTGCAGTGATTATACTTCTGCTTATCTTGAATAACAACATCGCTGGCCGTTGGATTACCACACCACCTCTGTTACAATTAAAGCAATGAGTTCACTTAGTATTGGCATAGTGGGGTTACCCAATGTCGGAAAATCAACCCTTTTTAACGCTCTGACGGATGCGCAGGTTCTGGCCGCTAATTATCCGTTTGCGACAATCGAGCCGAATACAGGCATAGTCCCCGTCCCCGATGATCGGCTTGAGACCCTGGGAAAAATGTACGAGACTGAAAAAATAGTTCCAGCGACTGTTACTTTTGTAGATATTGCCGGGCTAGTTGCAGGAGCCTCCAAGGGCGAGGGACTTGGCAACCAGTTCTTAAGCCACATCAGAAGCACCAACGCCATAGTCCACGTCGTAAGAGCATTTGAAGATAATGATGTTGTTCATGTAGACGAAGAGCACGACCCAAAGAAGGATATAGATGTCATAAACACCGAGCTGATTCTCGCCGACATACAAACCCTAGAGAAGCGGATTCCGAAATTTGAAAAAGAGGTCCGAGCAGATGCCAAGCTAAAACCAGTCCTAGAAACATACAAGAAGTTACTGGATGGATTAAATGACGGTAAACTAGCAGGTCAAATAGATGCCGACCTAGAGCATGTCAGCGACCTACAGCTCATAACTGCAAAACCTGTCATTTACGCATTTAACGTTGACGAGAACACCCTTACAGACAGTCAAAGAATATCAGACCTTCAGGCACTTGTTGCCCCATCAAGTAGTATATTCGTTTCTGCCAAACTAGAGAGCGAACTTAGGGAGCTAGACAAGGAAGATGCCATTGAACTACTAGAAAGCTATGGTTTTACAGAGGTTGGATTGGAGCAACTTATTAAAGCGGCTTACTCTACCCTGGGTCTACAGAGCTACTTAACTGCTGGTAAAAAAGAAGTCCGAGCCTGGACCATAAAAAAAGGCTTCACAGCCCCACAGGCCGCAGGCGTTATACACGGTGACTTTGAAAAAGGCTTTATTGCCGCCCAGATCGTTGACTATCACGACTTAGTAGAGGCAGGTACAGAACAAGCCGCTAAAGCCGCCGGAAAAGTGCGTACCGAAGGCAAAAGCTACGTAATGCAACCTGACGACGTAGTAGAGTTCCGATTTAATAACTAACCCCTGCTAAACTGCTTGTGCTATTGTTAAGTCATGAAAAAATCAATAATAATTGGGATAGTTATTGGCTTAGTCCTGTCTTTAATTCAGATTTTTGTTCCTTACACCAAAACTATCGGCACAGACAGGCAGTTCTATCGCGGCTGGCCATTAGCCAATCAGGGAGTCGTGGGTTTCAATGACTCTTTTCATAAACCACCAATCAACGCTAATACTTTTATAAATATCCCTATTCTTATTCTTTTGGCGGTGGCAGCTTCACTTCTAACTTGGTTTACTGTCTCTCGCTTTGGGATTATAAAAGGAATCAGATGGTATCTGTTCGTAGGTTTGATCGTTGGCCTATTACTTGGACTAGGTCAGATATTCTACACCTCTCAGGAACTCAGACCGAGTCCTAAGCTCGATATGAGAACAGTTCCAAAAAATGATCCCTATTGTACTCAGAAAGTAGCATACTGCGGCTACTGCCCTAAAGATCGATTAGAGGGATATTACTGCACCCTCCCTCCTTATTCGCAGATATTAAGGGGTTGGCCTAAAAAGCACGATACCTATGATACGCTGTCACGTTACGACACTTCTCCTACTCTGGGTCTAAATATTTTCCTATTAACTGGTGCAGGCTTATCGATAGGTGCTTTGAGTGGCGTGGTCTATACCAAGAGTAATACGTCGAAAAAGACCAATAAAAAGTCAAAGACTCCGCGTAAATAATCTATTTATTTCCAGTTTTGGACCATATTTTGAATGGTTTCTATAATAACAGTATGTGGAGGCAGTTGGTTGTTCTCGTAGTAGTGGTCGGTACCCATAAAGTTCTCGACCACGTTAAGACAGGCTATCTCGTCTGCCAAAATATGCATCCTATCTACTACATTGACGGCGGCAAACGGCGTTGCAATGATTAGCTTCTTGACCTTGATAGATTTTAGGAATAGAACGGCGGCGTCTATAGTGACTACACTACCTAGACCATCGGCGACCAAAATAACAGTGTGGCCCTTCAGCATGTCATGACGAATGAGCTCGTTCTTGCCAAGCATACGATGCATCTCTGAAAGCTTCTCTAGCTTCTGCTGCTCGAAGATATGGTGATACTCCATATCAAATTCGTCTTGCTGACCTTGGGAATAGGCGCTGTTGAAGCTATAGGTGCCCTCTTGGCTAATACTGGCCACTGCATCTGGCTCACCAGGTGCGTGAATGGGTTCGGCCAGTAGCATGGCTATTGGACACTCCAGAGAAGCAGCAATTTGGGCGGCAATTACAACCGCGCCGTCAGATAAGGCAACTAATGTACAATTCTTATTTTCTTTTAGTGCCAGTTCATCTGCCAATCTTTTGCCGGCTTCCACCCGGTCGGTAAAATACATGTACTAATAGTACACGGTCGAGACACCGACCTACTACTACTTTTTGCTAACCACCCTAAGGAGGTAGAAGCGCTCGCGATTCCCTTTGGCACCAGCAACATCGGAGTCAATCTTGTTAAGAACAACAAAGGCTGTTTTGGCCCAATCCTCAAAGTCCTTCAGTATATCGCGGCGCATCTTTTCGTTTTTAATAACACCTTTATGCCTAAGGTCGCTATCTCGAGTTTCGAATTGTGGTTTAACCATAGCTACTACTTGCCCACCTGGTGCTACCAGTCTAGAAACAGCTGGAAGTATATGACGCAGACTGATAAACGAAACATCTGCCACGGCAATATCTATTTTGTCGTCGGTTTTGAAATCCCTAATGTCAGTTTGTTCGTGCAATTCTATTTGTGGATTACCGTGCAAAGTTGGATGCAACTGATCGGTACCAACTTCCACGGCTATCACCTTCTTGGCACCATGCTTTAGAGAATAATCTGTAAATCCTCCAGTGGAAGAACCGACATCAAGTACAGTCTTGCCCTTAAAATCTAGGTTTAGACGCTCCGCTACTGAGGCAAGTTTTAGGCCTGCCCTAGATACATATTGCTCTGTAACTCCTAAATCGATTTCGGCGTCTGGCCAAACCATAGTCCCCGCTCTGGTAACTACGTTTCCATTGACCTTAACTTTTCCGAGCTTAATGTAGCTCTCCGCCTGGCTGCGAGAATTAATCATCTCCCGGGCTACCATTAGTTGGTCTAATCTAGTCTTTGACGCGCTCACGGTAGGCTCCCGTGCTAGTATCGACACTAATTACATCGCCTTGCTTAATAAAAGATGGGACTTTTACAGTGATACCTGTCTCTAATTCGGCGTCTTTTTGGACATTGCTGGTTGTGTCACCCTTAACTACGTCTTCGGTGTAGACAACTTTAAGGGGTACATTCTTTGGTAGCTCGATGTTGATTACTTGATCATCAAACAACTGAGCCTGAGCTTTGTCGCCTTCTTTAAGATAGCCCGCCTGGTCTCCTAGTATATCGGCTGACACCTCGAATTGTTCGTAGGTATCTTCGTTCATAAAGTGGAATGATCTATCGTCGCCATAAAGGTACTGCACGTTCTGGTTGCTGACATCTGCATAATCTAATTGTTCGTTGCCCTTGAAAGTCTTAGCCAAAACGCTACCATCAAGAAGGCTCTTGATTCGGACGTTTACAATCGAGCCACCACGGCCCATAACTTTTTGGTTGTAGTCTACGACCCTATACGGAGTGCCCTCCATCTGGAAAACTACGCCCTTCTTTAGATCTGTAATACTTAATCCCATGTTTGTCCTCTATAGTTTCTGAATCGCGCGACGCATGTCTTCGCAACGATCCTTTAGATCATCGATATCTTCGTAGTCGATAACTTCGTAATCTTTGATTGAATCCAGTACTCGAATAACCGCCTTTACACCGTCTTCGATCGTATACTTATTCTTCTGCATCCGAATATTATCTATCATCTTCTGAATAGACTGTTTCAAGGCCTGACCTTGCGGGTCGTCAGGACGATCCAAATAGTTGTGTAACTTATTCTGGATTTCCTCGGCCTGTTTTCTGACTCCGTCCACTGGACTCCTTAGTTGTTAGCTACGAATGGCATTAGTGCCATGTGGCGAGCTCGCTTAATTGCGACACTTAGGTGTCGTTGCTGGCTCTCGGTTAGACCGGTTTTCTTGCGAGTTTCGATTTGTCCGTAAACGTTTACGTAACGCTGCAAGGTCTTAAAGTCCTTGTAGTCAAAGAATGCTACGTCTGTTCGGTTCTTAAATATCTTTGCCATTGTTATCTCCTGGTTCATATCCCATAGCTCTCAGTATCGCATCATCTGCCGCATCCTGAGTTGGATATCCAATATCAATAAGTGGAATCCTTCGCACTGGGATAGTTAATGTTGTTCCATCTTCTTCTGTCTTTGTAAGCTGCGTTGTAGCACTTTCAGGACTTATACCTTTTGAGTCCAGTGCCATTAAGCCCTTAACTCTCTGCGGTAAGCTCATGCCCGACAACCATACTGGTTCGTTCTCTACTCCTGCCATATTCACTCCTTAGAATGGGATGTCGTCGAGGTTGATTGGCTCTTCGCCGAGATCTTCCACGACTGGTTCATCTGTTTTCTTGGTTGATTTCTTTGGAGCAGAGCTTTGAGCTGGAGCGTAATCGCCACCACCTTGGCCGCCTTCTGCACCTTCGCCACGTCCACCCAGGAAGGTAACGTCTTGGGCGTTTACCTCTACTTTGCTGCGCTTAACGCCATCTTGTTCCCAAGAGCGGCTCTGCAAGCGTCCGTTGACCAATACTGGTCGACCTTTGGTTACATACTGAGCTACTCGCTCGCCAAGCGGCCCCCAGGCAACAACATCGATGTAATCGGTTGCTTCCTGCCACTCGCCGTCTGCACCCTTGAAGCTTCGGTTTAACGCTAGGCTAAAGGTACAAACACTTTGTCCGCTAGGTATCTGCTTGAGCTCGGGATCCCTGGTTAGGTTTCCCATTAAGATTACTTGGTTAAATGATCGTGCCATTGTGGCGCCCTCCTTGTAGGATCTATGTCCTTTAACTTATTTGTATTCTTAGCCTACTGCCGCTGGCCATGCCAGTCAAGCAACAGTATTTTAAATACGACTATTTGTCGTCTTCGTCGTCTTTTTCGTCATCGTCGTCAGCTCGATCGCCACGCGCAGCAGCCTTTTCGGCTTTCTCGGCCTTGGTAGCTTCTGCTTTCGCAATAGCCTTAAGGTCTGGACGTGTAATCAAGAAACGAATAACTTCGTCGGTGATGTTAAGCGTAGATTCTAGCTTAGCAACGCCAGCTCCAGGCATTTCCAGTGTATAAAACACGTAAATACCATGCTCCTGCTTGGCAATAGGATAAGCTAGTTTACGCTTGCCCCAGTTGTCGGTTGCAGTAACGCTACCACCATTGTCGGTGACGATCTTCTGGACTTTAGCCTCTGCTTTGCTCAGGTCTACTTCTAGATCTGGGTGATAAACAACAGCAAGTTCATACTGATTCATTTGATTCCTTCCTCTGGTTAAAGCCCGCGTTCACTAGGGGACACGAGCCGAAGTTAATATAACAGAGGTAATTATAGCCTATAACGATTGTTTATACAAGGGTGTAGCGTCCGTATCTACCTAGTTGCCGCTTTGAAAGTCGCTGGCACCTTTCAGGACAACCATTGCTGCAGCCAGTCCGCCATCACGAGAATCAAAAGCGCCCATTTTGGTATCGCCAATAAAGAATTGTTCTCCGTCTGCTGTACGCTCTAGATAAAGTCTATCTGTAGTTTCGCCAGTGGGGGTGAAATGGCTAAGCGATATGCCTGATGCATCGCTGAAGTCACGACCCTCGATGCTATCGCCCTCTTTTAGCTGTACTGACCATGATACATATTCGCCAGTATCTTTGCGAAAAGTCGTTACTGAATAGGTTGGATCTCCAGCTTGAGGCTCAGTAAAGGTCTTCTCGACATTCGGGTCCCCTGTCATGGTATGGAATTCAGTCCAGGCAAGATTCTGCATTTGATCGATCAATAAGCCTTTATAAAACTCTATGCTATCCGGCTGGGTAGTTTCTGGACTGGTTATAGTTGTCTCGGATGGCCTTACAGCTTCAGTAGCATCTTTGCATGCTGTTGTTCCGGCAAGTGCCGCCACCATCAATAACGGAACTGCCCCACGTCGTAAACGTTCAACCATAATACTCTGCTCTCCTGCCCACCTGTCAATTACTTTAAGATGTGCAGATTATACTATAAAATTGATAATTAATCAATGTTACTCAACCTTGTTGTCGGGCATGTCGTCGTAGACATCAGGTTCTGCAGCCACGGCTGCCCCACCGCCAAATACTTCCTCGACGCTGCTGACTAGTACTTCGCGGGGTCTAGAGCCATCTGCCGGGCCAACGATTCCCTGTTCTTCCATAGATTCGATCATACGAGCGGCCTTACCATAACCAATACGCAATCGGCGCTGTAAAAGGCTTGTGCTGGCTTTTCCAGCCTGAATGACAGCTTCTACGGCCTGGCGGAAAACTGGCTCATCTGCGGCATCTACGTCTGCCACAATTCCGCCCTTACCGTTGAGCTGAACTGGCATGCTAACCACTTCGTCATCGTATTGTGGAGGGCGTTGCTCACGGATAAAGTCGGTAACCTTATTGGTTTCGTCGTCGTCAATGAATGCACCCTGGATACGCATAGGCTTCGGCATGCTAGCAGTCGAAAGCAACATATCACCTTTACCTAGAAGTTTCTCGGCACCTATTTGGTCGATAATGGTTCGCGAGTCAATCTGGCTGGCCGTCGTGAAGGCAATACGAGCCGGCACGTTAGCCTTGATCAGACCGGTGATTACATCCACCGATGGCCTCTGTGTAGCAAGTACTAAGTGAATACCAACGGCTCGAGCTTTTTGTGCGATACGGACAATCAAGGCTTCGACATCGCGAGCGGCCATCATCATAAGGTCGGCCAACTCGTCGATGACTACTACGATGTAGGGCATACCCTCCTCTTGCTTTTTGTTGTTGTACTCGACAATGTTTCGTACTCGAATTTCGCTCAGTGCGGTGTAGCGTCGCTCCATTTCGGCGACTGTCCATTTGAGAGCGCTAATACACTTCTCTGGCTCAGTAATAACTGGTGTTAACAGATGTGGAATATCTTCGTATGGCTTAAGTTCTACTTGCTTAGGATCAACTAGGATCAGCTTAAGATCGGCCGGGCTGTTACGATACAGCATGCTGGTTAGAATAGTGTTAATCATGACCGATTTACCGGAGCCGGTTTGTCCAGCCACCAGTAAGTGAGGCATCTTGGCTAAGTCGTTAATAATTGGTTTGCCGGCAATATCACGCCCTATAGCAAATGCCAATGGACTGCCTTCATGCTCCATCCATTCTTTTGATTCCAGCATACCGCTCATTCGAACAGTAGCCGGCTTTACATTTGGCACCTCGATACCTACTAGTTTTTTACCAGGAATTGGAGCTTCAATACGAATACTAGTAGCCGCAAGATCAAGAGCGATATTGTTCTCGAGTGCCGTAATTTTAGTCAGCTTTGTGCCGGATGGTGGTTTTAGAGTGTACTGCGTAACACTCGGGCCAATATTGGCCCCTTCCATCTCGACACTAATACTAAAGTTATCAAAGGTTTCCTGAATAGCTCGGGCATTGCCCTCTACGTCGCCGGCGTCGGCTTTGTCCTGTTTATGACTAAGTAAGCTAGTACTCGGTAATTTCCAGTTTGGATCGCTGGCTACGGTTAGGGCGCTGTGTTCCTCAACAGGAGTAAGTTTTTGGGCAGTATTCTTAAGGCCGCTAAGTCGGGTTGATTGACCACGGTGATGCTCTACCGGAACTCCTTCGTTCATCTTGAATCCTTCGCCCGCACGTGCCTTAAGTTCACCCAGATCGGTGTCGTCGCTTTTAGCGGGTCGCATCATATCGATAAGGCTCAAAAGAACTTTTGGAGAAATACCAAAGGCAAAGAAGAAAGCTAGAATGGAGAACAAAAAGAACATTAAACTAGCCGGAATAGTGTCGATGGCGTTAAGAACCGATCCGCCAACAAGTTTGCCGACTGCCCCACCGCGACTAGTGACTTCGCCTAAGTCATTAGTTTCTACCGAAATAACATGAAGCCAGCTGGCACTAAGTGTTAAACCGGCGAGCATACTAACAAAGTTGCCGAGGGGGATCTGGTGATCCTCGGAATTAAACTTAACCACTCCAAAGTAAACTAATGCTACTGGCACAAGCCAAGCACCCCAACCAAGGGTCCAGGCTGCGCCATCAAATAGCCCAACGGGTAGCGGTCCACCAGTGTTAAATCCTCCAATGAGCACAAAAATAGCAGCCAACATCATGACGATTGCCCCGGCCATTGGCCAAAACGGCGATCGTTCCACTACCTCTACTTTTTTGCGACTTCGTGTTTGTTTTTTCTTTTTAGCCATAATGTTTGTTTATTATACCAGTGTTACTGCTTATGCAATAAATATACTATAGCAAAAAATACAACATTAGTCAATATCTTAGTTATTGTGGACTTGTTGTAGCCAAGTGGTCGTATGCACGCTTGATAGTTTCAAAGATCCTTCGATCAGGCCAGTTTACCAATTGAGTGTTCTGATCAACAAACTCTTTATGGCCTGGCCTTGGATCAGGAAGTCCTTGTGAATTAACAGGTACCAGTTTTCGGACTATGGCCAGGGAGTAATCGGGATCATCAACGATCCCTAGCAGATCTTTGTCTGGAACAATGATCGTCCACTCCAAACGCTCTCGGACCAAACGCCCCGTACTGGTATGCATTATTTGCGGTGCAAAACTATATATAGCTGCCCTCAAGGTTGTAATTCCGCTGTCTCCAGCCGGCTCCTTGAATATTGGTGTATTTATTGTAAACACTTCACCTTGCTCGTTACTAACAGTTCGGGTATCGCGACCATTGCCATTCTCTACCTCTGTGCGTGCAAGATCAGAAATGGATTCATTTAATGTATAGACTTCATCTATGGTAGGCCGAATTTCATGTCCGTCTTCAGACACGGCCGGGTCTTGATCGGGTGAGTGACTCATGGAGCAATGATACCAGACTTACTCAGCCAAGGAGTCGTGGCCAAGGAGTTTTTCGCGCATTTCTTGGAAACGCTTCTGCATGTCGGCAGCCTGCTCTTCTGGAGTTACTGGTTCTGGTGCAGCGGCTTCTAGTGGGTGTTGACCATTAGAGGCTTGGGCCGGACCATTTGGCTTGCCACCCTTTGATTCGCCTTGCTTACCTCCAGAAATAACGTTTACTACTGGTATGACAATTGGGCTTCGCTGCGTGTGTTCATACAAGAAATGTGTGATGTGATCACGTAATTCTGCCTTAAAGCGATCGAGGTCGACACGCTTAAATCGCTGAGCAACAGCTCGGCGTAGTTCGGTACGGAAGTTGTTCATTAACTCTTCTGAGTCTCTCATGTAGATGAAGCCTCGGCTAATGATATCTGGACTTGTAGCTAACTGACCGGTTCGTTTGTCGATGGTCAAGATGACGGCCACAAGACCTTCCTCGCTCAACATAATACGGTCTTTGACCACGATTCCACTTACAACTGAGCCAGACTGGTCAACTAATACGCTTCCACTTGGAGCCTCAGGACCCATTTCCCATTTGTCTTCTGACAGTAATACGGTTTCGCCGTTACCAGCCATAATGATATCTTTGCGGGCAATACCCTCTTCGATAGCCATCTCCATGTGGTAAGTACGGTTACGTGCACCGGCATAAATAGGAGCAAAGAACTTGGGCTTGAGCATGTTGATCATCTCGCGGTGCTCTTCGCGACGAGCGTGTCCACCAACGTGCAGTGGTCCACAGCCATCTACTTCGTGACTTGGGTGCTGATACAAATGAACACCTAATTTGGATAGGTCGTCACCGATCTGCTGGTAGCGAATCTCGTTACCCGGAATTGGGTTGGAGCTAACAATGACGGTATCTTTTGGCTGCAACTTAATGTGCTTGTGAGTACCTTCGGCCATACGTTGCATGGCAGCGTTTGGCTCACCCTGTCCACCGGTACAGATAACAAGTACCTGCTCTGGTGGAATGTTTGGCATTTCACGCATCGCAAGCACGGTACCCTTAGGGATCTTAAGAATTCCCTGTCGGACTGCAATTTCGGCGTAGCTCATCATACTTCGACCATCTAGGGCTACTCGACGACCGGCAGCTACAGCTGCATTTACGATCATCTGAACACGGTTCATGTTACTAGAGAAAATTGCCACAAAGACACGACCTTCGGCCTGGCCTACAACATCGTGGAAACTCTGCTGCAGAGTACTTTCGGTTGGCTGACGTCCCGGAACCTGAGTATAGGTGCTTTCGCTCATAAGCAGTAGAACACCTTCGTCACCTAGTTCTTTTAGACGCTTAACATCACTTGGCATTTGGTCGAGTGGTTCTGGGTCGAGACGGAAGTCACCGGTGTTGATGATTCGTCCAACTGGAGTATCTACTACGATTAAGCTAGATTCTGGAACGGAGTGAGTTACTCGGACTAATTCTAGGGTAAACGCGCCTAGCTTAAGTCGTTCATGGTTGTCCATGTTCATAGCCATTAGTTTTGGCTCGAACTCCAGACCTGTATCGGCAGCAATGTCTTCGAATGTCTTGGTTACGACACCTAATGTAAAGAGCGATCCGTAAATTGGAGCTGGGAACTTTGGAACGATGTGCTTAAGTCCACCAAGGTGATCAAGGTGTCCGTGACTAATAACGTAGCCGCGAATCTTGTGTTTAATGGTTTCTAGGTAAGTTGTGTCGGCGATTGAGTAGTTAACTCCTGGAAGCTCAAGGCCTAGATTGTTACCACAGTCTAGGATGATGGCATCATTTTGCCATTCGACAACTTGCATGTTCTTTTCGCCAATACCGTCTTGTCCACCCAAGAAAGTAATCTTGAGCTTATCGAAGTCATCGGCAATAACGTTAGCGCGCTTTGGTGCATCGTTGGTTGGTAAATATGCGCTGACGGCCTTGTGGGCATCGTCTTGGTTGCGCTTTTGAGCTCGCATAGCGGCACCCCTAGAGGCACCACCGCGGCCACCCATAGCTGGGGCTTTAGAGCCGGCTTTAGGATTTTTATTGTTTTGAGGTCGACCGCCTTGATTAGCTGGTCGGTTACTCGGTTTCTTTGGACCGGTTGGTCCAGTTGGTTTTGTTGTTTCTGGATTCATAATCCTTCTTTCTAATTATTTAGATATTATTTTGTAATCTTAGTAATTGCAGTGAAATCATCGAACAATGTTTGACGAAGTTTGCCGTTATAAAGCGCAGCTGCCGGATGGTAGAGTGGCAAGATCTTCCAGCTTAGCGACTTTTTTTGCAGTTTCACTGTTACAGTTTGGGTTTGGCCATGAATGGCACTTATTTGTAAACCCGGTAGGAAGCAATTTGAACTATGTCGACCTAATGTCACTATGACTTTAGGATTAATTGCTGCCAACTGGGAGTACAAGAATGGTAAGAACGCCTCCTTCTCTTCATTGGATGGGTCCCGATTCTTCGGAGGGCGATACTTTACTATATTGGTTATATAAATGTGCGAACGATTCAATCCGATACTGGCCAGCATTTCGTCCAGCAATTTGCCAGAAGCTCCCACGAAAGGTTCACCTTTTAAATCTTCGTTCTTGCCTGGTGCTTCGCCGATAAAAACGACTTCTGCATCGGGGCTACCGGTACCAAATACCAGCTGATTGGCTTGCTTGGCCAAATCTGGACAGATATTCTGCTCGAGGATATCTGCCTTGATCTGGTCAAGCCGAGCCTGTTTATCCATTCTTTGGGATTAATGCTCTGAATAATCGGTTAATGCCATATACCGTTAAGGCTATGAGCATGGCATATTGCTGCAGGCTACCAGTATGAGTAGCTCGTAGGAACATTAACCAAGCAGCAATCAGAGCCACAACACCAAAGGCTAGCTTGCCGTTACGGCTGTCGTGCATGTCTTTTAGTTGCTGTTTACTTTTTGCCATGAGCTCGCTCCAAATGCCTTAGCGTTAATATTTCGCCAGCTATAAAAAGCCCGTCAATTGCTACCGATACAAAATTGCCTACATTGGGGTTAATTATTGCGTAAACTAATGAGATCGGAAACAGGATAATAAGTAAGCCTAGAACAACCCTAGCTATACGAATGCTCTGTTGTATCTCGGGTGCGTTACTTTTTGCCATCGTTCTTCTTTAGGGTTGCCAAACCATTTATAGCTACGCCGATAATGGCGCCTCCAAATAAAACCATATAGGCAGGAACTTGCCAGTCTGGGGAGTATTTTATTCCCGAGTCAACTACAGTTCTTATACTGTCAAAGCCAGACCAAGTAATCATAAAGCCAAGCACTAACATAATTATGTGCGCTACCCTCAACTGATGTTTAGATACCTGATTTACTGCTTTTTTACTTACTTTAGCTTTTGCCATTCCCACTCCTTATTATTTCTTGTCTTTCAGCTCTCGGGCGGCAGCCTTCATGCTTAATTGTAGTCGTCCACGGTCGTCGATGGCAACAAGTTTAACTGTTACTCGATCGCCTTCTTTTACTACATCAGATGGCTTTTCGACGCGTTCTTCGCTCATTTCGGATACATGAACTAGCCCGTCTTTACCAGGCATGATCTGAACGAATGCACCAAAGTCCATAACGGTCATGACTGGAACATCTTGGTAGATCTTGCCTACTTCTGGTTCGGCCACAATCGCCATGATCCACTTCTTGGCAGCTTCGATGCTGTCGCCATCTGGGCTGGCGATCATAATGGTTCCGTCATCCTTGATGTCGATTTCGGCACCGGTTTCGCCAGTAATCTTTTGGATCACTTCTCCGCCCTTTCCGATAACTTCGCGAATCTTGTCTGGATTGATGGTTATTGCTTCGACGCGTGGAGCGTATGGGCTCATCTTTCCAGCTTCGCTTTTAACACTCATCATGTGGTCAAGAATTTTTGCTCGACCAATTTTACCTTCGGCAAGAGCTTTGGCTAAAGTCTCTACTGGAAGTCCATGGACCTTCATGTCCATTTGAAGAGCGGTAATACCTTTGGTGGTTCCAGTAACTTTAAAGTCCATGTCGCCAGCAAAGTCTTCGGCGTCTGCGATGTCGGAAAGAATAACTGGCTTATCGCCGTCTAACATTAAGCCCATAGCAATTCCGCTAACTGGACGAATAAGTGGAACGCCAGCATCGAGTAGTGCCAAGGTACTAGAACAAGTTGCAGCCATGCTGGTGCTACCATTTTGACTCATAATCTCTGTTACTGAACGAATGGTATATGGGAAGTCAGCTTCTGCTGGGATAACTGGTAGTAGTGCTCGCTCAGCTAATGCGCTGTGGCCGATTTCTCGGCGACCAGGTGAACCAAGACGCTTGATTTCACCAACAGTGTAACCAGGAGCGTTGTAGTGGTGCATGTAGCGCTTTTCGGTGTCACGCTCCATGGTGTCGATCATCTGAGCATAGCTAAGTGGGGCTAGAGTGACAATGTTCATCGCCTGAGTCATTCCACGAGTGAATAAGCTTGATCCATGAGCTCTTGGTAATAAGCTTACTTCCGAAGAGAGTTGTCGGATTTCGTCCATTTTACGTCCGTCTGGTCGTAGGCCTTCTTCGATAATGCCTTTTCGAACGTCTTTATGAATTGCAGAAGTAAGAGCATCGTCATATTCCTGACGGAGATCTTTGTAGGCGTCTTCGCCTAGTTCTTCTTTAAAGTGAGCTTCCATTTCGTGTCGAAGCTTGTTTACCATTTCGTTACGCTCTGGGTAAGGGCTGCGAAGTCCTGCGCCTAGCTTGCCCTCTACCCAAGTGTTAACCCGTTTTTGGATGTCTTCGTCTGGCAGACTAAGTTCGAATTCTAGTTTTTCTACTTTGAGCTGTTTAATAAGGTCTTCTTGAGCTTTAATAGCTGGCTGCATTGCTTTGTGAGCAAAGGCGATTCCTTCTACTACCTTTTCTTCGGAAACTTCGTTGGCACCAGCTTCTACCATCATGACGGCATCTTTGGTTCCGGCGACTACTAGGTCTAATTCTCCGTTATCATAGGTATCGGCATCGGCAAAAGCTACAAATTCATCATCCTTGATTCCAATACGGAGTCCAGCAATTGGACCTTCGTATGGTGCACCAGTCATCATAAAGGCTGTGCTCATGGCGATCATGGCTACCATATCTGGGCGGAAGGTTGGGTCCATGCTTAGTACAGTTGCTACACCTTGTACTTCGTGACGGTAACCTTTTGGCCACAGTGGTCGAATTGGACGGTCGATAAGACGTCCGATCAAAATGGCGTCCTCACTTGGGCGACCCTCTCTTTTAATAAACCTGGAGCCGCTGATTTTACCAGCTGCATACATTTTTTCTTCGTAATCAATGCTTAGGGGGAAATAGTCGAATCCTGCGAGTGGCTTACTGCCAACCATGGCTGTTCCTAGGATTACAGTTTCACCGTATCGTACGATGACGCTAGCGCTAGTTCTAAAGCCAACTCGTCCGACTTCTAGGCTAAGTGTTTTACCACAAAGTTCGGTCTCTACTTTAATTATGTCTTTTCCGTATGGGTTGATTGTAGACAAATTTTTCTCCTCACTTATTCGTCGCAGGGTGCAGGTATACGCCCTTATGCATAGCTTATATCTGTGGCTCTACGACGAACAGTATTTGTTAGTTAATGTGCACAAGCTCCTGCCCCGGTTAAGGAGCAGTAAAGTCTACGCAAATTATTTTGCTTTTGTCTGACGAATACCAAGCTTTTTGATAAGAGCTAAGTATGCGGCACTGTCGTGATCGGCAATATACTTTAGGTGACGCTTTCGGTTACCTACCATCTGAAGAAGTCCGCGGCGAGCCATAAAGTCTTTTTTGTTTACTTTTAGGTGCTCGGTTAGTTCTTTGATTCGTTCAGTAAGGATTCCTACCTGCACGGCGCTGCTGCCAGTGTCGTTCTTACTCTTTTGCAGTTCGGTGATTACTTTCTGCTTCTTCTCGGTTGTTATCATTAATTTCCTTCTTAATTGACTATTACTGTAATTACTCTTGGTCTCTAATTAGATACTTTATTTATAAGAGATCGATGGCGTTAAAGACATTTTAACAGATAGAGTCCGATTAGACAAGTGTTGTCAGACTAATCTAACTAGTAGTTTCTGGAGTAGCTTGCATGCCACCTGGAGCACGGTTGGGTTCATTCTGAATAGTGCTGCCACTAATCCAGTTACCATTAGAATCGGTTACTTGTACTAATGGTTGTTCGACAAATATCTCTTTATCGTCGCCTTCACCAATAACAACGGCAATCGCATCATAAGAGTCTTCTTGAACCCTGTCAGCACTTGCAAGTGTGGGGTCAAGAGTTCTACCGACAGCAAAGCTAAGTATGCCGTCCATTGGCTCATCTATGAACATCCGTACAAAAGTTTTGTCACCGTCTTTTCGAACAACTACGTCAGACGAATCTTCAAGTCTTGTAAAAATTGCAGTCTGTTCACGATTGCCTGTCATCAGAGTCCCAACACTAACACCTCCAACAGTAACAGTGTCTGGTGTGACCTTTTCTTTACGGAGTACTTCTTCGATTGCTTTGATTGGGTATGCTCCGTTGTTTAGTTCTCCGGACAATGTCCGACGGCCTTCAGAATCTTCACCCCGAACAAGACTTCCAAGAGCTGCTGGTCGAAAAACTTCCTTTATTGGATCGGGCGCAATACTTACCAATCCCCCGTCAGTTGTGCTGTTGACGGCAAAAAGTCCAAGTACGGAAATACCAGCAATAGCCAGCCTTGTTACATTTTTCTCGAAGCGAGGTGACCACTGCTTGATCTGCTTATCAGTTTCTCTAGACATAATTTATATTATTATACTACAAATAACATTTTGTGTCAATATTAAGCGATATCTATAGTCTTACCACCAACGTTCCTGGCAAAGTAGCTATCATGAGAAATATAAATTACTGCTCCGTGGTAAGTTTCCAGGGCGTTTTCGAGCTCTTCAATGCTTGGCAGATCTAAGTGGTTGGTGGGTTCATCTAGAACCAGTATCTGAGGGTCACCAGCTAGCATGTTCATCAGCTGGAAGCGGGCTTTTTGGCCACCACTAAGTCGAGTTAGCGGAACGTCACCATCTGTTGCTGGGTTAAATAAGTAGTCACCCAGTAGTTGCTTAACTTTTTGGTCACCAATGGCCACGTCCTTAGCCATATAGGCTTTTTCTATCGCCCCAGCCAGCGTTAATGGCAGATACTCTGGGTCGATTTCTTGCTCATAAACACCAATTTTTAGCTCCCGCTCGCAGGCGATTGTTCCATCAAATATGGTTGCCTCCGGTGAAGTGTCCTCAACCTTAGAAATGACGGTCTTAACAAGGGTTGATTTTCCGGCACCATTACGGCCATGAAGTCTGACTCGGTCGCCTTCCCGCAAATCAAAACTAATATCTTTAAACAGTGGATCGGTGTAACCCAGGCTAAGCTTTCGAACTTCGACCAGCAAACGACTGGTTTCGGTTTCGGCAGATTTGGCGTTTACCTTAATGTTCTTAGCCTTATGTTTTTCGTAGGCGGTGCTCATTTTTTCGTTAAGCTCGCCTACCGAGTCACGGTCGATCCAAAAAGTTGGCATTTCAGTTTTTTCTAAGGAAGCAAGCTCAGTTACAGCCTTTTGCTCCAAAGATTTAAAGCGTTGAATTGTGCCTGGGTCACGGGACCGTTCCTTTAGGCGGCGGAATCGAATAACATTTTCCTTTAGGTTAGAAATCCGGCGTTGAACAAGACTAAATTGAGTTACATCAGAGCTCATCTTGGCGGCGTTGATCCGCAGATAGTCATCATAATTGCCTGGGAAGCTAAAAGCTTGGCCATCACGAATTTCGACAATTCGGTCGACCACCTGCAAAACGTCTCTGTCGTGAGAAATAACTACCACTGCTTCGCGAGCCGATTTGAACCACTTTAGGAAGGCCTTTTTAGCAACGAAGTCCATGTGGTTAGTAGGTTCGTCGATAAGAGCTAGGTGAGCCCTGGCCCGCTGCACTTTAACCAGTTCGACCATCCGTTTTTGACCACCACTTAAGTTCTTGAGTGGTCCGGCCGACATTTCTTCGGCCACCTGGTAAGCTCGCAGAGCCTCGACAATCTCGGCCTCTACCTCGAAATAACCTAATTGGCTGAACCGTTCGAGGGAGTCGGAGTACTGGTGCATCATTCGATTATTAGTGCCCATTTTCTCGGGGTAGGTGTCGAGGATATGTTTGTGCTCGGCATACTCTGGCAAGTCGGACAAAATGTACTCCAGAACTGACATATCCTCGAATCCGTGATGCTCCTGACGCGATCCAATAATAATTGTCCCCTTTTTGGCATGAACAGTTCCGTCGTAATCAGTGTCCTCACCGGTCATCATGTGGAGAAGCGTCGTTTTGCCAGTACCATTACGCCCAATTAGGCCAATTTTCTCGCCGTCTTGAATATCCAATTGAAGATCTTGATACAAAGAGTTGTTGCCGAAAGATTTTTCGGCGATATCGACTGAAATAACCATCTCGTTACTGTATCACCTGTCAGTGGTAATAGCCACCTCTGTTATAGCGTCTTCGGGAGCGGTAGCATCGCTGACGCTAAAGTCTCCGATTGAAGTACGTCGCAAATTTGTCATGTAGGCACCAGTCTTTAGGGCTTCGCCAATATCGGTAACCAACGACCTAATGTAGGTACCGCTAGAAACATTGGCCGTAAAGCTGACTATGGGGTATTCATAAGCTATATCATCAATTAAATGGATGGTGACAGTTCGAGGTTCGATTTTAACCTCTTTACCCTCTCTAGCTAGCTTATATGCCCTCTGACCATCTATTTTAATAGCTGAGTAGGCCGGTGGAACCTGAGAAATGGTTCCTAAAAATGAGTTTACGGCGTCTATGACCACTTTCTGTTCTGGTTGGTGATCGGAAACTATCGTTTTTTGGCCCTCTTCATCGGCTGTAGTGCTGGTTTGACCGAGTTTCATGACAACTTCGTAGATTTTATCCTGCTTCATATATGAATCTTGTCTCTTGGTGGCTTTGCCAACCAAAATAATCAATAGACCAGTGGCTAAGGGATCGAGCGTACCGGCGTGGCCAACCTTAACTCGCTTCCCTAGTTGTTTACTAATCTGGTAACGAATCTTTCCAACCACATCAAAACTAGTCCACTCTTTTGGTTTGTCGATTAATATAACCTGATCTAGCGGCTGGCTCATAGACTTAGTGTAATCCATGCTCGGCCTGATATTCCAAGTTATGCCGAGGATCACCAAGTAAACCAATGATTCTTCTAAAAGAGAATGCTTTTTGGCTTACTTGACCATCAAATCTCGATGGAACATACAGATTTCGACTTGTCATTCTACCCGAACCTACCTGGTCGCAAACTAAGTAATAATCTGGATTCTGTGGAGGAATAGACGTTCCGTCTGGCAACTCAACACCTGCATGACCAGGATGTACTCCCCACATAATGGATTTTGGCACTACAACCCTTCGGATTTGTTCAGCAGCCTGGGGGGCATCAGGCAATGATTGCTTAAAATTCCAAAGTATAATCTTCTTACCCATGTTTCTTATCCCAGGGAGACTATCTAGCGGAATCATGCCAGGCTGCAAATCAGTGTCTACGACCTCAAGACATTGCCTACCTTCTTGGCTGTTTGCTATTCCAAGCGGAAATACAGGAAATCTATCAAAATCTTTAACATCCATGTGAATTGCCGAAGTAGCAGGAATTTCTCCACTAGCGACAGCGTCGTAAGAAGCAGGAAAATACGGTAGTTGGCAGGATTCACCCGCTAAGAGGTCACTCATTTATCATATTATACTACAAATACTGATATCCGTCTATAGCTCTTAGAGGTTTGGCATGAATGGTGGTGGAACAGTCGGCGGAGCCGTAGGATCACTTGGTGCCGCCGTCGGATCTGGAGGCAAACCTTTGTCTGGACCGACGAGTTGAGTTGGGAAAACATCTTCAGTGGTTAAGTCCTGTCCAGCCGGAAGTGGTGTGGGCGTTGACACAGGAGTAGGAACGGGTGCCGGTGGTGTTGGTTCTGGTGCTGGTGCTGGCGTTGGCGCAGGAGCTTCGGTTGGGGTCACTAAATCAATTGGCTGGGCATTTAAAGCACTTATGGGTTCTAGTCTAGAGGCGGCAACCGATGCACTGGCTTGTTCAATGGCTTGCCTGGCTTGCTCGGCGGTTGGCATTTGTGAGTCTGTTACGGTGATATGCGAGCTATCGACTGACTTCTCTATCTCCGACAGGGTCTGAGTCTTCTCCTCTTCAGTTAATGGACTGATCGTTTTAGCGTGCTGCATCGCGGTCTGGTCGGCCGGTGGAGCATCAACCGATGGCTGAATCGCATCTTCACTCTTAGTCGTTGCGGTCATTGCTCCGCCCATAGTTGGTGGTTGCAATATCATATTAGACGGCGAAGCTGGAGGAGCTGGCTTGTCAGCCGGGACTAATTCTCCTTGTTCATCAATATGGATCTTGGCCAGATCACTATCGCCTTCCTCGTCTCCATGAGAATTATTCTCTTTTTCAAGATCCTGAAGAGTCTTAGTTGGTTTATTTTCTTCTTTCTCTTTCTCTTTGTCATGTTCTATAGCAAGAGAGCCATCGTTTGAGGCACTTGGAACAGGTATTGTTCCATTGGCTGCTGGAGTTGGTTGTTCGGCTTTAGCTTCTGGGACTGGTTGAGGGGCCTCCAACTTACTAGATACCAGCTGTTGATTTGCTCCAGCCTTCATAAGAGTGGCTGAAATGTTCATGGTGAACGGTGTGGTCTTGTTGTTACTAAATCGCTCTGTTTCGGCGACTACACCTGTTAGGAATGAGGTTGCGATCTGCTCATCAAGAAGTATTTTGTCTCCCTGCAAGGGTTCTACTAAACTGACTAGCATTTCAGCCAAACTACTTGCCTCGGCCTGGAACCAATTTATGGCTCCAAGATCTGATGGCTGTTTGTTGTTTATACTAATCGTTACTGCATCGTGCAATATACGACCATGAGCCGTAATAGATTGGTCTAATTCTTCCCTTTGGTGGACACCTAGCGCCAATATAACATCGACATTGAAATCACCTTGGCTAAATTCGAGATCGCTTTCCGTCAAACTAGTGTGATAAGGGGTTATAAAGATCTTTACAAACTTATCTTCTACTTTGTAACGAAGCTTATCTGCTTTGGCTTTATCTAGAGCAATGATGAAATCTCGTAGACTGTCAGTGTTTTTCTCGATAGTCTTTTCGGGTTGCAAGAATTCCAAGACAGATGGTGTCTCGCCACTATATACAGCTGTTGCGTGCTTATCTAACTTGTTAAGTACAAGTGTTATTCCAATTGCGGCTGCCAACTGATCAACAGTTGGATTGCTACTAACTGTAACTAAAACGTTATTTGCCTTTCGCAGGCTTTCTACGACTTCCGACTTTACGTCTACGCCCACAGGTGGTGCAACAGGCATGCCGGCGTCGGGTGGAAGCGGAGTCATTGGAACTCCACTATTATCAAAAGTCGGAACCGCTGGAGAGACCGGTGGTGCAAGTGGTGGTGTCGATGTACTTAGATAAGGTTGACCTGGCACTATCGGTGGCATAGGAGTTCCAACTTGCGGGCTAGATGGCATCGGCGGTGGAGCAGGAACTGCAGCCATCCCCGACATGCCAGATACACTTGCCTGGCTAGCATCGCTTGGTGGTGTGTATGGTTGAAGTGGTGTAGCTGGATCCATAGCTTACTCTTTTGACTCTTCTTTTTGTTTTATTTTAGAAAATCTAGTCGAAGAATACCATAACCTATATGCCCTGTCTAGAGTATTGTTATTGGGGTCGCTATCTGTTATAGTAGTCAGATAAAGAAAACAATCTTTTAACAAGAATAAGGAAAAATTCATGCCAATTATCAAGTCAGCTAAAAAACGTGTCCGAACTGCTACCAAAGCCGCAACTCGCAACAGCAAAACCAAGCGAACATTGCGCGAAGCAATCAAAAGCTTCCACGCTAGCATCACCGGCAACAACGCCAACAGCGCACAGAGTGCTATCGACCTAGCTGTTAAAAAAGGTGTTATCAGTAAAAACAAGGCCGCACGCAAAAAAGCTCAGCTTGCCCGTGCTGCAAAAGCTGCCGGTGTTAAACCTGCCAGCAAAACTAAGACTTCTGCTCCAAAGAAAGCCGCTGCCAAGCCTGCTGCCAAGAAGACTGTGGCTAAAAAAGCTCCTGCAAAAAAGACTATTTCTAAGAAGTAATTAAACCCCGGCCATTTCCTTTGTCTGCTCGGCAACTTGCCCGACAGCCTGTGGGGCCTCGGTGATCTTTGGTAAATCTGGCCTAGGAAGGTTCTGAGCGTGTGCTCCAACCTGCTCAGCAGTAGCCTTAGAAGATCTTATATTTGCCGCATATACTTCTGACTCAGCAAAGCCATCTACACCTTGAGCTCTGTCACTAGCCTGCTCGGCTGGTGCATTTTGATGTGCCCTTTCTTGGGATGCGCGTAGATACTTGGTGGCCACCCCACCAAGGAGCTTGGCAGCTAGTGGGTGCTCTGACAACTTATCACCCAAGTTTGCTTGAGTATCGAAAATTGCTCTGAGTCTTTCTTGGTCACGCAATGCTTGCTCTAGCCTGTTTGCGCTTACCGATGTCCGTGCGAGTGATACGTTAGATTGCATATTTTTTTATTTTTGTGAACCTTGGTTATACATTAGCACAATGTTGCAATTTTGGCAAGTCTGTTACTATTAGTTCCAATTTACAGGTAGTCGGCCGTACTCAATGAGCCGAGATAGTATCACCTTGGCGCCCTGATCTCTAACCGAACCTAGCCGAGCTTCTGAGGCATTGGCCGTTTTAAACCTCTCCACATATGCATTCAAAGATACTTGTACTGCCTTGAAGGTACTAGAACCGTCTCTAGAAATTCCCAGTGCACCTTCCAGGTCTTTATCTATAACCCTTGATGCCTTGACCCTATCTTCATTGGGGGCGGTATCGGCATAAAGTAACCTTTTAGGTGAAATATCTACGCCCCTGCTTTGTGCGGTAGTAACTATCCAGTTTATTATCCCTTTATAGGCAAGGTAGGCGTGAGTTTGTTGATCTACAACACCAGGATCTACTCCCAGCTCTATGACTTCGGCTCCAATTTGAGTCAATGCCTCATAAGCAAAGTTGTTATCTAATGATGTGACATGCATTGCAAGCTGAGCCATTCTAGTATCTCGTCCATTGCCAGCAATATGATAGTATTCATGCGGCAACACCGTCCTTTGGTAATTACTTCCGTTTGGATTTACAAGTATGCTTTTCCCGACAGCTACTAAGTTTCTGTCCGATCTGGCATATCCGCCCCTGCCAGAAAGGTGGATAGAAAAATCGTCCCCAACAAATACACCTGTCTTGGCCAGGCGTTTATGCCTTTTTATAATCGAAGGGTGAAAGACTCCTTCGTCTACTAATTCTTCTGTTCTTTCCATCCACCGTCTTTTAGATTCGGCTATTCCCTGCTGTACTTCTTCGCTTCCTTGGAGTTCGGTTATTTGGCGTTTATTCGCGCGGATAAGCCTCAGCCGGCTTTTGTCTGCCGAATCGTCGGACCAATGTCGGTTAATCCATCTAGTGTAGGGTAGTGGATCCTGGCTTAACCCATTATCACCAAGCCATAGATCGGCCTCTTCCTTTAGCGCCCCATCATAGTCCAGGATATCCGATACTGAAGCTTCGAAATCGGCAGGATAGTCCCCGCTCATAGTTCTTAGTTCACGCCTAAGCTCTTTTAGCTCGAAATCGGCAGTTTCACGGTGAAACTTAGTAGGCCTAGCGACCCTTCTGGCAACCATCCGTGGCCCAAACTTTTGGCTTCCAGAAAGATTACCTACGTTTTCTTGGCCCTGCATCATAAGCGA
Source organism: Candidatus Saccharimonadota bacterium (assembly GCA_052034955.1). GTDB lineage: Bacteria > Patescibacteriota > Saccharimonadia > Saccharimonadales > AWTP1-31 > CAZIBG01. Next base: position 37,363 of record JBPOHZ010000015.1, on the reverse strand, counting down.
GACTGATGCAATTGCTTTACCAATTATCGGTCCATATACTTCGGCATGGTCAGCAATTGCTACTGCCTCGATTGCGCGCAAGCCAAAAGTGTCCCTACAAACCTGAACCGAGGTCGGCCTTAACACATCCATGACCTGAGCAGTTTCGGCAACAGAATCAAGCAATAGTCCGTAATTAACTTCGGCAGAATATGCGCTCATATTAAGTACTATTTTAACATATTTATACGTATTAGGCAATGCCTACAAGCAAGTTTTGCATTGCTGTATCTGCGTCTATAGATTCTGTTTTGAGCTTAATGTCTAACTCGAGTGTTCTGCGGATCAACGATTTTAACTCTTCGGCAGATAATCGTCGAGCAAGACCGGCAGACTTACGAATCACGAATGGGTTGAGTTTGGAGTCTTTAGTGACCGCATCACTCTGTCTATTGCCTGCTGATTTAACGACAGCCAGTACATGGAGTTGCCATGCAAATAGCGCCAGAATAGCTTGCGGCTCAACTTTCTGTAGTCTTTGTTCGGCGTATAGTTCCATTGCTTTCTTTGGTTGTCCCGACAGCGCAGCATCCAACAAGTCAAAGACCTTGCTGTCGGGGTTAGGGGCAACTAGAAGATTAATGCCGTTGCGATCTACATTTTTATTAAAGCTAACCAATTTATCCAATTCGTTCTTTAGCCTAAGCTGGTTGAGACCCACTCTTTGTATTAAATATCGGGCATCGGATGAGCTTAGTTGGCCATCTTGTTCTTTGGCATACTGACTTAACCAGTTTGCCATTTTAGAGTCATCTAATTCGTTGAACTCTTTGTAATCTGTTTTTTTGTTAAGAGTCTTATACAGCAAACTACGTTTGTCGAACTTGGGTTCGGTAAATACAACATCCGTCAGGTCATCTATTGCTACAAGTAAATCTGCAATATTCTCTGCTAACTGCTTATTGTTAGCTGGGCCATCGATAATCACAAGTCTCTTGTCGGCTAGAAATGGCAGCGCATGCACAACCTCGATAATCCGCGTATATTCCACCTGCCCTGCATCTACTCGCTCTAGGCCCATATCGCCAGAAGTAGATATAAATTGGTTTGTTATTCTACGAAGCTCGGACTGAAGAAGATAAGCGTTACTGCCGGTTAAAGTTATAATCATTTTGGTGCTTTCTGGCAGAATAAACAGATATGGGTGCCCCGGCCAGCCACTCTTGTTTTGGTAATTTCTCGACCACAACGCTGACAAGCCGAACCTTCTTTTCGGAATACTTTGGCAAAGCTTATATAGCTGCCTTTTTTGCCTTCGGCATTTACATAATTTCTATCTGACGATCCGCCCTTTTCGATACTTAACCTAAGAACTGCAATTATTTCTTTATGTAGTGCTTGTACTTTTGCGTCTGAAATATCCATCACTTTAGTCTCGGGATGAATCTTGGCCGCCCAAAGACTTTCATCGGCATAAATGTTACCGATTCCTGCTAGCACTGTTTGGTCTAATAATACTGCTTTAATTCCGCTTTTTTTGCGTCTTGATAAACGTTCTTTGAATAGTTTATTTGTAAAATCTGCCTCTAGCGGCTCGGGGCCGAGCTTCTTCATGAAGTTTATTTCTGGAACTTCTACCGTAGGGATCAGTCGCACCCAGCCAAATTTTCGCTGATCATTAAAAAACAGCTTGGAGCCATCTTGGAAAGTAAATACTACCCTCGTGGATTTATCTGGCAGCTGTCCTACTAATGAATCGTTAGGGTGCCCTGCACCAAATCTTTCTGCACCGACAAAAACAAGCTGTCCAGTCATCTTTAGATGAATCACTAACGAGTATTTGCTGCTGAGTTCTATTAAAAGCACTTTTGCGCGCCGTTTAACCTCCAAGATTTCGGACCCTAAAAGGAACTGCCTGATATCCTGCGGCGCATTGGGAAAAGAACGCTCAAAATCGGATGTAGCGTCTTTAATAACCTTTCCTGGTAATAATCTTTGCAAACCCAAACGGACTGTCTCGACCTCTGGTAGTTCTGGCATACAGCTAGTATGACAGACTGAACATCAGAGAACTAGATGCTCGACGGACTCTACAACAAAGTATAATGTTGTCATGGCCGATCAACTTAGCGACATACTATCCAGAAGACTTCCTGCTGAACCGCCTGAAGTAAAAGTAATAAAAGATTACATTAAAGAGCACTTTGATTCATTGGTCTCGGTTTCTATTGGCAAATCTCAGATAGTAATTACTGTTCCCGGAGCCTCCTTAGCGGGAGCCCTAAGGATGAGTCTCTTTGAGCTGCAAAGTCACCTAGCAACAGATAAGAAGTTAGTTATTAGAATTGGCTAGAATGGTATCTAGCTCTTGTTTATACTGAGCAAAATTTGTATACGCTATGGTCTTTGCACCCATGCTTTTGGCCACCTGACAGTAGCTTGGATTATCGTCGATAAAAACAGCTTCAGACGAGTCAACACCTAGTCGCTCAAAAGCCAGTTGGTAAATTGCCGGGTCCGGTTTTCCTAGTTTAGTTTCATAAGAGAGTACAAAGTCGCTGAACAGATTAATCTCCTCGGTAGTCAAGAACTTTTCTCTGATCCAGTTGCTTCCGACATTACTAAGAATACTTACCTTGTACTTAGCAGAAAGTTCTTTTATATCTGCCAAAAGTTCTATGTTCTTGCTGTATCCGTCCCTGTTCATGAACACGGCGTCAATCTCGTCTTGGCTCATGCCTGTGAGCTCATGTAAAGTGCGGCTAAAGTCTGGGTAGCTAACTAGCCCTCTATCGAATGCCGTATGCATATCATTTACTTGATCTCGTACATCAGTATTAACTGCTGCTCGAAAGGTATCCCAGCGATTCTCGGTAATCACACCGAAGCAGTCAAAAATTATAGCCTTAATCATTAGGCTATTGTAACAGGCTACAAGCGAACGTTACGGGTAATTTCGTCGTAGTCGGTGATCTGGCGGCGGAACAAGTTGCTGACGTTCTCTGGCGAAACCGGTGCATTTCCCTTGACGCAGTTAGCTGTCCAGGTATGGGAAATAAGCTTATCAGAATCTCTTAAGTCGTAAGTAAACCTGCGTCCAGTTGCGCAAACACCTTCTTCACTGGCGACAGTGGACTTACGTACTTTGCCGTAACCGGTCTTGGACAGTGCGTTCAGAAAGGCCTTATAGGCCTTTGCGTTGTTGGGGTAAGACTTGCTATCAATAACCTTGCCTTCGTAGCCCTGTATGATCTCTACTAGCCTATTATTTGCAGTTATCGTAACTCGTACTGCGCGGTGTTCATCATCGCCATTGATTCGGCCATGCGTGGTTGCTGCAACACTAGAATTCTTGTCGACGTATTCTACTAAGTTAAAGGCCTTTGGGGCATCTTTTTTGGTACCACTATTTTTACCACCCCCAAAGATCAACCACAGGAAGAGGATACAACCGACCACAAAGATTAAGAATATAAGTGCCGAACGCTTGGAACTCATAAATACTCCATTTATTTAGTCTATAATAGCATAACTTTGCACCTTTTACAACTGGCGCATCACCGTATGTAGGTAATTGCCAGCATAGACACAAAGTAAGCGCCAAAAAAACCAGCCTGCAGAATCAAGAAGTACTTATGTTCCGCTTTATTAACTACTAGGATGGCAAAGATGATGGCCATCATAAGGGCACAGATCAGCGTAATAATGTGCGATGCACCAGAAATCAAGCTGTTCGATAAAACGGCAAACAGTGACAGCATCAAGAAAAGTGCCGACCAGAATGCCAAGAATCTATGCGCGCCCCTCCTCCATCCAGGCACCTCCGGAACTAATGCGACGGCTGCCTGGGTCAGTATCGCTAACCAAGTAAAGACACTGAACCAACCATTAAGATTAAAACTTGGAATCAACCATTTAACAAAGTAGATGCCTAGCATCGGTAATATCACCAAGAATAACAGAGCGTAATATACTATCGACTGTTTTTGTGCGGCAGCATGTTGGCTGAATGTTGTCGATACGTCCTGGGGCCACCTGCGCACCAAATAGGCTAGGCCTATGGCTATAAGTACGACCGAAACTGATATTAAGTGCCTGATAGTGTATATTCCTTGCTTTTGTTAATTAAATAGGCAATTATATACTTGACGTTACCATTTACCTCTGTTAGAATGGATTTATGGAGTCATTTAATCTTATCCAATTCTATCAGAAGTTCGGTACTGAGAAACAATGCCAGAACTTCCTGTATAAAGCTCGCTGGGCAGACGGTGTAACCTGTCCGAAATGTGGTGAGATTAATGTTAAGACCTACAACCTAGCTAGCGGTCGTATCAAGTGTGCCAGTTGCCGTAATACCTTTACCGTTCGTACTCGCAGTGTCTTCGAGGATAGCCCCGTACCACTACAGAAGTGGTTTTTAGCCATCTATCTGTGTGGTAGTTACAAGAAAGGCATTTCTTCAATTCAGCTTAGTAAATATATTGGCGTCACCCAAAAGACTGCTTGGTTCATGCTTCAACGTATCCGCTACGTCTTTGAAAATGACAGCTTTGAACTGCTCAACGGCGAAGTTGAGATGGATGAAGCTTACATTGGCGGCAAAGACAGTAACAAACACGCTCACAAGAAACTAAAAGCTATTACTGGCAAAGGCGCACAAGGCTTCGGAAGCAAAAATAGTAAAGCCCCAGTCGTGGGCATGGTCGAACGTGGTGGGCAGCTCCACGCTGTTGCCACAAAAGATACTGGCAGCCATACTCTTATGACCCTAGCCCGTAAACACATAGACGTTAACGCCACAATCTACACGGACGAGCATATGCCCTACCGAACCTTGCCTAAGATCGGCTTTAAGCATGAAAGTGTCAATCACGGCGTTAAGGAATTTGTGAATGGTATGGCCAGTACCAATACAGCTGAGTCGTTTTGGTCACATCTCAAGCGTGGCATTAACGGCATTTACCACCATGTTAGCGCTAAGCACTTGCAGCGATACTGCGATGAATATAGCTACCGCTGGAATACTCGTGAGCTAACTGACGGCGAACGTTTTGAAGACTGGTTTAACCACCTAAACGGCAAGCGATTAACCTATAGCAACCTCGTTAGCAAGAAGTTCTAAACTTACCCACCGATACCCAACTTATATTTCTTGGACTGCCCCTATATTTTCCTTCTTCCTTTTCTCCCTCTCTTTCTATATAAATATAGAGGAGAACAGATGATTAGAGTGATGTAGGATTATGAGTAGATATGTAAGTATTGGTTTTATGAGTTGTGTGGTTTGTGGTGTTGAGTATGGTTTTGATGACTTGATGAGCTTATCTAGTGTTAGTTTAGTGCGCATTAATAAGAAGCTATATGAATGAAGTGAAGTATCGTAGATCGTTGAATAAACAGCAGATTAGAACACTACATTTGCTGTATTGGTATCGATTTTGTACAAGCAGACAGCTTGCCAGATCATTTGATAAAACCAACCCTAAAGCTATCCAAAACAAACTGCAGATACTGGAAGTCCAAGGACTCATTGGTAAACGTTACGATAAGTCCTACAAGCTAGCTGGTAGATCGGCAGAATACTTCATTACCCCGAAAGGCGCACGAGCACTTGAAAAAGCCAATCCTAATTCAACCAACACCTGGGCAACTAAGAGCCTGTACAAGAACAAAACCGTCTCGGATGATTTTCTCAAGCACTGCATTGCTGTAACAGAAACAGCTCAAAGACTCCGAGATATATACGGTGACAGCAAAAAACTCCACCTACTTCCCAAAAGCTATATGGCACAGTTGGATTACTACCCAAGTTGGACACCAGATCTGCATATTGAAATACCCGGCAAGGGCGAGACATCTGCCAAACATTACTTTGTAGATATCTGGGACGGTACGAAACCGTTCTTTGTCAGTGTCAGGAAAACCAGAAACTACGTTAACTTCAAGGACAGCGGCGACTGGCAGGAAAATGAGCCATACCCAGTAATATTGGCTATCTGTGATGACGAACGAACCCAGAAGAAGTTAAAGCGACAGATGCAACGTATTCTCGATGAAGCTTGGGATGATGAGCTAGTGTTTGCTACGACGACCAGACAACGGCTTGAAACAGCCACAAGGCCTGCTGATAAGATCTGGGTTAAGGTTGATACGGATAATGGGGCAGAAAAGACGACATTAAGAGAACTAATTTTCCAGAGTGGATCAGGTGACTCATAATTTAGTGCGAGCAAAATTAGTCACCTGATAGCATGTTTTTAGCTCTGTGGACATAAGTGGGTCAGATTACTCCGTTATGCAATCTAGACTGATTTACACAAGTATGCTACTGTGAGGGTAACAATAAAAAACAAATATGGAACCAAAGACAACATCCACAGAACCAGTTTCACGCGTGCGCAGTAGCATGCGTCGCAGCGTGAGTGAAGCTACATCAGAAGCAAGTGTAGAGACTATTAGCCCGGAGGAAGCAGAAGTTATTGGTGAAGTTCCGGTTGATGCAACTGCAGAACTTGATACTGTTGATGAAACACCTGTCGCACCAGTTTCACGCGTGCGTAATAGTATGGGCCGCGGTACGAGCACAGTGGGAGTATCCGAAAGTCGTCCTTCTAGGGTTGTAAGTAGGATGATTCGCACAGAAAAATCTGGTGAAGTGACTTCACCTGAACCATCTGGACCCTCGTTACTTGAAGGTACCAGCATGACGGGCGAGGGCTCACCAGAAGCTCTACTAACAAAGTTATCACGCAGCACATTAGTTGAATCCGCCAAGAGAATTGGATTCTCGTCTGCTTTTGGCGGTTCACAACAAGGTGGCTTGGATAGTAACAATCTGAAACCAAGAGCTTTATTCACCAATCGTTATCGTAGGGCAAATCACGACGGCAAGGTGATACCTGGCAAAAATGGCTTTTCTCAAGCATGGGAAACAGGGTCTGAGGTCGCAGACCTTGTAGTGGAACGGCCATTTGACCGGCATAAATTTTATTTGTCTCTTGATCTATCAACACCCGAGAAAAGTGAACACGCACAGTTATTTATTGAAGAAGTTTATGCTATGGCGGCAGAAAGGAAATTATCCATGCTCACCAAGACGGAGGCGCATGACTACGATAGCTGCGATCTATATACGTGGGAACCTGAAGAGTTTGCAACCATATTAGCTGAAGTATACCCAAAATATCCTGACATCTGGCTGACTACCGAGCACCCCTTGCAGGGTGAGGTTGAAACCATAGACCCTAAGCATATCGGTTACGTTCAGGAGCCAATTGGTGGAATTGGCAATGGCTCACATAGCTCGAGGATGGTTGAGCTTGGTCGATTCATTGATGCTCATTCTGGAAGCCTAGACCCGGATACATGGAAGCAAGCTTGTGAAACTGCTGGGGTGAGACCAGATGCCCCGTGGCTGGTAGACCCAAAACTTCGAGAAAGTTATCTAGCATCTAAGGCGAGGGGTTAATAATTTTCCACTATACTGGCTGCCACTTGCAGTTGTATAATTGATATGATGCCTCATAGAAAGCCCAGCAAAAAAGAGATCGAAGCACTTGAAACTCAAATTAAGAGTGACCAAGAAAAACCAGTACGAGAAAATGAGCGACGGATAAGGATCGGCGAAAATTTAGAGAATGCCGTTAAAAAAATGTCAAAGACTCCATCAATTAGTAATAAAGATTTAGCAAAGTGGGCTAAGAAACAAAGGGACGTTAGCTAAGATCAAACTACAAACAAGCAGGTCTTTTATAGTTTGGTAACGTCAAGTATATAACTGCCATTAAATATGTTAATATATATTGATGAGAAAAGAGTTATTGGCCTTGGGTCTTACTGCTGCGTTCTTGGTTCCTGGTTGTTCCGATCAAGAAGCTATTCCGCAAGAAGCAGTTCGAAAAGAACAAGCCCCTAACATTATAGACGACGTTGCTACTGTAATTGAACACGTTTCAGATATCGATTCAGCTTCCTTTGATGGAGTCGATTTAGCTAAATTACAGCCCGTAGGCAGAATCACAGTCAAAGACACTGTCGATCAGCACCCAATTACTTTTGTAAGCGAAGATGGTTCCAGTCCCAAAATAGATAAATTTGAATATCTTTATGCCGATGTCCAAGCAGATGTAATTGGCTTTGCAAATACATTCCCCAAACTGGATATTCCAATATTCAATAAAGACGGTGGAACAATTGCAGCCAATGTGGCGGTGACTATCGAGACACCCAACTACCCTGTTGTGGTTGTAGAAGCCGAAAAGGGCGATTTTATGTCCGAACTAGCAGGCAAAGAAGATGGCGCAGAAGGAGTTAGCTTTAGGCCAAAAGAATTACCTAGCCTTAAAAGTGCTGTAAGTTTTGTAAGAATGGGTGATAACGAACTTGAAAAAGCATTAGCATTTTCTGTAGAAGCTTGTCAGGCTAGCTTGATAGTTACTACCGATAATCTAGACAAGCCCGGTATTAATCTTGTTACTCAAGAAGTACTTTGTAACTCACTTGGAGCTGTATATGCAATGGCCAAAGGTAAATTCAGCTATGCTGAGTATGTGAAATCAATGGAATCAAATAAGTCCTTGATGCATACTAGCGATGGCCAGTTCTTCATGCCAATGTTCCTACTTCCCGAAGTAGCCTACAATGATATTTTAGCCGGAAATACCCCAGCTTCCATCGAGGGAATAACTCTAGCAAGAGCTGGTCAATAGCTTACAGATCGCCCCAGTTTTTGCCGATTTCGGTGTCGACGGTCAACTGGACAGGAAGTTTGTAAGCCTGTTCCATAGTTTCTTTGATTAGTTTTGCAATGTCCTTAGCGTCTTCTTCGGGGCATTCTACCAGGACACTGTCGTGGATCTGCAATAACATTTTGGCTTTGGTACCGGCTAGCTTTTTGTCGACATCAATCATAGCTTTTTTCATTATGTCGGCCGCACTTCCCTGGAAAGGCATGTTTACGGCAGCTCGTAGTGCCGCCTCGCGGACTACAAAGTTGCTAGATTTAATATCTGGCGTCGGTCGGCGACGTCCCAGCATGGTCTCGACATAACCGTCTTGTTTAGCCTGTTCTTTTACTTTTTCAATGTAGGCCTTTAGGGTTGGACGAGTCTCGAAGTATTTATCTATAAACTTCTTGGCGGCTTCGTATGACATTCCGGTTGCGGCCACAAGTCCATGAACACTTAAGCCATACATAATGCCAAAGTTAACCACCTTAGCTTCGCGGCGCATGTTTTTGGTGACATCTTCTGGATCTCGACCATAAACCTGGGCAGCGGTCATGGTATGCACATCCATGCCCCTGTTAAATGCGTCAATCATTTCTTTGTCATCAGCCAGTACTGCCGCCAAACGAAGCTCGAACTGGCTGTAATCGGCTCCAACCAAGACATTGCCTTTGTCGGCCACAAAAGCTGTCCTAATACGCTTGCCTAGCTCGGTACGAACCGGAATGTTCTGTAAATTGGGATCGTTGCTACTTAGACGTCCGGTTTGTGCGACCGTAAGTGCAAAGTTGGTATGAAGTTTTGATTTACTATCGACAAGCTTTGGTAACGAATCTATGTAAGTATTCTTGAGCTTTGTTACCTCACGGTACTGGGTAATCATGTCGATGATGTCGTGCTTAGATCGAAGCTTGTCTAGCTCTGAAGCAGCTGTCGAGTAGCCGGTCTTGCCCTTTTTTATGCCTTCGGTAGGTAGTTTTAATTTTTCGAATAAGATATCGGCTAGCTGTGCCGGTGAGCCAATGTTAAATTCTTGATCGGCAAATCCATAAATCTGTTGTTCAAGATCGCTGATCATATCTGCTACCTGAGCAGCCATTAACCTTAGGTAATTTGTATCCAGACTAATGCCATGGTGCTCCATCTTGGCCAGAACCGGAATAATTGGCCAGTCTATATCCTTGACCAGCTTTCCAAGACTTGGAGTTTTAGCTAGCTCTTCGGCTTGTTGCTTAAAAAGCCCCTGTATAACTACTACTGTATCGGCCTGGGTACTGACAGTCTCGTCTAAGTGAACGTCCAGATCGGCAGCCGCCAGCTCGCTAAGGGATTGCTCCCGCCTGAGACTATTGATGGCAAAGCTACCCAGCAAAACGTCGTGCTCTACTTCTGGCATTTCAATACCCAAAGAAAGTAGACACTTTAAGGTCGATTTTAGGTCGTATCCTACAACCTTTGGATGGGCCATTAGGCATCCGGCTAAGAAGTTTTTTACCAGCTGATCATCTAGTTTATCGAGATTAAGAACTATTGTTTCTTTATCGAATCCAAGAGTTATTTGCTGAGGATTCCTGTCTCGATCGTTACTACTGACGGACTGCAGAACAAGGTGCTTACTAGCTGGTATGGTGATATCCTGCAGATCTTTATCTTCGGAAATAGTGATTAGTTTCCCAGGCTTCAAGCTTGCCGCCTGAGCTTTTTTAGCCTCTACCGATTCGGGGACATTCATATATTGCGGCAGTTGTCGGGCCAGTGTTTTAAATTCCAACTTTTCTAGCTCTGCTCGAATTTTTTCTGGTTCACAGGCACTGGCATCTAGCTTGTCGAGATCTAACTTCATAGGAGCGTCTGTCCAAATTGCTGCCAGTTGCTTACTTAGATAGGCAAGCTCTTTTCCAGCTTCTAACTTCTTTTTTAAACTATCTTTAATAAGGTCTAGATTATCGTAGATTCCATCAAGGGTTTTGTGGGCTTTTAGTAGTTCAACCGCGCCCTTCTCGCCTATTCCTGGAACGCCAGGAATATTGTCGGAGCTATCACCCTTGATTGCCTTTAGGTCTAGGAACTGGCTCGGCAAAATACCGTATTTTTCGGTAAAACTTTCTGGATGGAATAATTCTATATTACTAAGACCCTTCTTGAGTGCATAAACACTAACATGAAGGTCCACCAGCTGTAGCATATCCATGTCACTAGTAACTAACATCGTTTCTATATTCTGGGCGGTTGCCTGAACGGCCATAGTTCCCATAATGTCGTCTGCCTCGTAGTCATCGAACTCATACAATGGCCAGCCAAAGGCATCCAGCAAGCTATGAAGAAGTGGAATCTGATCAAAAAAGTCCTGAGGAGGAGTCTTCCGGCCGGCCTTGTACTGTGGGTAAAGCTCTTTTCTGCGTCGGCTATTTGTTTTGGATTTGTCCCATGCCACACAGACATAGTCAGGGTCTAACTTCTTTATTACCTCTAGAGCCATGGCCGCAAATCCATATACGCCGCCGGTAGGCGTACCGTCGGGGAGGCTAAGTCCAGGCATGGCATAGTAACCACGGTAAAAAACAGACATACCGTCAATAATTGCTAATCGCTTACGTTTTTTGCTCTCGACCGAAGTTTTAATCATACATTTAGTATACGCTAGGTTTTACCCAGAAGGTCTGCTAATAAGCGTGGATCGGATGTTGTCCGTAGTTTATTTAATATCTTAACCTCTAATCTTCTGGAGCCGCTTTTCTCTAAGCCAAACATCTCGTTTAACTCCACATGAGTGCGCGGCTCGCTTCCGTCTAATCCAAAACGTAAAACTATGTATTTCTGCTCTCGTGCCCCGAGTGTATCAAGCAGCTTTTGAACTTCCACTGGTAATTGCTCTGAGGCAAAGGTATCAAAGACTATCTCCGCAGAAGTTCTAGCAGCAAGATCTCCGAGCTCTGTCCTGCCATCATCTCTAACTAACGCGTTAAGTGATATGGTATCGCCAGTAACCCGCAGTAGATCCGAAACTATTTCTGCTGGCGCATCGACCAAAGCCGCAAGGTCATCTATAGCTGGTTGGCGTCCTTGTGCTTCCATAAATCCAGCCCGTGCCTTTACTATCCTGGCTTGCAATTCGCTCCTTCCATGCGGAACACGAATATTAGACTTATTATCGACTATTCCCCTCGCGATTGCCTGGCGAATCCACCAAGTCGAATAGGTACTGAACTTAAAGCCTCTGCGCCAATCGAATTTCTCTACAGCGTGAATTAGTCCAAAGTTACCTTCCTGAATTAAGTCTAATAATGGCACTCCGGAGTTTTGATATTTTTTGGCAATTGACACGACTAACCTTAGATTTGATCTTATCATCGCCAATTCCGCCACATCGCCAGTGCGAATCACTCTTTTTAACTCCCTTGCTATCGGCCGAGGGACGACACCAGACGCAATGGCTTGGTCTAACTCCTGCCTAGCTGACTTACCGGCCTCGATTGCCTGAGCAAGAGTAACTTCTCCCTCTTTTGTCAGTAATGGATACTGCCCAATCTGTTCCAGATAGGTCCTTAACGGGTCAGTTTCTGATAATTCACGACCCAGCTTAACGCCGCCACGCTGATCGGCTTTGAGTGCTTCTGGCGAAAGTCGAGTACGGAGGTGGTTAACGACCCTAGCCCACCTTGTATTGGAGTCCGGGAGCATTTCCGGTTCTGGGTCAATGTGTTCAATATTAAGCGGCGCAAAAGTAACAGTTGTCCGTGACAGGTGTTCTCCGCCAAACTCGAGTAGTAACTCATCTGATTGCATAGCGGTATTGTATTGAGTCACCAAGGTTTTTCAAAGCATGAGCATAGTTTTGTTTGAGTCTTACGACTATACTTCTTAAGTATGAATGAGAAACCTGGCCAATTACCGGCTTACCAGCTAACCGAGCAGCAAACCTTCGACCACTACGGCACAGAAGAAGATGGCCTAGACCTAGTCATAGCAAAAAGTCGTCTTAATCAGGTTGGTCCGAATGTACTATCCGAGACTCATAGGACCAGCTGGTTTGTTAGATATCTAAGACAATATAAAGATCTAATGATAGTCCTGCTACTCGCTAGTAGTGGTATATCTTTCTTCTTAAAGGACGAGCGAACTGGCATAGTCCTATTGTCTTTGGTGCTGTTCAATACAATTATTGGCTTCACTCAGGAATTTAAAGCTGAAAAGATAATGGAAAGCCTCGTCAAGCTGGTAGTACCGGAGGCTAAAGTTGTTCGCAGCGGCAAGCTAGAAATTATTGCCAGTACCGAAATAGTGCCTGGTGACGTGGTTTACATAGAAGAAGGCGACAGCGTTCCGGCCGATCTACGCATCTTTAAAGAGTCGGAACTGTCTACTAACGATTTTGCCCTTACCGGCGAGAGCAACCCGAGTCGTAAATTCACCCATGTCATAGACAAAGAAGTTCCAATCGGTGATCGACACAACTTAACTTATATGGGGACTACTGTGGCCACCGGCCATGGCTATGGTGTGGTGGTTGGAACCGGAATGTCTACAGAGCTTGGTCGTATCGCTAATCTTAGCCAAGATACAGCTCAAGATATAAGCCCCTTGCAACGCGAAATGAACAATATCGCCAAACATGTAACCCAAGGAACGGTCCTACTTTGTGCTGCCCTGCTACCGATTGCCATCCAATCCGACATGGGGATCAAAGAAGCCTTTTTGTTTGCCATTGGAATTGCCAGCTCCATCATCCCCCAAGGTTTACCTGCCGAAATTAATACCACCCTTGCTCAGGCCGCCAGTAAACTTGCCCGGGCCCGAGCATTAGTAAAAAAGCTCTCGGCCGTAGAGTCATTGGGTGCAACAAGTATTATCTGTACCGATAAGACAGGAACCCTTACTAAAAATCAGATGACTGTGCAGAGTATTAAGGTAGGAAATCAAACCTACAACGTAAGTGGTGTTGGCTACCAAGCGAATGGTCATTTATCTAAAGAAGGCTCTAGCGAATTGCTTACCTCCAAAGAATTAGATGACCTAAAGCTATTTTTTAGCGCAGGTGTATTTGCCAGCAATGCAAAGGTGGATGGACCCGACGAAGAACACGCCGACTGGTATGCCATAGGTGATCCAACCGAGGCTGCCTTAATCACCCTAGCCCGCAAAGCTGGACTTGAGCCACTAGAGCTGGATAAAGATTATCCGGAGCTCCGGGAATTCTCATTTGACTCTGCTCGTAAACGAATGAGCTCTATTAGAGCTTGGGGCGATGGGAAAAACACTTATGTATTCGCCAAGGGCGCACCAGAAAGCATCCTCAGCAAATGTAATGATCAATGGGACCATGGGCACAGTCGGCCTCTAACTAAAAAAGCTAAGCAATCTATTTTGGAGCATAACGAGTTACTCGCCCAAGATGCCCTGCGTAATCTGGCCTATGCCTACAAAATTCTTCCTAAAAAGACCGACATATCCAAGATAACAATCGAGGAAGCCGAATCCGATCTAACTTATCTAGGAATGGTGTCGATGATTGACCCATTGCGAGAAGAAGTCCCGGCCGCCATGCAGGATGCCCATGATGCTCATATTCGGGTTTCAATTATTACCGGTGACTATGCCAGTACAGCTCAAGCCATCGCCCTCAAAGCCGGTCTGGCAAAAAGCAAAGACGATATTAAATTAGTGGTTGGCGAAGAAGTCCAGAAGTTATCTGATCAAGAGATTTTAGATATTACAGCCAAGCACAGCGTCCTGTTTAGCAGGGTAAGTCCCGAGGACAAACTTAGAATTGTAGGGCTTATAAAAGATAGCGGCCGAGTTGTTGCCGTAACAGGCGACGGTATTAACGATGCTCCTGCCCTAAAACGTGCCGACATTGGTGTAGCCATGGGAGTAACTGGCACCGATGTTGCTAAGCAATCTTCAGACATAATTTTGCTAGACGACAGCTTCCATACCCTGGTTAGCGCCGTGCAGCAAGGCCGTATTGTGTTCCAGAATATCAAGAAAGGCACACTTAGCTGCTTTACAAGTAACAGCGCTGAGCTAGTAGTTAACTTAGTCAGTCTTGCGGCATTCAGCTTGTTTGGAGTGCCTCTAGCTATAACTGTTATGCAGATTCTGGCTATTGACCTTGTGGCCGAGCTCTTCCCTATCGCCGCCCTAGGTTGGGATCAAGCCGATAGAGATCTAATGAAAGAACCTGCCCGTGACCCTAAACACCACATCCTTAACCGCGGCTCTATTGCCGATTTATTGTGGTGCGGGCTTTTAATTGGTGGTTTGGCTTTTGCTAACTACATCTTCTTCTACCAAAGGAACGGAGTGTCGGCCGACAGCGTAACTGTTGGTAGTATTTTGCACATGAAAGCTACCGCCATGACCTACCTAACCATCGTAATTTGTCAGCTTGGAAACATTCTGCAACGTCGTAGCCAAGAGGGTCTATTTACCCGCTACCAGCTGCATAACAGTCACCTGTGGGGAGCGATGCTCCTGAGTCTGCTTTGCGTCATAGCCGTTATTTACTCACCAATTAATAAGTATTTTGGATCTGCTCCATTATCGGTGAATGACTGGCTGTTCGCGGTTTCTGCAGCCGCTGTTTTCTTGGGTATTCGAGAATTTCAGCGCATAGCAAAAAGACAGCCAGCAAAGCTGGCCGCCTAATTAGTTCTTACAATAAACTTATCTATCTTGCTGTTGCTCGCCAAGATTCTGTACTTGAGCAGTGGCAAGCTGTGCGTCAGTTAAGGGCTGTCCGCCCTCTACCCTACTTGGATCATTAGTTACCTCGCCTGATACTACGACTGAACCTGCCTCTTCAACTAGCGGAGGTATAAGCCCCGTGGCTCCTTCTGGTAGGTTACTTACTTCGATATTAGGATCTACCGGTAGCTGGGCAATTTTACCGTCTTTTAACTCTATAAAGGAACCACTAGATTGGATATCTTTTTTATCTTCTGCAGATTTTGTACCATAATCCAATTTACTAGCATCAACTTTATTGGCAGGATCGCCGCTTAGGGCTACTGTCAAAGCAAGTGCTGCAGCAGTACCGCCTATAGCAGCAGGTATTCGTCCGCGACCTCTTGTTGGCTCGTCATCTTTTTTGTCTTTTTTAGTGCTAAACATGGTGTGTAAATCCTTTTTGTTTTTGTTGAACTTACACACATACTAACATGCTTGTGCTTTTCTGTCAAGATTATGATTATTGATCCAGGTATTCAGAAAGTATGGTTTCGACTTCTTTTTCGAAGGATGCAATATCGTTACCATTGTTCTCTATAACAATATCGGCCATGTCTTTCATAGCATTCAAGTTTTGTACTGTTTTATCTTCATTGCTTGAGGGTCGTTCGGTCTGCTCCGCATCTAAGAATTCTTGAAAAGTAATCTTATGTTCGTTTGCGTCGCGTTTTCGAGAGGAAGTCCTCTGAAAGCGAACCTTTGGGTCGGCGTCCACAAATACCATTACCCCCTTGGCTTCATGTATGGACTCAACTTCTCCTATTGAGCGAATGCCGCTGGCTACTAGGCCGCCAGAAAAGTCATCTTGGCGACTTATGTACTCTTCTATGGCCAACTCAACAAGAACCCCTGGGCCCTTTGTGGCCCGAAGTTCATTTGCAAAAGGATCATTACGTAACAGCAAGGCCTCTGGAGTATCACCAAATGACTTCTTTTTAGCAGCTCTAAGCATGTCTGAGGTTGATACGTGCAGAAATCCATGCATATTGGCTAGGAGATGACCAACAGTATCCTTACCAGCACCGAGGGTACCAGCTAGACCAATAATCACGCCTTTTTTAGCCGATGTAGTCATGAAGCTTTTTAGCGTCCTTGTGCTTACGTAGTTTTGCCAAAGCCTTGGCTTCGATCTGACGAATACGCTCACGGGTGACGTTAAATTCTTGACCTACTTCCTCAAGGGTATGGCTTTTGCCGTCTTCTAGGCCAAATCGGAGTTTTAAGATCTTTTGTTCCCTTTCGGTTAAGGCGTCGAGCATTTCTTTGACGTGCTCTTTTAGTAACTGTCCGGTGGCTGATTCTTCGGGGCTAACAGTGTCTTCGTCTTCGATAAAGTCACCAAGCACAGAGTCTTCTTCGTCGTCACGAACAGATGCATCTAGCGAGCTAATGTCTTGTTTGATCTTCATGATGTGCTCGACTTTTTCGACGTCGATCTCCATCTCTTTGGCGATTTCTTCGTTGGTTGGTTCACGGTTAAGATCTTGAGTAAGTCGTCGCTGCGTACGAAGAAGCTTGTTGATTGTTTCTACCATATGAACCGGAATACGGATGGTGCGAGCCTGGTCGGCAATGGCACGAGTAATAGCCTGGCGAATCCACCATGTTGCGTATGTCGAGAACTTAAAGCCCTTGTCTGGGTCGAATTTTTCTACAGCTCTTAGCAGTCCGGTGTTGCCTTCTTGGATAAGGTCCAGTAGGTCAAGTCCGCGGCCTACGTAACGCTTAGCGATAGACACAACAAGTCGCATGTTTGCTTCGGCCATCTGATCTTTGGCTTCTTTTTCGCCGGCAACAACTCTTTGAGCTAGTGCAAGCTCTTCGTCAGCTTTAAGAAGTGGAATTTTACCGATTTCTCGTAGGTACAAACGTACCGAGTCATCGGCTACGTCATCTAGGTAAACCTGATCAGTGATAACAACCTCTTCCTCTTCGTCAGCGACCCACTCGTCACTAAGTCCAGTAGCGGTACCGTTGCTAAGAGTAACGATCTTAATGCCATTGTCGGCAAGATCGGTATATAGACTGTCCAGGATATCTGCATTTGATGGAATGTCTGGGAAGATATCGGTTATATCTTTTTGTTTGATCTCTCCTGCTTTTTTAGCACCGGCCACTAGCATGGCTTTTTGCTCATCAGGTGATAAATCTTTTATATCTACCTTGGGAGCTTTTTTAGCACTTGCCTTTGGAGCCTTAGCAGCTGTCTTCTTGGGAGCTTTTTTTGATTCTTTCTTTGGGTCGGATTTTGCTGGCATTACTTGGCCGCCTCCTTGGCGGTTTTAAGCATTATATCTAGTCTTTTTGCTGCCTCCAGAAGTCTTTCCATGTCAGCATCATTTGCTGTCTTCATGGCACTGGCCAGCCTTGCTTTTTGGGTTTTTACGTATGTTTCTATCTGACGGATCTGCAACCGAGCGGCTTCGTAGCGAAGCTCTATAACCTCGAGATCTCGATAGAGTTCTTCATATATTAATCCTAAAACTTTACCATAATCTACCAACTCCGGCAACAGTCCGCTCTCTTTAACGGCCCCTTCCAGATCTGATGGGTCGAACTTGGGCTCTGATTTAAGGAATTGAACTAATTTTTTGGCCTGATCCTCTAAGAACATATCTGTTGTTAGTGGGTCCAGGAAAGATCGTAGACTTGGCAAATAAAAAGCAACTGATAGCAACTTATTCTGGGCCCGTATTTGGTCGGCCGTAGCACGGTTTAACTTGGGTTGGTCACGAACAACAGGCTTAGCCTGGACCGGTCGCCTTGGCGCCGCCGCTTTCTTTAACTCCCCTGTTTTGAGCCTTAAAGCTTCGACACTGACATCTAGCAGTTTGGCTACCTTGCGAAGGTAGTGATCTTTCTCGACACTGTCGGTTAGTTCGTCAATAACGGCTAACACCCGGTCACTAAACTGTCTTTTGCCTTGGGCACTAGATAGATCCAAGAGCTGTTGGTAGCGAGATATAATCCAGTCCACAGCGTACTCTGGAGCCTCTATCACGTCCCGCCAGGCCTGGGGGTCCTTGCGAACTAGCTCGTCGGGGTCCTTGCCAGATGGCACAGTAACCATGCTCAAGCTCACTCCAACTTTAGCGGCAATCGGTATTCCTCTCTCGGTGGCATTCAGACCAGCTTTATCCTGGTCGAAGGCCAAGCGTATATCTGTAGTAAACCGACTAAGCGCTTTTAGATGTTGCTCGGTTAAAGCCGTGCCGGCTGTAGCCACCACATTACCAACATCGGCCTGATGACTTGCCACCACATCTAGGTTACCCTCTACGACTACCGCAAAGTTATTCTTGCGGATGGAATCTTTGGCCAAATGCAGACCAAAAACGTGCCGACTTTTGTCGTAAACCGGACTCTGAGGTGTATTTATGTATTTTGGTCCATTTGGATCGGTGATAATCTGTCTTGCTGTAAATCCAATGACTCGACCGGTAGCATCCTGTAGTGGCACCATTAGCCGATTACGGAACATATCTCCGAAGCCTCGGCTTCGCATGGTACCAAGTCCGGCTAACTTGATAAGCGAGTCTTTGTAGCCCTTACCTCTTAGAAATTTGACCAGGGCGGCGTCCTGATTAGGCGAGAATCCCAACCTGAAAAGCTGAGCTGTCTTTTTAGTGAACTGTCTTTGGTTTAGTACATAATCCTGGGTAGAGGTACTGCGATCTAGGCAAGCCTGGTAGAATTTGGCGGCCAACTCCAAGATTTCGTAAAGCTGTTCTTTCTGTTTGGCAGCCTGACCATCGCCTGCCCTTTGGAACTTGGTTAGATCAACTCCGGCTTGTCTAGCCAACAGGTCAAGTGCGGCCTTGAAATCTAGTCCATCAACTTCCATAACAAAAGTAAACATGTCTCCGCCCTTACCGCTGCTAAAGTCGTGCCAGATCTGTTTTTCGGGGCTAATCATTAGGCTGGCTGTCTTTTCTTGGCTAAAAGGACTAAGCGCCTTAAAATTCCGTCCAGAGCGCTTTAGTTCAAGATACTGAGAAACTACATCCTCAATACTCAACTTACTCTTTATTTCCTCTACAGCATCCATACCTACAGTCTATCTCTATAGAGGTAAACCTGAAAGCATAAGCCGGACTCAAGTAGGTTATAATGTCTCTTATGAATCCTCAACAACCCGGTGCCCCTACCCCACAAGCACCCCAGCCTGGCCAATACGATTTCATTATGAACAATGCTCCGCAACAGAAGCCCAGTAGGGTTAATCTGCCTACCGGTAATTCAACCCTGCAGCGAGTTCTAATAATGGGTGGCGGACTTATTTTATTGCTGTTTGTAGGGATGTTCGTGATGAGTTTCCTAGGAGGATCGGACCGTAGTGTCGAACTAACTACCCTTGTCCAAAATCAAACTGAGATAGTAAGAATAGCCGATGCAGCTACTAGCGAGCGGACGGTCCGACTTACTACTACCAAGAATCTAGCCAGTAACGTCAGTATTAGTGTTTCGGGGTCATTAATCGAAACTACCGGACTGATAAAGGGTAAGAAATTGGACGGTAAAACACTTGGCTTAAAGAAAAGTGCCAAAACAGATACCTTACTAGCTTCGGCGGCAGCAAATAACAGATACGACGAAGTATTTGTAGAGACCATAACTGATAAGCTAAAGGATTATCAGTCCGAGCTTAAGACACTTTACGACTCCAGTAAAAGCTCCAAAGAAAAAGACATAATCAAGAAAGCCTACGACGGCGCAACTATTCTTCTCAGTCAAAAGACTACACCCTAATTAATGGTCGGGTAGGCATTGTCGGCACCTACAACCAAGTCATAGCTGTGCCGAATAAAGCCCTGGATATCTTGCCATTCAATCTCTCCAGACAGGATAATGGTGTTCCAATGCTTCTTGTTAAGGTGATAGCCTTCCATTACGGTGATGTATTTCTCGCGTAGTAGCTTGGCCAGCTGGGGGTCGCATTTTAAGCTGATTCTGACCGGGTCGGAACCCTCCGAAATCAAGGCAAACATCTTCTCGTCGTCCTTGATCTTAACCTTATAGACGGCCGCCTCTTTACCGAAAGGATAGTCCAGGCGGCTATTTGGCATGCTTAATAAATATTCTTCTACTTGTTTATGATTCATCTTTAAGCTTCTTTAGGTAATCTTGTAACTCAGCTATCGAGGCCTTGATGTCGTCTTCGGCGCGATGAGAACTATCCTTATCGTATACATAATTGTACTTGCCTTGCATTAACACCTTTAGACTACTAACGTCCACCATCCGGTAATGTAGCAAGGCATCGACTTCTGGCCACCATTTGGTAATGAATAGCCTGTCGTTATGAATTGAGTTGCCAGCCAATATGGCCATCTCTTCGCCAAAGTGGGCTTTGATGAGTCCTACAACTTCGCCAATAACCTCTTTTTCGGATTGCTGGCTGCTTCTAACTTTGGCGGTTAGGCCGCTGGCCGAATGCTGAGATGCCGCCCATGGGTTCATATTGTTAACCACCTCATCTGGCTGATTAATAACCGCTTGGTAGCTAGCAATCGGCTTAAAATCAAAATCTGTGATCTCGATAGCAATTTCTATGATCCTGTCCTTGTCGACCTCAAGACCGGTCATCTCTAAGTCTACCCAAAGCAGTTTTGTAGGTATGGCGTTTTTATCTAACATACGGCTATTGTAGCAGGGTTCTAACTCTTGTGGTGCGTAGGCTGCAAAAGTCTAAGAGATCGTAAGAACTACGTCTTCTAGCTCGCGTCGTACTTTTGGCCGCTTGGCAGCTTCGTCATCCTCTGCCCGGTACCCAAATCCGATTGCCACGACACTAGTTAAATTCTTTTCATTCAGTCCAAGTATCTTGTCGAAGCCTTCTTTGCTGAAGCCTTCCATTGGGCCTCCATCGATCCCCAGCAGAGCTGCTGTTTCGATCATCATCCCTAAAGGTATAAAGGCCTGGTAATTTGCCCAGGCATCGAGTTCTTCATCATTCTTGCCAGCAATTACACCATCAATCATGTCCTTTAGACCCTGAAAAGCCTCGGCTGGCGCTCCAGTAGCTTTTACTGTTCTTTCAATCCGCTCATTGCTAATATTCTCGCGGACGTCTGTACGACGAGCAATAACAACGTATCGGTCTGCGTCGGTAACTTTCTGTTGGGGACTAGCTTCGTCGTGCATTCGCTTACGAAGTTCTTCGTTCTCTACCACCACGAACGCCCAAGGCTCCACACCGAATGGACTTGGAGCTAAGCGACCAGAGTCTAATATCGTCTTAAAATCTTCGTCAGAAACCTTTTTTGATTTATCAAATATCTGAACAGCGTAGCGCCATTCTAGGGCCTTAATGATCTTGTCATTCATGTTTATCTCCTATGCTATACTTTGTGTAGTATCAATGTATCGCACAATACTATACTTTGTAAAGCATGAAAAACGACTCCAACATCAATATAGAACAGAAAGACGGCTGCCTGGCTAATGCATTGAGCATTTTAGGAAATAAGTGGTCAGCTCTTATTTTGCGAGATATTAGCGAATCTCCCCGAAGGTTTACTGAGCTTGAGCGTTCTCTGACCGGTATTAGTCCTCGTACGCTGTCTCAGAGGCTGGACGATTTAGAGTCGTGCGGTATCATAACAAAACGATCCTTCGCAGAGGTTCCACCTCGGGTGGAATACACCATAACAAGAAAAGGCCAAGATCTTGTCCCTGCCCTTCAAAGCCTAGCAACCTGGGGTGCAAAATACTACGATTCTACTAACCCAACGCGGAGCATCTGAAAACCTAGTGATCTAGTCGGATTATCTACTTGTCCATATTGTTGTCTCGCAAAGTTGTACTCACCTTGCAAATCATAACTACTAAGCACAACACGATTAACATCCAGGGCCTCAGCGGCCTCCAATGTTAGTTGGTGGGCAGCAATAACCGAGCTGGGCTCGACCACTGCAGGTCGATCATGTAATAGATTATTATTTCTTATCTTCTGAAAGATATTCACATCACGTCCTAAAAAGTAAACTATTGCCGCCTGAAAATCAGCCCTAGCACAAGGCTCTTTAGAATTGCCTAGGTAGTTGTATATCGCCTCTTCTAGTTTGGCGTCTTCCCTGTTGAATGTACGGAATAAGATGTGATTACCGGCACTTGCTTGACGTTCCCAAAATAAAAGTGCGTCCAACCGATCTTCCACAATGGCAGCATATGATACCGGCTCAACCGCTCCGCTCAAAACCCGCGCTCCAGTTAGGCGCATCCGAAGTGAAAAGGTGCGTTGCTCGGCCTGGGGCCAAAAAGGAGTTGGTAGTGCTTCGTAGGTAGCCATAATGATCTTAGAAGTAATACCATACTATAAAAATATGATTAATGCTACTATTTCGACTTATTGAAGCCGAGGCTGACTGAGTTGATGCAGTAATGTTGACCAGTTGGCGAGTCACCGGCTTCGAAAACATGGCCTAGATGCCCGCCACAATTAGCACATTGCACCTCTGTTCTATGCATAAACATGGTATCGTCTGGCACCAGTTTGACAGCTTTTATATCGGCAAGCTTAGAGAAACTAGGCCACCCAATAAGGCCCGGCTCGGTTGAGTCGTATTTATCATCACTACTAAAAATCTCGGCTCCACAGGCAGCACAGGTATACATACCTTTTTCGTTGTGATTAAGGAATTTTCCAGTTCCAGGAGTCTCGGTACCCTTTTGTCTGAGAACTTTGTATTGTTCTTCGGTTAGCTTTTCTTTCCAGTTGTCTTCCATGCGCTCATTGTCTCATAAACACAAATTAAAACAGCCACCGAAGAGATGTTTATTTTTTCTTATCTGCTTTGTCTAGCTTTAGACCATGAACTAGTAGATAAACAACTCCAGCAACGGCTAGCAATGTGATTACAGAGTTGATGATATTGCCCCAACCAAAAACAAGTGGCTTACCGCTACGAGTTACTCTGGTCGCGATATCCGATAAGTCAGTTCCGCCAAGGATCAGACCCACTAGAGGGTTAATTAGGTTATCTACGATAGACTTAACCGCATCACCGGCCGCAGCACCGATAGCAAGACCAACTGCCAATCCGATAACGCCCTGTTCGCGTACAAAGTCCATAAAGCCTTTAAGTTGTTTGTTCATGATTTCTCCCGATTTATTTTAGTAATCTTACCCTATTAATTTGTTATACGCTACGTAACTAATTACTGCAACTGCCCCCGATACAAAAGCACCCCACATTAGGTCAACTACAACTATCTTCAATGGGAACCCCTTGATAGTTGCATAGTTGGTAAGATCATATGTTGCATATGTAACCAGTCCAAAGAATCCACCAGCAAACGCCAAGCTACCCATCGATCCCGACTTTAGTGCTGGAGCAACCACAAAGTAGATCAATCCAGCAATAAATATGGCGTAGAACAGTGCCGCTGCACCCCACTTAACATTGTTAGTCATTAGCCCTTTAAGCTCGGCAGCGTAAAGCTTTTTTGCAATTAAGCCAAGCCAAGCTGCATCAAACAATACAAAAACGGCTGCCGCTATGGCATAGAGTGCTGGGTAGTTAAGCTTCATGGTTCCTCCTTAATTATTTCTTATTTAAGTATACGCTTCTGGTATTCTGATCGAAATGTTCAATAGCATAGCGCAGCGCAGTGCGGGGCATCCGAGAGGCGTACTGGTTCAGAAAATCTACTAGTACACTCTGGTCACGCTTGCCCACTTCGCGAAGCATCCAACCAGTTGCTTTATGTATGTAGTGATGACTATCGCCCAGGTACTCTTCTGCTAGCTTAAGGGTCCAGGCAAACTCCCCTAGTCGAATAAAGTAGAAGGTACTGACTATAGCTATTCGCCTTTCCCAGATATTATTCGACTTTGACATCTTATCCAGAATTGATTGGTCTTTATCAAAGATAAAGGTCCCAACAATATCGCGGCAGCTGGCATCTACAAGGTCCCAGTTGTTTATCCATTTTGTGTTTTTAAGATACATTTCGTATATTTCAGCTCTAGACTCTTCTGTCCCTTTTTGAAACTGGATAACCCACAACATCAAGGCAGTTAATCGTTCCTCGTGTACATCGGAATGCAGAAGTTTCTCCACCTGCTTTGGGGTAATTGTCTTATAATGCGCCTTAACAATAACTCGCTGTTTTGGAACCGTCACACCCAAAAACTGGTCTTTATCACCTGGTTCTAACTTAAAGAAATGCGGGAAGAAGTCAGCTTTTACTGGGTCGGACTGATTGCGGAGCTCTTGCTGAATTTGAGCAACGGAGTCCATTACATCCTCTCTGGGGCGTGGATTCCCAGAAGCCCCAATCCGGACTTAAGTACATCCGCATACTTTGATACCAAATAGAGCCGCTCCTCTTCGCGGGAGTCATCGATTACTCTATTGTGCTCGTAAAAACGGTTAAACTCTTGGGTGAGCTCATATAGATAGGTGCAGATTAAGTGGGGCGACAGTTCTTGAGTAGCTTTTGCCACAACTTCCTTAAACTCGGCTATTTTGGCAACAACCGTTCTTTCGGCAGTGTCTAAGTTAGCTGGTGTGCCAAACATTTTAGTGCTGGACTTTGCCAGAATACTGCAGGCCCTAGCGTGAGCGTACTGCAAATAGGGCCCGCTATTGCCCTCTAGACTGATAGATTCGTCTATATCAAAATGTATGTCTCCACCCAATCTAGACTTTAGGAAGGCATACTTTACGGCAGCATGCGTAATTGCAAGGTCTGGCTCCCGGCCGCTACTTTTGATGGCCTCGGTTGCCATGTCCAACACCTCTTGGGCCTGCAAGATATTACCCTTTCGACTGCTCATCTTTACACCACCAGACATCTTGACCATGCCGTGAGTTATATGAGTGGTTCGGATAGCGATCTCTGGCTCGAACTTGGACAATGCCGCCAAGATAACCTTCATGTAAGCCACGATATCGTTGCCCGTTATAATAACCGTCTGATCAAACTGATAGTCTTTCCACTTACAAAGAGCCAGCCCAATATCTTTAGCTTCGTAGGTAGGCAGTCCGTTGGAGTTAATAAATACCCTGGTATGCAGACCTTCGCTTTCGCCGTCAAAGACCACCGCCCCATCAGACTCCTTAAACACGCCTTTGGCGAGCTGTTCTTTAACCGTTTTGAGTCCAACTGGTGCAGTCACGCTCTCTGGGTAGTACTTCTCGAATTTAGTACCGATGACGTCATAGAAAGAGTCAAAATAGTCGTAACTCCATTGACGAGTGGTCCAGTAAATCCGGGCAAAAGGTGACTTGCGGTCATCGTTTGCGTGTACATCGTATATCTTTTTATTTAAGGCAATTATCTCTTCTTTGACCTGGGCATCATCCTCGTAGATGTTATTTCCTTTGATGTACTGTTTGCTAAGCCAAACTGCTCGCTGGTCCTCTGGAATGTCCGATAGCTTTTCGGGGTTTTCTCCTCCCAGTTCCTGAATGATGGCCCACATAGTTTTGCCGACGTGTAGCCCGACATCGCCGCCAAAGTTAACTCTATGAACAGTAGCCCCGGCGGACTCCTGAAGTTTGGCGATAGATTCTCCAACTACGCTGTCATAAAGATGTCCAACGTGTAATACCTTAAATGGGTTTGGGTCGGAATACTCGGTAACAATAACCTTGCCGGCTAGACCTTGCTCTAGATTGGTCGCGGTTGATGAGCGGCCGATAATAAGCTCATCTTTTATCGTAATATTTATAAACCCCGGACCGGCAACCGAAACCTCGGAAATAGTATCTGCAAGCTCGGTCTGGAGCTTATTGGCTAATTCTGTGGCAATGTCCCTTGGCTTCTGGCCTAGCTCTTTGGACAACTGCAACGCAATATTGGTAGAAAAATCACCAAACTGTGACTCTGGACGCGTTAGCAATATCTCGGTTTCTATACTAAATAATTCATTAACAATTTCGGCAATCGCCGTCTCGAGCTCACTCATAAGATCATTTTACCTTTTTAGACGGCTTGTTGCCAGGGGTAGATGGAGTTAGCGAAACAAACTGCAGAACTGCTAAATAAAAAACCGTGATGAATACAAAAAACAATATTGTCGTCATAATCACCGGGCTCCCCCTTCTGGGATTTACGATACTGTCAGACACATCAAACAAGAGTCCGGCAGGATTAACCAGAATATCCCACGTATTCCAGCGCATGTAGCGCCCTAAATATATAGCAAAGCTACACAAAACAAATACAAAGCCGATCGCTAGGTTAGCTTGTTTTTGAGGCTGCCTTTGGCGCAGCTGGCGATGAATGGCTAACACGCTAGCGTAACCCATCATCAGTCCAGCGATAGTAAAGAACATAATCATTACGATATCGAACAGCAAGGTGCGTTGGTCGATCTCTAGTAGATGGATAAAGTCGGTAATGATATAAAAACTATTTGGCAAGAACCCAAGCCACAATAAAGTCAGTATTAAATTAGGTGTATCCGACCAACGACTTCGTTTAAGACGACCCACAAGGGTCCAGGAAGATAAAAGTGGTACCGCGGCTAATAGCAGGTTCCAATTCAGGTACCAAAGATCTAGATCACCAAAAATGAAGACCCGTGCTACGAACATTAACACGCCCGAACCGGCAAATATTCCCAAACTTTTTATAAATTTTTCTCTCTCCACATCCATATTATACCCTCTACAAGCCGTAGGTTATAATGGAGGTGTGAGCTCCAACAAAGATCCAATAAACAGAGTAATCGACCTAATCCGAGTTCCTATTAAAGCGTTTATGACGCAGTTTGCTGTGGTAATTAACAAGATTAGTGGGGGAAGAATCACCCCTACCTACATTACTTGGACCGGCTTTAGCTTACACATTCTTATCGCCGTACTCATTGCTAGCCGACACAATGTGTGGGCCGGAATACTACTTCTAGTGTTTGGACTTTTTGACGCCCTAGACGGTGCACTCGCCCGACTACAAAAAACCGAGAGCAAGAAGGGCATGATGCTAGATTCTATGACCGATAGGATGAAAGAGATCATACTCTATACCGGGGTGGCCTACGCACTATCGGTCACCCATTCAGCCAAAGACGTAGTCTGGGTAGTGGCGGCCTGTGGGGCCTCGTTACTAGTGAGCTACGTAAACGCTTGGGGCGAAGTAGTTATTGGCTCCAGCAAATCAACTGACCACACCACCAACAGATCTTTCCGAAGCGGCGTTATGACCTTCGAAATAAGGATGTTCTTGCTTTGGCTTGGCCTGCTATCCAACCAAATATTCCCGGTTGTAGTCATACTTGCTATCGCTAGTCCATTGACGGCTCTCGGCCGAATGAACTCTGTCATGAAGAAGTTATGATCAAAGTTGATCTTCACACTCACTCAGTTGGCTCTAAGGATGGAAGCCTAAATTTAGATGATTACAGCCGCCTTTTTTCGGCTAAAGCATTGGATTACATTGCCATTACCGACCACGATACGATAGATTTTGCACTTATCGCCCAGTCCAAACTTGGCCAAAGAATTATTGTAGGCCAAGAGGTCACTACTAGTCAGGGTGAGATAATTGGACTATTCCTTTCAAAAAAGGTTTCTCCGGGACAGACAGCAAGAAGTGCCGCCCAAGATATCCGTAACCAAGGTGGCCTAGTGTATATCCCTCATCCCTTCGAAACAGTTCGTAGTGGCATTACCAAATCAGACCTAGACCAAATTAGTGACCTTGTAGACATTGTAGAAGTTCACAATGCTCGAGCCTTCTTTCAGAATAAAGGACCAATGGCGGCCACATGGGCTCGGCTAAATAGCAAATCTATTGCGGCAAGCAGTGATGCCCACGGTCTAAGAGGTATAGGAACTACATTGACCGTTCTTGGTGAGCCTCCAACAGCTAAAAATCTAGTTAGCCAGCTTACCGGGGCTAGGCTTACTACCAAACGTCCCCCATTGTCATCACTTTTATATCCCAAGCTTAACCGTTTACGTGGTAAAATTCGAAGTAAATCATGAACCAGACGCTTTTTGCTATTCTTTTCTTCCTGCCGGCAGGGCTTGCTAACATTGCCCCGATATTGGCCAAGAAAATACCTGTTATAAAAAATTGGGACAGGCCAATCGACATGGGGATAAAAGTCCGCGGCAAACGCCTTCTAGGCAAAAACAAGACCTGGAGAGGCATTATCACCGGTATGATTGCAGGCGGTCTAGAGGCAATGATTGTTTACCCATTTTTGGGCGATCAACTAAGCAGTTCTACTGAACACTTCATCATTGGGGCAATCATTGGCTTTGGTGCTCTGCTGGGCGATGCCGTCGAGAGTTTCTTTAAACGTCAAAAAGGAATCAAATCTGGCAGTAGTTGGTTGCTATTCGACCAACTAGATTACGTTTTTGGAGCGATTATTTTCAGCCTATTGTTCGTAAACCTTAGGCTAGTAGATTATCTTGCGGTAATTGCCTTCTACTTTGTCGGACACTTAGTTATGACATACATTGGCTATCACCTAAAACTCAAAGACAAACCAATCTAGTCATCGGCCCAAACAATACCTTGGTGCTTGCCGACTTCCCAAACGTCGTTACATCTATCAATTTCTATATATGCACAATCCTCTAGCTTTACAATCTCGGGCAGTCCTACGACTTCTCTTAAAACACATCTTAATGGCCCGCCGTGGGTTACCAACATGAAGCTTACCCCCTGCTCTTGGTCGTACAATCGGTAAAATGCTCTTAGCACCCTTTCCTTAAACTTATCGTAATCTTCACCTCCGGGTAGGATGGCGCGATAGTCATTAGCTAATGCTGCATACAGTTCTGGTTCTTCGGCTTTGGCTGCAGAAATATGTTTGCCACTATATGAACCGTAGCGATTACACTCCCTAAAGTCTGGCAGAATACCGACTTTTGGTATTTCAAGCTGTTCTTTATAAATATTGGCCGTCTGCTTGGCACGTTTTAAGTTACTGCTAAAAAGCTTTCTGAGCTTGAATCTTGCAGCTAGATCTCTAGATCGATCTAAAGCCTGGCGCTGACCATATATTGTTAGATCGTCATCGTAAGTACCTCCAAGTAGGCAGTCTATGTCTCCTGTCGATTCACCGTGTCTACCTATAATCATTAGCTATCCGCCCTTATAAATGCTTCGACCCTGAAGGCTTCGCTTAAGTAGTCTTGGTCGAAAGCTTCGCGCATTTTGGTGTACTGGGATGGCATACTGGCAAAGGCCTTCTGCTTACAGTCGCAGAGCTCATTGGTGCACATCAGGCAGACATCGCATTCGTCGCTCGGTACAATCGGCGGCTGGTCGATGTTATAGAAGAAATTGAGCTTCTGATCGACGGTTTTAAGATACTTTTTGTATTGTTCTACGGTCAAAACGGCGTGCAAGATTGCTGCATCTGAATTAGCCTGCGCCTTAGCTTCGTCTACCCAGACAGATATTGCCTGATGATCGGGGTGTCCGGTTAACCCTTCAGGGCCAAAAGTGATTATTGTATCGGGAGAATATTTACTTACAAACTCGGCTATTTCGGCACCAGCTTTTGACTCTTCGACTGCCTGGCAATGTCCGTCTTGATAATCTAGCCAGTGATGCTTGGTAACCCCTAGCTCTTTTAGGGCCGCGCTGAGTTCGTCTGTACGGGTCTGACTCATGGTTTCTGCTGGCCAGCGATCGTTGTCCTGAACTCCTGCCTCGCCTCTTGTGGCAGTTATGCAAATCACTGTTTGACCATTACGGACAGCTGCCGCAAGCAATCCTCCAGCACAAAAAGTTTCGTCATCGGGATGAGCCCAAACTGCCAAGATAGTGCCAAGCTGCTTAACGTCTTGGGCGTTGGTAACTTTATTCATTGCCTATATTGTTACATGAACTGGACTATTTGCAAGAATAAGCCTTATGCCATCTCTTTTTTGAAACGCTCGATAAGTTCAACTGGCGTGGGGTTTACGCCATTTAGTAATCCTAGATACAGCGAAGTAAAGTCACCTAGCACTACCGTCCAAAGTAACTGCTCTAAATGTGTACTGCCCTCTGCCTGAACAACATGTGGCTCTGGCCGCTTGCCGGATAAAAGCTTAGCGCTAAGCTCAAATCGTTTCTGAACTCGTTCGTTATCAAAGCTAGAACGAAGATCTACTACAGCGTAAGGTTTTTGAACCGGATGTGAACTCCAACCGATGAATTCGTTGTGATTGAATTCTGGTAATTGGCCCATCCAAGCAATGTTTTTGGCATTCTCGTTAAAGCTGATTTTCCACTTATAGGCTGCTGGCGCCAAGAACTGCCCTCCATAAACTACGACACTCTTGCCCATCAATTCCTTGGCAAGTTTCTTGGCCGGATTCTTTGCGGTTGGCACCGTTGGTATTAAGGTTGCAACCTGCTTTTCTAAGAATTCGACCGTCTTAACGATCTCCTTCTCGGTTGTTTGGTCAATGAACAGCTTGCTTTTGGTAAGCAGCTGTACAATTGCCTTAAGGCAATAAAACACTGAGTAACGTGGTTGTTTGGAATCGGGGATGACAATTGCATGATGGCCATGAGCCTTTGCTATCTCGATTAACTTTCCGCCGCCGGCGATTACGACAATTGTAGCTTCGGTCTTTTCGGCTTCGGCCAAGGCTGATACCGCCTCTTCGGTGTTTCCAGAATAACTAGAGGCGATAAATAAGGTGTTTTTATCGACGTATTTTGGAATAGTGTACTGACGAACTATCTCGAATGGCACTTTATAGCCCGGCCAAACCGTGCTGAGTAGCGCTGCCAGGGCTGAGCCACCCATTCCGGAGTAGACAACATTGGTGAAGGCTTTCTTGGGAGCCCACGATTCTATGTCAAAATCATGCAACAGTTGGCTTGGTTGATTGGCCGCCACGCCTAAAGCGTCTTGAGCATCTCGTTCGTGAATATATTTTAGGTCGTCTAACATTACATTTAGTATAGCGTAAGCATATTGGCTTAGGCTATTTTACCTTAATGATGCTTATGCTATAGTGGACTTAAGCAGAAATAATTTAACGGGGGTGGGTATGTTCGACCAAAATGACCAAAATCAACAAGCAGCAACTGTGGTACCGGCTAGTCAGCCGATGACCGCACCAATGCCTGCCGATATGACCGCCACTCCTGACCCTACCGTAGCGCCTACGGCACCAGCCGCAGACCCAAGTGCATTTAACATGACTCCTTTATCAGTCGACCCAGTAGCTACAACCGATACCACCACCGTATCTACCGACACCCCAACTGCTGATCCTGTGGTAATGCCAGATCCAATAGCTGCATCTCCCGACCCAGTTACGATTACCCCTCCTAGCGAACCTACAACCGAAGCCACAGCAGGCGAGGACCCACTGTTAGGTATCAAAAAGGATGCCCTACAAAGCCTTTCCCCACTCCTCAGTCACCTAGACCAAACACCAGAAGAAAAATTCCGTACCACCATGATGCTTATCCAAGCATCGGACGACCAGTCACTTGTTCAATCAGCTTACGCAGCCGCTAAAGAAATTACCGACGAAAAAGTGCGTGCTCAAGCCTTACTAGACATCATTAACGAGATCAACTACTTTACTCAGCAACAACCGGCTAGCTAGACCCTCCCTACTCCTTAAGACTGCCTTCTACCTAGTTGACTTATCTACGCATTTATTCTAAAATATTTGGATGAACACAGCCAGTCGTTTAGAGAAAATAGATGCAAAACTTGATGAGAAAAGACGCGTCGAGCTAGTTCTTAGTGTTGCCAAATTTCGTGGACCACTAAGATTTGTCTTGAACCCGTTAGTGCACCTAAGTAAATCGATGACAAGAAGGGACATAGAGATTTTAGAAAAAACGCGTTCCAACGAGATTCGATGGGGTAGACGCTTAGATGCAATGGATGCAAGATTTGAAGAATGGTGGACAGGTCGAATGGAAAAGATCGTTAGAATGGCCAGGGACCAAAAAACACAAAAACAAGGTAATGCAGTAATCGGACAAGTTGAAATGGAAGTTATTCCAGAGGCAGGTATACCCGAGACTCCAGTAGTCAAGTTAGATGATATGACTGCAAACACAATCGCATCTGCACTGATGAATGAAGAGTTGCCTGATCAGATTTAAAGGTCTATGTCTGGACCGGTCCGGACAAGCGTGTCTTCGCTGTCATCACCTGTCTTTGGAGTAGTTTTTGGGGTTGATTCTGGGGTCGGCTCTGGAGTCTGTGACGGTTCGTTGGTTTGATCACTAGAAGTATCTGTATCTTTAGGGGTCTGTTCTTTGGTGTCCGATTCTTTCTTTGTGGTTTCGGAGGTTGTAGGTTGTTTATTCTCAGTACCAGTCACCTTACGGTAAATCCACACACTTCCAAAGTAGATTAAAGCTAAAAAGCCCAATGAAATCAAAAGCGATACAATTCCCACCAACCAGGCCATACCTACTCTTTCGCGGTGCTCGGCTTGTGCATATGCCTTAACCTCTGGTGGTAGATTGGGATTTAGATCTTTGCCGGAACGATTAAATAACTTCATAAACACTCCATCACGTTAGTTAACTATACTCTAATACATATTGGACTTATTGGCAATGTTGTAGCAACCCGCTTACCCCTTCCGGGCATTGTGTATACTTATGATATGAAACTATTTAAGATCATTGTCCATGCCGAAGAAACCAATGCCGATGCAGTTAGGCAGGCAATAGGTGACGCAGGCGGTGGAAAAGTAGGAAACTATACCCATTGCACATTCACCCATAAAGGTACCGGGCGCTTCCTTCCCCAGCCAGGTGCCAACCCTACTATAGGAGAAGTTGGAAAGATGGAGGCTGTTAGTGAAGAAAGTATCGAAGTAATATGCGGGGAAGATACCGTGCCGAATGTTATCGATGCCATTAAGCATGCCCACAGTTATGAAGAGCCAATTATTGAAGTCTATGCTTTAGCAGATCAAAGTAGCTTTTAGGCTACATCATACCCATGCCGGACATGCCACCGTCAGCAGAAGTAACTTCTTTCTCGGGAACATCTACAACCAGGGCGCCCATAGTCATGCTGGTTCCGGCAATCGAAACGGCATTCTGAATAGCTTCTTTTGTTACGCGGGCCGGGTCTACGACGCCAGCAGACTTAAGATCAACTACCTTGTCCGGACTATTTACGTTTATTCCCTGGCCTGGTTTGGCCTTTTTGACTTGAGGTAGCCATTCGTCGGGGTTTACGCCCGCGTTGCTCATTAGAATCCGGAATGGCTGCTCTAAAGCTGTTTGCAATATCGCCGCACCGGCAGCTTCGGAGTCGTGGCCAGAGGACTTGATGTGGCCGGCAAGATTGACCAATGTCACACCACCACCGGCGACAATACCTTCGTCCAGAGCGGCTTTGGTGGCAGCTACCGCATCATCTACCCGGAATTTCTTTTCTTCTATTTCGGTTTCGGTGGCACCGCCAACCTTAATAACAGCGACTTTACCCTGAAGGCTTGCACGGCGAACTTCACGATCGTCTTTATCGTAAGAACTGACAGATGGATCCTTGATCTGCTCGTTAATCTGCGCAATTCGGGCCTTTACGGCTGCAGGTTTGCCAGCACCTTCGATAATGGTGGTTTCGTCTTTGGTTACGATAACTTTGCGGGCTGTTCCAAGCATGTCTAATTCGACATCCTCGAAAGTCATGCCCTGTTCGCCGCTAATGACTTGTCCACCGGTTAGAACGGCTATGTCTTGCAGTCTATCGGCGCGCTTGTCGCCAAAACTTGGGGCTTTTACAGCAACAGTGTTAAAGACACCCTTTAACTTGTTTAGGATCAGTACTCCCAGTGCTTCGCCTTCTACATCTTCGGCAACGATAACCAAGTCTTTTTTGCCGGACTGAGAAAGCTTTTCTAGGATCGGTAAGAACTCTTGAACAGAGCTAATTTTTTGGTCGGTAATAAGTATTGCCGGCTTGTCGTATACAGCCTCCATACGAGTAGCGTCGGTAGCCATTAGGGCACTGACAAAGCCGCGGTCCATGGTAAAGCCTTCTACTACTTCACTCTCTAACATTAAGCCCTGGCCTTCTTCGACGGTAACTACACCGTCTTTGCCTACTTTGTCGATAATTCCAGCAATTAGGTCACCGATTTCGGAATCTCCAGCGCTAATAGTGGCAACTTCGGCTACCCGGCTCTTCTTGCCCTTAATGTCTTCGGCCATTCCGCCAAGACGAGCAATAACTTCGTGGGCAGCAGCCTCTAACCCTTTTCGAAGTAGCATTGGGTTATGTCCAGCAGCAATCAGCTTATTGGCTTCGTTTAGAATGTGATAGGTCAGAACTGTTACGGTAGTTGTTCCATCGCCGGCTACATCATTCATTTTATTGGCCGCCTGCTTAATGAGCTCAGCGCCTACTTTGTAGCCAAGTGTTTCGTCATCGACATCCGCGATGTCAACGCCCTTTGCTACTGTCACGCCATCGTGTGTAACCGTTACGCCGCCATAGCTTTTACTAATAAGTACGTTGCGACCCTTTGGCCCCATAGTAGTCTTAACGGCGTCATATAAAATCTGAGCTCCACCTAAAATTCGTCGTCTAGCGTCTTCGTCATAAAATACTTTTTTAGCCATTGTGCCTCCTATTTAACAGTTGCGATTATGTTGCCAGCGAATACAAGAGTGAATTCTTCTTTGCCAACTTTTACAGTTGTTGCTTCGTATTCGTTTCGGTAAATTACTCGGTCACCTTTTTTAACAGCTTTAACGGCTTCGCCAATGGCAATAACCTTGGCGATCTTTGGTTTTTCCTGAGCATTTCCTGGTAGATAAAGTCCGCTAGCGGTTTTGCTGGATGCTTCTTCGGCCTGGACCACAATGTAGTCGGCCATAGGTTGTATGTTCATAATTACTCCTCTGGTTACCCTTAAACAATCGCTAGCACTAAGTACATGTGAGTGCTAACTTTCAGCACTCATAATAGCCGAGTGCCAACTGCCCCGTCAAGAATGTTTAGTATTCTATCGACTCAAGAGCGGTAGATATAATACGCCCCATCATATGCTGAATATCAGCCTGAGAAAGAGTAGTTAAGTCAGAATATTGATCTTTAGATTTTTCTTGGGCCCGACAAACGCCTCTAAGGTAGCTTGCACTTGCAGACTCTACTATGTCTAGCATGGCTTCACCTATCTCTAGTATGTTACCGTTGTCGTCTGGTCCGATACCCTGATTTCGAAAACAAGATTCTAAGAAAGTATCGATATCCGCAACAGCCGTTTCCCGTCCCTCTTCGGTCTGGAGTCGGGGCTGCAGGGTTGCAGATTCTAGGTCAATAAAGCGCACTTTCTCGCTATCTGTACCGAGATTCTTTGCCTGTGCGTCTCCATGCCTTAGACCAAGTCCGTGCAACAAACCAACACCAAACATAGACATACGAACAGCTTTCCTGATCTTTTCTGGTTCTAAAGCGTCGGGATCCTCATCCGGATGAGCCCATAGAATATTGTCATATGACTGAACACTGTGTTCATATCTAGTTAATAAGTTAAGATTGCCCTGGGTGTCTCTCCAAAATCCCAAAGGACTGAACGCTCTGTTATGTCCATCAAGTGAATTTACATAGGTATTAAGAGTAAGCTCATGGATCGCACCCTCAGGATCATTCTCGAAGAGCTTAACTGCTACAAGCTCTGGTCTTTGGTGGTCTGATACAGAATCTAGAACCATCTGGCCAAAATATAGTCCATGAGCGCTCTGTTCACGACTACGTCCCAGCGCTAAGTCCTCTATAAATCGTGCCCGCAGTCCAAGCTCGTCAAACTGCCCAAACTCCTTGCCATCAAGCATAACCATTCCAGGGTCTACTGCCCCAACAACTTTAGATAAGGCTTTCTGAGCGCTAGCTAAGCCTTCCCCGTCCGCAACCCTTGGGAAATCTTCTAGAAATACCTCGCCTAGGTGTAATTGATCGCCATCTAGAAGTACAGACATATTCTGATTATTATATCACTTTATGTGCTCAAATACAATACCCTGATGAATACTGTGCTTGGTTAATAAATGCTACAATTTGGCTATGAAATCAGGATCAAAAAAAATTGTCGTGTTGGGCGTGCCCCTCGACCTAGGTTCAGAAAATTTAGGTGTAGATATTGGGCCAGATGCATTTAGGCAGAAACAGATCGTTGAAAAGCTCCAGCAAGCAGGGCTAAATGTGGAAGATCGGGGAGATATTGCTTGCACCAATCGTTCCGAACTTGAGCCAGGGGACCCGCTACTGCCATATGCCGATGAGATTGTAAGAACCACTAACGAGCTAGCAAAAGTAACCGAGCAAGCCGTCAAAGACCAAGAAGTGGTCGTGGCCCTTGGTGGAGATCACTCAATTAATCTGGGTGTAGTTGCCGGGGCTTCAACTGCACTTGATGGCAACATTGGCATGATCTACATCGATGCCCACGGCGACATGAATACCGCCGAAGCTAGCAAAAGTCACAATATACATGGTATGCACCTCGCTGCGCTAATGGGATTTGGCGACCCCAAACTCACTCATAGCTACACCGAAAAAGTAAAACTAAACAAAGATAACCTGCTACATATAGCCGGCAGCGACCTAGATGAATTTGAAGTAGAGCTAATGAAAGATGAGAACCTAGCCAACTTCAGTATGTTTGATCTACTTTCCAAAGGCCTTGCTCCACTTCTAGAGATGATTGATGATCTGGCCCAGCGTGTTCCTAACATATGGGTAAGCGTCGACTTAGATGCCATCGACAGTGTTTACGCGCCCGGCGTCGGCATACCTAACCACGGCGGCCTAACCTACCGAGAAATCGCAGCCATAACCGAATATATCGGCAAGAAATGCAACGTTATTGGAGTCGACATAGTCGAATACAACCCGCTCAAGGATAGCGAAAGTATTACTGCCGAACTGGGCATAGAAATTACTGCCAAACTTCTGGGCACCAACTATAGCTGGTATACCAACTACATGGCTCGTCAATGATATTAACTATTTATGCTAA
>JBPOHZ010000014.1:0-41716 GCA_052034955.1 Candidatus Saccharimonadota bacterium | reverse complement strand
TTTTTTAATTTCCATAGAAATAGAGGATATAGTAATGGCATTTAACTTACGTCATATATACAAATCTTTCCCGAATAAGTCTGTCCTAGAAGACGTTAGCCTGAGTATTAGTCCACACGAAGTTGTTGCCTTAATTGGCGCCAACGGAGCTGGTAAAACTACTCTGCTAGAGATCTTACGTGGTGAACAGAAGCCAGATGCCGGAAGCGTTCAAGCTTCTGGTGCCATTGGCTATGTTCCGCAGGAAGCGATCTTAGGGAAAACAATTCAACAAAGTTTTTCGCTTGCGGCAGAGTCGTGGCAAATTAACTACGCCCTAGAACGAGTGGGACTGGGACACAAAGAACTGGACACACCCGTATCTACGTTAAGCGGGGGTCAGAAAACGCGGTTAGCATTTGCCGTGGTCTTGGCTCAAGATCCCGAACCAGAATTGCTGTTACTGGACGAACCAACCAACAACTTGGATGCAGAGGGGCTTGTTTGGCTAGCAGACTTCATCCGTTCATTTGACGGAGCAGTCTTGCTGGTTAGTCACGACCGACAGTTTGTTAACAGTTCGGCCACTAAGATTGCCGAACTGCATAACGCCAAGCTCACCATGTACGGTGGAGATTACGATTTCTACCGC
Source organism: Candidatus Saccharimonadota bacterium (assembly GCA_052034955.1). Classification (GTDB taxonomy): domain Bacteria; phylum Patescibacteriota; class Saccharimonadia; order Saccharimonadales; family AWTP1-31; genus CAZIBG01. Next base: position 41,085 of record JBPOHZ010000014.1, on the reverse strand, counting down.
CAACAGAAAGAACTAGAAGAGGCCGCAGCCGTTGCTCGTTACCAGCAGAACATTGAGGAACGACAGCTACTAACCAGAGCCATTCGTCAACAGCAGGAAAAAGGTAAGCACACCCACGAGCACATTAAACGGTCAGACGGCGACAAGTACCAACGAGACTTCTTTAGGAATCGAGTAGCCAAAAAGTTTGGTCAACAAGCTCGGGCACTAGAGAAGAGACTGGACCAACTAGAAGAAGTCGATCGGCCGGAGTTCACTAAAGACTACCGGATTGTAGTTGGTGGCGAAGTAGATAGCGGCAAGCTAGTGCTGCGCCTAAGCGAAATCTGCAAAGTTTTTGCTAAGCCAGTGCTTAAGGATATTGACCTAGAAATTCGTGGTGGAGAGCGCATCCAGGTGCAAGGTCAGAACGGTAGCGGTAAAACTACTATACTGACCATCGCTGCAGGCCGAACTCTACCAGATAGTGGCGAAGTAAGTTACGGCACTGGAATCAGTGTCGGTTACTTCTCGCAGGATGTGGATGGACTAGATCACCAAACTACTGGTTTAGAAAACTTAACGGCAAACGAAGCGCAGATGACCAACATCTTTCGCGAAGCTCGCAGCCTAGGACTAACCGACACCGATCTAAAGAAGCCAGTCAGCGAACTGTCCCGCGGCCAGCAAGCTAAGCTCGGTTTTGCCAAGTTACTGCTTGGCTCGCACCAATTGCTGATCTTGGACGAACCAACTAACCACCTGGATATCTCAACCAGGGAACAAATAGAATCAGCTATAAGGCAGTACCGTGGCGCAATATTGTTTGCTTCTCACGACAAGTACTTTGCCAAGAAGCTCCAGCCAACTAAGGAACTAAAACTATGAACCTACTTAAACATAATATGCGGGCCATGTTCCGCTTCACATTCTTGTCCAATGTACAGCCCTACTACGTAGTATTGGTACTGTACTTTGCGCACATCCTGAACTCATTCACGTTAGGTGCTAGCGTCTGGGCGTTTGTTCAGGTTGCCCAAGCGGTGCTGGAAATTCCTACTGGAATTGTGTCAGACCGATTAGGTAGGGTCGTGAGCATGCAAGTTGGTGCACTATCCAGTTTAGCTGGGCTAGTTATCTACGCCTTGTCGCCAGGCTACTGGGTGCTACTTGTGGGTGCAGCATTGCAGGGACTGAGCTTCGCCATGTTTAGTGGTAACAACAATGCCCTAATTTACGACTCTGCCCGCAACGGTGGTGAAAAAGATGAATTCCATAGTTTCTACGCCAAGAATAATATTGCCCTAGAAGTCGGTGGCATTATTTCGGCCATTGGAGGAACAGTATTGGCTGCAATTTCATACTCGTTAGTACTATGGATTTCGGTAGTGCCTCAGGTATTAGCTGTTCTGGTGACTTTTTCGATGATTGAGCCACCAAGACACTCACTACTCTCAGGTAATATGTTCAGTCATTTGGGTGAAGTTTTTAGGTACTACAAAAAGAACTCTCATCTAAGGATGATGAGTATTGCCTCAATAATTGGCGGTGGCGTAGGCGGAGCGGCCTGGAATATGATGCCTGCTTACTATAACCAATACGTTCCACTTCGATACGTTGGCAGTATGCTGTCGGCCAATTATCTATGGAGTACTATTGGCTTTAAGGCAAGTGATTGGTTCATGAAGCGCTTTAAACCAGCATCGATTCTGCTATTCAGTGAAGCATATGCTCGGACTGTCTCTTTTGTGGCGTTAGTTGGGTCAACAGTGGCCTCTCCATTTGTGATGATGTTAGCCGGAATTACATACGGTCCCAGTGATACCGCTAAGCAGCATTTGCTACACGAGGAGTTTACTGACGCACAACGGGCAACCATGGACTCTCTAAACTCTCTCGTCACAAGCATTGTCTATGCATTGTTCCTTGTGCTAGCTGGCTATCTAGCAGACAGATATAGTCCTAGATTTTCACTTCTAGTATGTAATATTTTTATGGTACCAGTGTTCTTCATTTGCCGTTCAACATTCAAAGCTAAGGTAAATTCCCGTGAGATCTAGGGTATAATTACAGATATGAAATTAGAAAAACTAAAACACGGTGACGAGATACGAGTAATCGCTCCGTCCTCAGCATGGAATCCAAAACGAACAAAACAATACGAACGTGCTTTAAAAAAGCTAGAGAATCTTGGCTTTAAGGTAAGCCTCGGGAAGTATTTGAAGAATGCTAAACATCTTGATGCGGTAAGTTCTGAAGATAGGGTCAATGACCTACATGATGCCTATAAAGACAAAGACGTGAAAGCAATTATGGCTTTAAACGGTGGATGGCTAGCTAACTCACTCTTACCTTTAATTGATTGGGACTTAATAAAGTCAAACCCGAAGCCATTGATTGGGTATTCTGACATTACCATTCTTCTTAATGCCATCTACGCAAAGACCGGCAACATTGGCTTCCTTGGACCGAATCTTGGAACTTTTGGGATAAAACATGGTGCTGACTTTACGGCAGCAAGTCTCATTCAGGCGATTTGTGGCGATGATTCCTACAAACTTAAACAGAGTGAAAAATGGGGTGAAGGTAAAAAACGAAAAGAATATACTACCCACCCGTGGACTGTTCTACAGTCAGGATCTGCAGAAGGTATTTTGATCGGTGGAAATATCGCAACTCTATATCTGCTCCAAGGTACAGAGTTTTATCCTAGTTTCAACAAGGATACAATCTTGCTTATTGAAGATGATGACGAGTCAAAAGAGTATACGGCATTAGAGTTTGATCGTAGGCTAGAATCATTACTCCAACAACCTGATGCACGTAAATTCATAAAGGGTGTTATTATTGGACGATTCCAAACAACTAGTAAAATAACGCTTAAGACGATCGATGAGATAGTAGCTAGCAAGAAACTCATGGGCATTCCAGTAATTGCAGACGTGGACTTCGGTCATACTCAGCCACTATTAACCCTCCCGATAGGAGGAAAAGCTATTGTTGAAGCGTCAGATAGCAAGGCAGTCATCCATATAACTCGAGGTGCATAGCAACTATGGAACAACCGAATAGCTCATGGACCTCGCTTACTACCCAGATCCCAGAACTCGAACTAGTCCAGCCAGATATTGAAAGAGATGCTCCTATTAGCCTTGAATGGCTTGAAGGTGATGTTGGTCGTAATACTTTACGGCTAATGGGGAACACGGACGAGAACAACATACCTTCTACGCTCGAGGCTGAAAAAGAGCGAGTCCAAGGATTTCTTGAATCCGATGATCAGCTAACTTGGATGATTAAATTCCAGGATAAGATTGTCGGCACAGTCTGGGTTACCTTAGGCGAACATGACTATTTACCCAGTCCGTCTATTCATATCATGATTGGCGACCCTTCTTCGAGAGGACATGGGATAGGGTTAAATACTACTCAATCGGTTATAGATCATCTAAGGTCTACAGGGCAGTACGAGACTCTTTACTCGCGTCACTTAGTAGATAACGGTGCGGCAGGAAATTTGTTAAGCGCTGCGGGATTCGAATACTTCGGCGATGAATACAAAGATACTGATGGTTTAGCTTGGCAAAATGAGAAACTGGACCTAAAGGCTTAGTATTATGGATTACTCCAAACCATACTTAGGCAAAATTGTAAGAGTTAAAGTAGATCGTCAGCTAGGAACAAAGCATCCCAAGCACGATTACACTTATCCTATCAACTACGGCTTTGTACCGCATACTAAGGCACCCGATGGAGCGGAGCTAGATGTCTATATACTTGGCGAAGATAGTCCTGTCGAAGAGTTTACGGGTAAATGTATAGCGATTATCCATAGAACTGATGACGATGACGACAAACTCATTGTCTGCTCCGATGATCAGGACTTCACTGACAAAGAAATACGTGAACTTACTTACTTTCAGGAACAGTGGTTTAAGTCAGAAATAGTCAGGCCAGTAACGAACAAATAAAGAGGCTTCTGTCCTCTCGCAAACTGCTTAAGACACAAGCCTCTGTGCGCTTAGTATACACAAAGCGGTGTTTTTAGCTTGGGATGTCTTCTAGACTGATTCCCAGTGCCTTGGTTAGCTTCTTGACGGTATCAAAGGTTGGTTCTTGTTCGTCACGCTCTATGCGGGCGTAGGTATTGATATGCACACCAGCTTTTTCGGCAAGCTCAACCTGAGTTAGCCCGGCTTTTAGTCGGGCTTCCTTGAGAACTGTTCCGGTAGTTTTTTGCGTCATATCAGTAATATTGTATCAATTATAACCTTACTCGGATACTAACAGATATTGCCATCAAACTCTACCCCTGTTAATGTATAGATAGTCAAATTGACGCCGAAACGGGAGTTGCTATGACGAACGAATCGGGTGGGCAGCTGGTGGAACAATTGAAAGCCATTTCACTGTGGCCAGCTGTTATCGTTGTGTCTCTTTTCGCTCTTGCAGTAGTCATAGGTGCAATCCTACGGCTCATTAACTATTGGCGTAAGTACAAACAAGAAAGTGTACTGCTGGAAGTTACGCCGCCTGCTTTTCAAGATAAAGCGCCCGGTGCCACCACTCAGTTATTTTCTGTACTGCATGGACTGCTAAAAACTCGTTCATTTACAGATAGCCTACTGCGGTATACGCCGTCGTTTTCGTTAGAGATTGTCTCGACCAAAAGCCAAGGAATCCGCTACCTTATACGCACCAGCAAAGATAACGATGAAGTCGTTCGTCAGGCTGTCTCGGCCTACAGCACCGATGCCAAAGTAAGCGTTGTCGAAGACCCTGGCTTAGTGGGCGGCATGACTTCCATCCAAGTATTCAAGCAGACCGAGCATTTCGCCATGCCACTCGACACTACTAAAGTCATTGATGAGCACGATCCGGTGTCATACCTTACAAGCTCTATGACTAAACTTGCAGATGACGAGCAGATGATCTTCCAGCTGGTAATAACGCCAGCCATTGTGTCCGAAGCAGCAGGAATAGATCGAAAAATACGTCAAGGATACTGGTCGGGATCAAGTTTAGAGAAACGACTGTCTACTAGGAGTATCGCCAGGATTATCTTGGCCATTATCAAGTTACCGTTTGTTATGGCCTGGGGCATGATCTACGGTTTCTTATATAACGATCTGCCAGAGCCAATGAAGTCGAGCCGAGGTGCTAATTCAGTAGGGCCAGTGCCGCCAGCCGAACAAGAACTACTCGACCAGATGCATGCTAAGCTCACACAGGATCTGTTCTATGCGGATATCCGTGCTTGTATTGTGACCCCGACCAAACAACGCAGTAAACAGCGTGCTCGTGCTTTTGCAAACTCACTGGCTACATACTCCACTCCCAACTGGCAACGACTCCGATCTACTCGTAGTTATTTGCCCCTATATGGTTTCCGGCTTCGAATGTTTACATATATACACCGTCTTCCAGCACTGCTACACAAAAACTCAAATATACTTGGTTCGGCCGAACTAAGTGCCATGTTCCACTTTCCGCATAGTAGATCTGGCCGGACAGAGAACGTTGCAAAGTCGCTTAGTAAAACCTTGCCAGCACCAACTTCGCTTAAGGGTGCTACTAACTTAGATATAATGCTTGGGCAGAACGTACACCAGGGTCACGTAACGCCATTTGGGCTTACGTCGGCCGAGCGTGAGCGCCATATATATGTAATTGGCGGTACTGGCAATGGTAAGACCACTATGCTGCAATACGCCATAGTGCAAGATATCCAAAACGGCAAAGGTGTTGCCATTATTGATCCGCATGGTGACATGGCGTTAACCTTGCTCCGCTATATCCCTGAAGATCGGATCAAGGATGTTATCTACTTCAATCCAGATGACATTGATCATCCACTGGCCATGAACTTGCTGGAAATACCGGAAGGCCTGAAAGGCAGTGCACTGGAACGAGAAAAAGACCGAATAACAGAGTCGGTTATATCGGTGCTTCGTAAGATCTTTTCGGATGACGATTCTGGTGGTCATCGTATTGAGTATGTCCTGCGTAACGCCATACAAACAGCGCTTACTACTGAAGATCCCACCATATTCACCATATTCGAGCTACTCACTAACGACACCTACCGTAAAAAGATTACTAATGCACTTCCAGCGGGTACGCTAAAGAACTTCTGGCAAAATGAACTTGGCAAGGCCGGTGCCATGCAGCGTATTAAGATGAGCCATGGCGTCACCAGTAAGATTGGCCGCTTTGAGTTTTCGCCTGCTACTAAACGGGTAATGGGGCGGGCTAAGTCTACGATAGACTTTGACGATATTCTAGCTTCGGGCAAGATCTTAATCTGCAACTTCTCCAAAGGTAACCTCGGTGAAGATACCTCCGAACTATTTGGGACAGCCGTGCTGGCCAAGCTCCAGATTGCAGCACTTCGTAGGGCACGGATGGAACAAGCCAAGCGCGAGCCATTTTATCTGTACGTGGATGAGTTCCAAAACTTTGCCACCATGCCCTTTGTACAGATGCTTAGTGAAGCTAGAAAGTATAAGCTATTCCTGACCATGGCCGAGCAATCTACTGCCCAGCAGGACGAACAACGCTTAGTACAAATTATCTTAGCCAACGTAGGTACGGTCATCAGCTTTAGAACTGGTAGCCCAGTAGACGAGCAACTAGTCTTGCCATTATTCAAACCCTACATTGAGGAGGGCGAGATAGCTAACCTGCCAAGCTTTAACTTCTACGCACGCCTATCGGCAATACACTCCCAAGAACCGATGTCTGGCGAAACCATACTGCTCAAAGACGAAGGTGATGGCAAGATAGCCAAGCGCGTTATGACTTCGTCGAGGAAGCTTTATGCGTATGAATATGGGAAGGCTAAGTTGGTCAAAAAGCAGGCTAAAACAGAACCTAAGACTATTTCTGGGCCCGACGAGGATGAGCCGTTAGAGGTTTAATAATCCTTTTGAAAAGAAATACTCACGCCTAAACTAGACGTGAGTAAAACAGACCTCTTTTAGGAGTAGGCTAGCTCCAACTACAACGTCTCAAGAAGTCTAGGTTGTTGTCAGAAGTTGCATCACTCTCCGACCTGATTATCCTTTCGCCACAGTGGGCGGGGCAATCAAGCGTTTCGACTAATGCTACTTTCTTCGATACAGCACCGTAAGTGTAGTATCTCGACACTCCGCCGTCTATTGCTCTAACGACATTTTGGAGGGAGTGCTTTTCATCCGCGTACCCATCGTTATCTGTATCAACCCCGACTGCAACAATATGTGCATGCGAAGTTGGTTTATATATCGGTTGTTGTTCTGTACAAACTATTCGTAAATCTGCCATTGTAGAATATCCTTTTCTATTGTGTAATATTGACTGATGTGTCCGGATATGCTACTGTACAGTTATCCGGAAATTTGGTTGCGAAGCCATTTGTCGGTTTAAAGAGCTCGGTAGCTACAACTGTCGAGCCTCTTTTTATATATGGGCTACATTTCATTCTCCTCCACTTTCTTCTAGCTCGTAGAGCTTATCAGCAATTGTGTCTGCGTTAGCGACAAAACTTCGGATCTCTGTCCTTAGACTAGCTGGTACACGGATATCAACGAGTATTTGTAAGTTTAGTTGCCAACTTTGGCCCTTATGCTGCGCTCCGTATATGCTCGCTTCGCTCGAGCCAGAAATATCTCGACCCCCTGTCGTATTTTGTATTCGGTTATCAGGTTTAGCATCCGGTACTACGTTAGTTGTATCAGTAGACTTACTGTCTGTGCCGGTAGTGCTAACGTTGTCAGGTTTTTCTGAATATAGCTTGATGATAAAATGGTCGGCGTCTGTTTCTGTGATTATTCCAGCCAACTTACCCGAGTCAAGGAAGTTCTTTGCAAACCTGCTCATGTGATCCCTCGATATACCAAGTTTTCGGACTGCCTTCTCGGATATTGCAGTTTTAGACAGTTCGGTCTCATGTTCAACGGTTTCTATGATTTCACTAAAAACAGCAGGGTTAAGAAAAGCCTCTTTGACCGCTTCAGCGTATTCATCATCGTTGATTGGCTTTACTATACGGCTGGCAAGATCTGTCGCTAGGACTCCTTCTTTACTACTGGTAATGAGGCCATAATCTTTAAGCGCAGCCAGCCTATATGCAAAAGCCCCGCTATTTGCTGAGCCTTTAGTGTTGGTTTTACTCCCAAAAGCTGCAAACTCTTCTTTACTCCAATTCCTACCGTACTTCATCGCCTTGTCCATTATCTGGACTGCATTCTTCAGCGAAAGTCGGGGAAACCCTTTTGACCTTGTGCTAACCATATTACTCCTCTCTTACTTAACGTATAAGTAGAGTATAGAGTATAATTCTCCTTAGCGCAACTGCGACATTAACAGAGGTAGATCTATATTAACTAGTAAAGTGAGTATATATCTTCTTATTATCTATTACCCTTGGCGCGATTATGAGTCTTGCAAAGCATCTCGCAGTTATCAATAGATGTAGCACCACCCTTACTCCAAGCTGTAACGTGGTCTGCGTCCATCTCTGAAATAGTATAGATTCTATCTTTATTCGCGTTATCTATCGTTGCGCATGTTGGGCAATTCGATATCCCTTTTTCTTTGGCTGCGTTCGTTTGTTTGGTATACACCGTTTTAATCGTCGAAGGTTCAAATATACGTATTTCTAGTAAGCTTGGATCTTTTGAACCATCCAGAATGTATTCAAATATACCTTTCTTCCTGCGCACTTCGTATGCTGTAAATAGATCCTTTACTTTCTTGGCTACTACTTCTGGAACGTATGTCTGACTACCGTAAGTTTTGTACAGGCGATTCCATTCAAGACCGCACATCTCACTATGTACTTCGGTGAATACACCCGACACCCAGTTTATTACATTGTCGAAATGATCTTTAAGCTCACTAATATCTGGCTTGTCTCGGTGCTTGCTCATGTAAGCTTCAATGTTCCCGTCGCTAACCCAATCTAGGGCAGTTTCAAGGAAGTCTTGTCTCTTAACATCTCCCGATACATATGCACTCCACTTTTGGACATTTGAATCTGAACTGTTGCTAAAGATTTCCTTAGCTTTTGTCACAAACGGCCCATGGTAAACAGCATTACGAATTTCCTGCAACCTTAAAGGCACACCAGCGATATTAATTGTTTCGAACCATTTCATCATCTCTTGTTCTTCGCCTTCACAGATGTAGATGAGCAATGGCTTATCTAGAACCAACTTACGCTGTGCTTCGGACATCCCACTGTAGTACTGCTCGTGATCATTACTGTCTTTGACCGCAAATTTACCGCTAATAAACCGTCCAATACTAGTTATTCTTTGCTGCCCATCCAGCACTTCGTACTTATCATCGCCGACTTTATTAAAGTAAAGAACGCCAATAGGGTAGCCCTTCAAAATACTATCGATGACTGCAACATCTCTTTTACCGTCTGCGTATATATAATTTCTTTGGTATTCCGGCTGGATCGTCAGTTTACCCGACAGTCCGAACAAGCCTTTACCTTCAAACTCATTGTATTCAAAACCTTTAACTATCTCACGAATTGTAATGTTGGTACGGAGTGTGGTTTTCATGAAGCGATCTTTCTGTGTTTTATCAATACTCTTTTGTATACAAATGAACCTTTTACTAATGGAGCGCCACCCTTATCCTTAAAGCCACCAATATGAAATTCGCTTCCTTCGTTTGCTATATTTGCGTCCGCCCTACCTACAATCTCGAACTGATCCGGACTATACTTATCAAGAAAGCTAATGGGTACACCCATGACCCCATGATAGTCGCTAGGTATTGCGTTAGTAAATGGCACCTCAATCGCGTTGTAGTTGTCATATCGGTCGTATTCTACTTTGCCTTGCATCTTTTTATTGAATTTGAGATTATCCTCCGTCGTCATAAGGCTGAGTGTTTGGTGGCGACGACCGTGGTCGATATTAGTGAACCAAATTACGTTTCGAAATTTCACCAAACCTTTACTTTCGTCATAAACACCCGATGCGAAAGCCCTGGCATTTTCTTTCGGAATTGAAAAGTATGCATTTCCAGCATGAAATCCGTTGCCGAGCCACATCTTATCCGTCTCGATAAGTGGAAACACTTCTTTATATGTAATTGCGTTCATATTCCCGATTATTGAGAACTTCTTACCGTTCTCAATAAGTTGCGCCAAATACTCCCGAAACAAACTAAATGGCGGATTCGTCACCACAATGTCGGCTTGCTTAAGTAGCTCAAGACACTCAGGACTTCTGAAGTCGCCATCACCTTTGAGAGGTGACCATTCATTATTTTTGTTTGATTTGAGCTGTTTGGCAACGTCAGAAATATTAAATGCACCATCACCATCCATATCATGTACTTCATTAATAATGAGTTTATTAGCAGTGACCTTCGGTCTGCCTTTTTCAAGCTTAACTGTGCTGTCATCTCCAAAAAGTCCAAGTTGAGTATTTGCTATTGGTGAAGGCTTGTAGCTTGTAGTGATAAGTTGTTTTAGACCAAGTCGATGAAAATTGAGTGCAAAGTATCTAAAGAAATTACTTTCAAAGGGGTCATCGCAATTACAATAAACAACTTTTCCTCGGAATGAATCTGGATCATATTCGATGTAAGCCTCAATTTCCTTTTGAATATCAGAAAATTGAGTATAAAACTCATCATTTTTAGCATTCTTTGCCGCACGAAGACTTTTGTTTGCCATATCCTCAATAGTATAGCCTAAAAACTTATGGTATCGAAAGGCTTACTATCCGTGAGGATTTATCGTGAGCGAGACCGTAAACTGCTCGAACATAGATACAAGTTACTCTTAGGTACTACCACGTTTCAAATACGTCTACTGTCATAACTGCACCACCAGGGGTGCGATCTGGAGCGACGTGCCATGGGCTTTTGGTCATATCGAAGACAAGAGTTGCACCCGGCATAACTTGAACTGCTCCGCCTTCATTGAGCAAGCGTTGTTTTTCCTCGCCATCAGCGCTGATAAAGTGAGGCGACTTTAGGTGATCTTCTTCTGTAGCATCGGTAATTACTTCAGACTTCCAGTCTATTGGATCGCCAACATGGTCAATGTCGGGATATAGAATCGTTCCCGGCCTACCAATCGGGTATACAAATCTAACTGCCCGAACATTCTTCCCATCATCAACAGCAAGCATAGAGCGTGCCCCAATGCCGTCCCTGTGTACATGCTCGTTAGGATTACTTGTTTTGTCCATTTGAATTCCTGTGCTGAGTCTGGCACCGTCTGTGAAGCCCCAACTTTTTGCCAGTCCAGCATAGTAGCGAACCAGTGGCTCGCATGCCGGTATGCTAACTGCCTGAGTAGCATCTGCCTCAAGCCCTTCGAGGGGTACATCCTCGCTATAAAGATCATTTCCGTCTTTGTCATTCAGCCATTCATCGTTCCTGACCCACTCTACGGCTTCATTCTGAATTGCTTGTGCATCGCCCAGTTCTGGTGGGAGAGATATTATTGCAAAGTTCTTGTGCTCATTCAACGCGGTTTCAGAGTATTCATGATCTGGAGTAATTGGAGTCTCGCGTATCTGGTCCTTCATAGCCTTAGTATACTTCCTTTTTAGCTGTAGTTCCATTGGCTTAATGACCAGATAATGGCTATGCTCAAGTCCACATAAGAACTATCTAGTTCGCGTCTTACTAATGCCTCGACTTTTCTTTGTAGCTTCTCTGACTCACAGACAAATAGTATCTTTGGCTGGGTTTGATCGGGTTTATGCTTATGCCATATTTCTAGCTCTGCAAAGGCTATGTAGCGCTTAATGGCCTTACGGAGGGCCCAGAAGCTCATACTCTGGTCTAGATAGTCCAGGAAGTAGTTTTTTTCTGATTGGGTGTCTACCAGGTAGGCATCCGGTCTGTTTTTTGGAATGTAGGGTTTGTTCATGAGCTCAGTTTTGCTATAAAACTTGAATCGATCGGGATACTGCTGCTTGATTGCGATATACGTCTTAAAGACGTTCAGGCGGTGCTGGATCTGACTGTCTTTTGCTCGTTTGTCTTGGTAGATGCTTCGCAGTGCCGATTCCTGGGTATAGGGTTGCTGGCGTAAGTATCTCACCCCATCAATGGTTAGGAAGTAGGTTGCTGGCTTCCCCTGAATCTTATAGCTACTGTCATAGTTCATTCCCACGTAGCCTTGATCTACTAGTATCTTTAGACGGCTAGATATAACGCGGGTATGTTTAGCTTGTTGGTTATCGGCTAGTAGTGAGGCAGTAATAAAGCGGAATTTGTAGAGCGTGTTTAGGATGGCAAGTTGATGATCATTTAGTGGGCGGCGGTATTTAGGTAGTTTGGTAGTCATTGCTTTCTCTATACGTAGTATAGAGTATATACAACAATAGATGTTATGCGTAACAGATACAAAATATGGACATAGATATCCTAGCGAAAAGATATCCACAGTTTTTGTGAATTTAAGGCCATTATGTACTTGAACTAACCGTCCGCGGTTAGTATAGTTAACCGTGTAAGGTTAGTTATGAATCAGATAGAGGGTACAAATAAACTGATCCAGGATACTTCCATAGAGGAGTTGCAATTAATATTGCAAGCAGACAGCCTACGAGAAGTAACCTATGTCGATGCTCAAGCCATAGCTCGTGACCTGATTACCCTATATGAAGTATTGGCGGAAGATAATGAATAACAAGGAAAGTAATGTAGTTATCCTTGCTCGAGTATCTAGTAAAGCCCAGGAGGACGAAGGTTACTCGCTTGGTTCACAACTAAAGCTGCTGATGGGCTACTGTGAACAACGAGAATTGAACATAATTAAGATATTCAAGATTGCTGAAACAGCTTCTAAGGAGCAAAGCCGGAAGGTCTTTCATGAGCTGCTGCAATATTTAAAAACTGGCGCGGTATTTCATTTGGCGGTCGAGAAGACTGACCGGCTTACTAGAAACTTCCGCGATGCCGTAGCTATAGACGAATGGTTAGAACAAGATGGTCGGAGGCGGCTGCACGCTGTGAAAGAGAGTCTTCTGCTACACAAAGACGCTCGGTCTGACGTGAAGTTTATGTGGAATATTCACTTATCTGTTGCCAAGAAGTATTCTGACAACCTACGAGAAGAAGCTATGAAAGGCTGGACCGAAAAGCTAGCCCAAGGCTGGCTACCGGCACCTCCTCCACCAGGCTATATGACGGTGAGTATTAGCGGCAAAAAGATTCACCAACCAGACCCAACTACTAAGGCACTCATCTACCGAGCTTTTGAATTGTACTCAGAGCCAAACCATTCCATTCAGACGATATGTTCTGAGCTCAACAATATGGGGCTTCGCACCAGTAAAGGCCGACCATTCAGTAAAAGCTATACTCAAAAGATACTTACCAACCCGTTCTATATTGGAATAAATAGGTTTAACGGTAAAGACTATCCGGGCGCACAGGAGCCGATCATCACTAAAGAGCTATTCGACCGCGTTCAGTTGAAAATGCGCCGTAAACTAAGCTGTAAATATAGGACGCATAACCCAGTGTTCAAGAACATCATTCGCTGCAGTACTTGCAACAAGATGGTCACCTGGCAGCTACAAAAAGGGCGTTACTACGGTGCTTGTCAGCGACGAACGGCTGCTTGCAAACAAAATACTTTGCTACGGGAAGATCGGTTGGAAGTTCAAGTTAGTGGCATGCTTGAGAGGTTAGTTTCGCCCAGGTCAGACGTTATTGAGTGGTTGGCGGCTGCAATGCAGCGCAAACACCAGCACGAAGTCGATGCCAACCAGCAGCTGATCAACTCGATTCAGATGCAGATCAACCGTGTTCACCACATGGATAGCAATCTGTACGACGACAAACTGGCTGGTGAGATCAGCCAATCCACTTATGTTCAGAAGCATCAGGCGTTTAGCGATCAACTTCGCGTATTAGAAGACAAGCTCAACAAAGTAGATAGCACTATTGGAGCATCACTAGAGCAACGGTTGGTACTTCTGGAGCTCAGTCAAAGAGCGGCCGATATATATAGCCGGAAGACGCCCGAGAAGAAGCGCATTATTATATCCAAACTTTTCGATGAATTTACATATAAAGGAGGTATCTTATCTGTTAACTATACAAAGTTCGCCCGAGCAATTGCTCAAAATGTTCTAGAAACCCAACAATTAATAGGAGGCAAAATATGAGTAACCAAACCAACAAAAAACACCCCATAAACAGGGGTGTTGAAAAGCTTGTTGCCAAGCTGCGTTCTATATGGCTAGGGTGGAGGGATTCGAACCCCCGATCCTGGGACCAGAACCCAGTGCCTTACCACTTGGCCACACCCTATTAACTGTACGAACTGACAGTAGTGTAACAGATAGATTTTAATACAAAACGACCGAAGTTACAATCTGTTAAGTCAATAGTTGCCGGCTTTGCCTAAATTAAAGAAGTCTTCTAAAGTCGGGTCGCCCAGCTTGTGTACTTGGTTGGAGAGCTCTTTGCCGACATATCTTAGATGCCAAGGTTCGTATATGTAGCCTACTGTCTTTTGCTGATCTTTTGCGTAGCGGATTATGAATCCATATTTGTAAGCGTTTTTGGCCACCCATTTGCTCTCTTTGGTGTCGGCAAAACAGGGTTCTATTTCGCATACTCTATTTGTACCAACAATATCCAGGGCTAATCCTGTTTGGTGTTCGCTAAACCCGGGTCGTGCACTCTGAGTATCGGCTGTCGCTCTTCCCTGTGTACGTACGTAGTTGTTGTAAACCAGTGTTTGAAGGCTATACGACCTATAACCGCTAGCAAGCATCAGATCTATTTCTTCCTCGCTAGCCGCCTGTACAAGTTCTTCAAGGGCATTGGCAGTAGGCTTGCGTAGTTTCATCTCTTCTTTATCTTTGGGGCCACGCAACGGAACATCTGGAACAACTAAGTCAGATGGTTCGTAATCTTTTGGGTCTAGCTGACGTTGCTTGTTTACTATTACCCATAGACTATCGGGGCTGCTGATTGAGTATTTGTTCTTATTAAATTCATCTTTTTGTTTTACGGCGGTGATTTTATTATCGGACTTATTCTTGGAATCGTTTGTTTTTGTAATTAATACAGAGAATAAGCAGAGAATGATTACCAGTATAAGAATCGCCCATCGATATTTGGATTTGTTAGCCATTACTTTATTATACGATGACTAGGCTAACCGCGTTGTTAGATTTATTTTACTCTTGGCAGCAGGTCGGATTACCTGTACATTTGACGTTAATGACAAAACCCGAAAAAGACCCGGCTGATTACATCATGCCATTGCATATCAACGGCCTCGATGGTCGAATGTTGTATATGCCGGCTCCAAAGGGAAAAACTAGAAACATTATGTTTGTTTATGGCCAGCATGCTAGCCTTGAGCGCCAGTTTGGTGTTATGCAAGTACTAAATAAGTATGGAAGCGTAACAATGCCCGACCTCCCCGGCTTTGGAGGGATGGAATCTTTTTACAAGATTGGTATGAAGCCAACTATCGATAATCTAGCTGATTACCTGGCTGCCTTTGTAAAGCTTAGATACAAAAGAAAGAAAGTTACTATCCTGGCCATGTCCCTTGGCTTCGCCATTACAACTCGTATGCTCCAAAGGTGCCCAGAACTGGTCGGAAAAGTAAACTTGCTTGTAAGTGTAGTTGGCTTTGTTCACCACGAAGAATTTATTTTTAGTCGTCGAAACTTTTTGTTGATGCGTTACGGTGCTAGTTTCTTTTCTAACAGAATCCCCGCTTATGTTGGTGAAAAATTATTCTTGCGCCCATCTGTGATTAGGGCAACTTACAATTCTATTAAGGATGCAAACCCCAAGCTCAAGGACGCCAACGATGAGGAACGGAAAAAACGAATCGATTTCGAGATTCATCTGTGGCAAATAAATGATATTCGTACATATATGGATGTGTCGGTAAGCATGTTTAGGATGGATCTACTGGGAACTAAGATTGATATGCCGGTCTACCATATTGGAGTTGATGAAGACCGATACTTTGATAATCATATCGTCGAACAGCATATGAATATTGTATTTAATAAAGTCACCATGATAGACACCGACTTTAAAGGACATGGTCCAACGGTAATTGCTGACGCAAAGTCGGCTAGTGCATTTATTCCACCAAAACTAAAACGCCTCCTTAGCCATAAACCTTAACTATTCATTGCAAGCGGGTGACGACCGGCGGGGCGGCCCCCAAAATGTTTCATCGGAAAATTTTGCGGGGCGGACCGGTCGGCAGGACCCGCTCTCAATGCTATACTATGGTTAATGCGTATTGGATTAGTCTGTCCTTATAATTACTTTCGCCCAGGTGGGGTCCAATCAATAATTCGTGAGTTAGCCATTGATTTAGAAAAAAGAGGACATTATGTCCGCATAATCGCTCCCAAACCAAAAGTCATACCCGATAAAGTTGATGACAATATTATACTTATCGGTGGCTCAACAGAATTTAATACGCCGTTTGCTACCAAAGCGGATATAGGTGCAAGTGCTTCTAATGACAAATTAGATGCGATGCTTCAGGAGGAAAAGTTTGATGTACTTCATTTTCATGAGCCAGGAGTGCCGGTTATTTCGATGCAGCTTTTGGGCCGGTCTACATCAGCTAATGTATCAACTATGCATGCTACCCTTCCCGAGGATGTATTTAGCAAATCTTACTTAAAGCTGATGAAGCCAGCTGCTAAGTTTATAGAAACTCGTACCCATGTAATTACTGCAGTGTCTAGGGTTGCCGAGCAAGCAAGCAGAACTTACGTACCAAACGCTGATATTACTATTGTTCCAAACGGTATAAGGTTAGAAGATTATTCCAAAAAAAATAGTGTTAAAAAACCAGCTCGCAAGAAAACGATTCTTTATGTTGGCCGATTGGAAAAAAGGAAAGGCGTTAGACATCTTCTTGATGCCTATGCCCTGCTTAGAAAAGATCATGATGACGTTCGGTTGGTGATTGCCGGCAATGGCGACCTCCGCCCAAGTCTGGAAGCTAAAATAGAAAAGAAGGAGATTCCAGATGTCTCGTTTACTGGATTCATCCCGGACGATGAAAAAATAAAGCTATTACATCAGGCCGATCTGTATTGCAGCCCTGCATTGTATGGCGAAAGTTTTGGGATTGTACTTCTAGAGGCAATGGCAGCTGGTACGGTTACGGTTGCCGGAAATAATCCGGGATACGCTAGCCTGATGGTGGGAAGAGGGCGGCTGAGTCTGGTTAATCCTGAATCTACCGAAGATTTTGCCCAGCGACTAGAGTTATTGCTGTATGATCAAGATGTTAGAAAATTATGGTTAGACTGGGCCATTAAATTTGTTGAGCAATTTGATTATAAAAATATCGTAGATCAATATGAAGCTGTTTATAAAAAAGCAATAAAAGCTCATAAGTTGCAAAAATGAAGATTGGATTTGTACTTGATGACGGGCTAGACGTGCCTGATGGTGTTCAGCAATATGTGCTGACTGTCGGTAACTGGTTGGCGGATAATGGGCATGAGGTTCATTATCTTGTTGGACAGACAAAAACGAATCCAGCTGGTAACGTACATAGCCTTAGCAAGAATATTAGCGTTAGGTTTAATAAGAACAAGTTAACTATCCCCTTGCCTGTATCGGGAAAGAAAATGAAGAACTTTTTAGAGGATCAGAAGTTTGATGTGCTTCATGTTCAGATGCCCTATAGCCCCCAGTTTGCCGGTAAGGTTATTTCAAGCGCGCCAAACAAAACGGCCATTGTTGGAACGTTCCATATCTTACCTTATGGATGGTTGTCCAGGACGGGATCTTGGTTACTGGCAAAAATAGAGAACAAGAGTCTATCTAGATTTGATGCCGTAGTCTCGGTATCTGATGCTGCCGAGGAGTTTGCTAGAAAAACTATGGGAATCGAATCATCAATTCTACCAAATGCGGTCAGGTTGGATAGGTTTCGTGCTGGTAAGCCAAAAGCAGAATTTGCCGATAAAAAGAATGTCGTATTCCTAGGGCGATTGGTCCAAAGAAAAGGATCAATGCAACTACTCAAAGCTGTTGCTGTATTGCAAAAGTCTGGTTTGTTCGAAGATAAACGCTGCATAATAATCGGAAGTGGTCCTTTGGATAGGAAGCTTCATAAATTTGTCAAAGATAACCACCTAGCGGGTTACGTGCTGTTTACTGGCCAGCTAGACGAACATGATAAAGCGGACTACTTTGCTACCGCTGACTTAGCGGTTTTGCCAAGTCTAGGCGGTGAGAGCTTTGGGATAGTAGTGGTCGAGGCTATTGCCTCTGGCGCCAAAGTTACCTTGGGCGGTGATAACCCGGGTTATCGATTTGTTTTAGCCGATACTCCTTTGGCGCTTATCAATCCAAATAAGACCGATGAATTTGCTGACAAGATTAATCGATTATTATCCGATCAACAGCTAAGCTCTCAACTTCAATCTGCACAACAACAGAGGATAAGACAATTTGATGTAAATATCATTGGCCCCCATTTGGTTGATATCTATACCCAGGCAATATCTAAACATGATAAGGTATAAGCATGACAGATAAGCCAGTAATGATCTCTATTTCGAATAGAACAGTAGTACGCGTCATCCTAATAATCCTGGCCACATTCATGGGCGTTAGGTTTGTCATGAACATTACTCACCCGCTCACGCTTATATTCTTCTCGGCCTTTTTGGCACTGGCTCTAAATCCAGCGGTAAGTTATATAAGCAAGAAACTAAGACTGAAGAGCCGAGCCACGGCAACCGGTATTGCCTATCTTTGCGTTTTGGCGGTGTTGAGTGGATTTATAATCGCAGTCGTTCCGCCATTGTTTGGCCAGACTCGGGATTTTGTTGAATCCTTGCCTGCAACCATCGAAAGTATCCGCGACAGGGATTCTGGCTTGGGCAAGATAGTAAACAAATATGGCCTAGAAGACGAAGTAGACGGAATTGCAGGCGATATGAGAGCTCGGCTCAAAGATCTACCTCAACCGGTACTATCTACGGCCTCACGTGTTGGAAGTGGTCTAGTGTCGACAGTGGCTGTTTTGGTTATGACATTTATGATGCTGGTAGAGGGTCCAATGTGGTTCGATAAAATTCTTGCCCTACAGAACAAAAAGAAGCGACAACATCGCAAGGAGCTTGCCCTAAGAATGTATGGCGTCATTACAAGTTATGTTAACGGCCAGTTATTGATTGCATCAATTGCCGCCTTCTTCGCTCTGGTCGCTATGATTGTGGCTGGCGCAGTCTTTAACGAGTCAATAAACGCCATAGGACTAGCTGGAATAATTGCTTTGACGGGTCTAATTCCGATGATCGGAAACACGCTAGGAGCTGCAATAGTAGTTATTGTCTGTGCACTTACTTCTTTGCCTCTGGCATTAGCCATGGGAATATTCTTCTTGATCTATCAACAAGTCGAGAATGTTACCATTCAGCCATATATCCAATCACGTAAGAACGAACTGACCCCACTGCTTGTATTCATTGCAGCACTCTGCGGAGTTGGACTGGGTGGTCTAGTTGGGGGATTCGTAGCCATACCACTTGCCGCCTGCTTACGAATCTTAGCTAAAGACTACTACGAGAATCACGCAGACCTGTCCGATAATAAAATATAGCTACTTGTTACTACTTACGGTGCTTGCAGGAGCTATACCTGCCGAGATTAGACTCGGCTCCATACTTGGCCGTTATCCGTGTCTCGGATTGCTATTCCGGCTCCCCTAAGCTCATCCCTGATTCTGTCTGACTCGGTCCAATCTTTGTTGTCTCGTGCTTGCATACGTTTGCCGATTAAGTCTTTGATTTTGTCATCAATGTCGCTTTTGCCTTTTAGTAAATCAATCCCTAGTAAGTTATTAATGCTGGCTGCAATATTCTGTATATATGGTTTGCAAAGATGGAGTTGTTCGATTTGGTCTACTGCCTTATCAATTATTGTTAAAGCTTTTGGTGAATTTAGATCGTCTTGCAAGGCATCAAGTAAGTCATCTGCTATCTTTTTGTCGTCTAAGGCAGAGTCTTTGGCTAAATCTTCTTGCCACAAAAGATCCATAGCCTGCTTCCAGCGATCTAATCTGTTCTGTGAGGCCTCAAGTATCTCCCAGGTAAAGTTACCTTCGGTTCGGTAGTGTTTGCTAAAGACCGAAAGTTTAAAGGCATCAAGGCTAAAACCTTTATCTAGAATGTCCTGAAGAGTAAAACCATTATTAAGGGATTTACTGATCTTGGTACCATTGACCTTGATGTGGTTGGCATGGATCCAATAGGCAGAAAACTGCTTACCTGTAACGGATTCGGTTTGCGCAATCTCGTTAGTGTGATGGACTGGAATGTGATCAATACCGCCTGTGTGAATATCTATCTGATCGCCAAGAATCTCGCGGGACATGACCGAACATTCTAGGTGCCATCCCGGAAAGCCAGTCCCCCAAGGGCTATCCCATTCCATGTCTCGTTTTTCTGACGGATCAGAAAACTTCCAGACTGCAAAGTCGGTAGGATTTTTCTTGCCAGTGTCTTCTACTCTAGCCCCAAACTGCAGGCCGTCGATATCAAGTTTTGCTAGCTTGCCATAATCATCAAGTTTAGAGGTATCAAAATATATGCCATCGGCAATTTTGTAGGTGTAACCTTTTCTTTCTAATTCCTCTACAAAGGCGATTTGCTGTGGTATGTAGTCAGTTGCACGAGGCATATGCTCTGGTTTTAAAAGACCAAGCTGCTCATACGCCTCGCTGTTTGCAATTGCAATGTACTTATCGGCAACTTCCCAGGCCGTCACACCTTCCTTAAGGGCGCCCTTGAGCATTTTATCTTCGCCAGCGTCTTCGTCAGAAGTTAAGTGACCTACGTCGGTAATATTTTGGACTCGGTTTACTTTGTAGCCACTCTCTTTCAGGGTCCGAGTTAAAAGATCCCAGTATATGTAAGCAACCCAGTTGCCAATATGAGGTTGACTGTAGACTGTAAGTCCGCAGGTATACATTTTTACTTCATCATCATGCAGGGGCTTAAAATCTTCTATCTTACGGTTGAGTGTGTTGTATAGTTTCATGAGTTACTCGTTTAGTAGTTTGGATGATACCTGTATTAATTCTTTCCTAAGCTCTTCGAATTGCCATTCGTTTGTTTTGAATCCTGCCGCACTTGGATGTCCGCCGCCTCCAAAATGCTCGGCTAGCTTGCCGGCACTTTGATTGCCATAATTGCATCTTAACTTGCCTGTGATCTTGCCGTCAGGATATAGCTTTAAGACTACCGACATCTTTACGCCTTCGGCGGTGCGAAGTTCCTCTAGGGCAAGTACAGCTGGATTATAGAATGGGCTATAGGTTTGGATTTCGTCCCACGGAATGACAACCAGGGCTAACTGGTTATCACAGAAGTACTCTATTCTTTGGAGTAATTTACCTTTGTAGGCGATGATATCCAAAGACTTTGTCATGTACTCTCGCCGTCGAGATTCTAAGGCAGCAAGATTAGCTCCATTTTCGACAAGACTTCCAAGGGCATGGATGCTTCTGGCAGTTGTTGATTCTGTTGTCAGACCCAAAGAATCAGCCATGATGGAGCTAGCTAATAGGTTGGCACTGACAGGATCAATCTTCCAACCAAGTTGTTCGGCAAGTAAATAAATAACCTCGCCGGTAGCAACTGACTCGGTATCAATTAGTTCTGTGCAATTGATAGTTACATCGTTTTCGCCAGCATGGTGATCCAGGATAATGAATGGACGAGTTCGGAGTGCGCCAATTTGATTTGTTTTTTCTAGTTGCTCCAGTAAGGTTAGGCTGGAGCAGTCTACTAATATGGCTGCATCAAATTCGTTAGGTAAATCTTTTACGACTCGATCCCAACCTGGTAAGTAATGTAGGTAGCTGGTGACATCTATACCGCAGTACATGGTTACTCTCTTGCCGTGCTCGGAAAGTATTTGCTCTAGGGCCAATGAACTAGCTAGGCTATCGCCGTCGGGATTGTCGGCCTGGATTATTACAATGTGTTTAGCATCATCAATTATTTTCTGTACTTGGTCACCGACTTTATAGGTTTTACTCTTTGAATTCATTAGATATAGTATAACGTACTATTGACACATAAAGCAGTAAGTATTATTGTTGGAAACAATATATCGGGAGATTATATGAGTATAGAGATTTTAGGTGGTGTGACATTCTTGGATGGCGAGCCAACATCACAAGACTTTACCGATCCGGATGTAATACAGAGAGAGCTCAGGGGCCATATTCTTGTAGGGGTAATTCCTGGGCCAGTTAGTATTGTTGACCCATTTGACTTTAAGAACCCATTCTATGGAGCTGATGCTAATGTTCCGTACGACCCAACTACAGCCGATCAGTTGCTGGAGCCGGGAGTAATGTTTAGTTAAACTGTTTGGCGGCCTTCGAGAGCGCGGCTAAGTGTGATCATATCGGCATATTCTAGGTCTACACCTACTGGCAAGCCTCTTGCTAGCCTAGAGACTGTAACTTCTAGACTATCAAGTTGCTGCTGAATATAAAGTGCCGTAGATTCACCTTCTACTCCGGCGTTGGTAGCAAGAATAATTTCTTTGACCTTATCTTCTTTGATTCGATTAACTAGTTCAGCTATATGAAGTTGCTCGGGTCCTATGCCGTCGATTGGGGATATTAAGCCACCAAGAACATGGTAAGTCCCCTTAAATCCACCAGTTTTTTCGAGTGCAACAAGATCAAACGGTTCGGCTACAACAGCAATTATTGTTTTGTCGCGTGAGGGATCACTGTATAGCGGGGATATTTCTTGGTTGCTATCGACAAGTGCGAACGTCTTTTTACAGTAACCGATTGAACTATGCAGATTATCTAGCGCACTACTCAGCTTACTGGCTGTATGTTTGTCGCCACGTAATACGAAATATGCATAGCGTTCTGCTGTTCTGGGACCAACCCCGGGCAGTGCGCCAAAAGCCTCAATAAGCTCATCAAGAGCGGATGGCAGAATTTGCATTGTTAATGCCTAAAGACCAAGGTCCCCGAGGGCGCCCATGAATGGCTGCATCTTTTCGGCGGCAAGTTTCTGGCTTTGACTAATTGCATCTTTAACAGCGTCCTCAACCCAGCGTTCTAGCTCGCGGATATCGTCTAGGTCTACTTGTTCTGGATCAATGTGAATCTTCTTGATCTTTTGTTCGCCTGTGATTTCTACCTTTACGGCACCGTCACCTTGCTCGACAACAATTACTTCTTTCTGCAGTTCTTTTTGCAGCTTCTTAACCTTCATCAACATTTTGGCCTGATCAAATCGGCTCATAGCAATTCTCCCTATTTACTCCTTAAGTATAACAACCCGTAATCCCTAAAGCTAGGCTATGGTTGCTTATTGAAAACTTGTTTAGTGGCTGGAGCTTGTGGCCAAGCTACGAAGTAGCGATTTACATGATAAAAAGAGCTTGTTGCGACGGCGATTACAATTAGGACGCTGGCGATGTTGCGTGCAAATGGGTTGTATGGAAAAACCTTGAACCATTGTTCGACCATGTAGTTAAGTCCACTTGCCACCAGTAAGTATACAAATGGCATCAGAATATAAATGCTAACACTTCCCTTTAGAGAAATAAGAAGGAGACTTAATATTACCCCTGCAAGCAGTAATTGGCTACGGCGAAGCTTGGCATGCTGAGTATAGCTATATGCCCCAATCACCATCATTATAGAGGTAAAGAAATCTAGAAACGGTAGTTTGCCGAGATTGGTCTGAGGGCTTAGGGGTCCTGAGATAATAAGGTTGTATGGGACAGTAACCAGGTTTTTTGGCAGGTTTACCAAAGCCTGCCCCAGATTGCCTGGTAGGCCTAGGTACGAATCAAGAATTGTTCTGTCACTGGCTGCTGCTATAAATAGTGGAACACAAACGATAATGCAGGCAGACAACGTAAGGATCGTTGGTATCCTGGCTGCTTTGTACACCTTGATTAGCTCTTTCCTTTGCCAAAATAGGCCAGCTATCGCAAACCACACGAATCCCGGTATGTGGAGCATAGATGTGAATACTACGGCACCTACAAATAAAGTCGGCAGTGGTCGCTTGTGAAGCGGTAGCCAAATTGCATAGGCCAGCGGTACGAGCAGCCCTATCATGGTGATCTCCGGCGAAGCCAATCTGGCTAGATTTAGGAACCAGCTGGAAGTTGCAAATAGTATTGTAGTTATTAGGGCGACCCTAAAGTTAAACCATCTGTTTACTATGTAGAATAATAGCACTACAGCACCAACGGCAAAAATAACCGATGCTAGACGCATTGTTACGAAGTCATTACGGCCTAATTTTAGTCCAATGTATTGCCATAACTCATATGGTGCATATAGTGGATTCTCAAAAATCGCCCTTAGGCTTAAAGAGTTTGTAATGCTGGTTTTTTCGGCTATAGAGAATGCTGGTACAAGAGTTCCTAGTCTATATATCAGCAAACTAATAAGTACTATGAATGCCGAACCATATCCGGCCAGTGGCTGCCACAAGACAAGATTAAGTCTTTTATTGAATGATCCAAAGGATTCTTTTAACTGCATAATGTTTATGCAATTATAACACGCTAACTCAGACTAATAAGGGATTAACTAAAAGGGTCGGTGTGCTTGGTATCGATGCTTCGAATTGTTTGCTTTTCGCGGTCAAAGTACAGTTCGACTGTTCCGGTTGGTCCGTTACGATGTTTCCTAATAAAGATGTCCATAATGTTTTTACGCTCCGACTCCGGGTTGTAGTAATCCTCGCGGTAAAGGAAGGCCACAACGTCGGCATCCTGCTCGATCGAACCTGATTCACGAAGGTCCTGAAGCTGCGGAATCTGAGGTGTACGACTTTCTACTGAACGACTTAACTGGCTCAGTGCAATCAATGGAACGTTAAGTTCCCTGGCTATTCCTTTTAGCCCACGGGAGATCTCGGATATTTCCTGAACACGGTTGCTCTGATTACTAAATCTTGCGCCACCACTCATGAGCTGTAGGTAGTCAACGATGATTAGACCAAGCGGGCGGGTGTGAGCTTCACGACGGGCCTTAGTACGAAGATCACTGACCGTTATGCCCGGGGTGTCATCAATAAAAATTGGAGCTTCAGACAGTGAGCCCATAGCGTGACCGATCTTCTCGAAGTCGGTATCGGTGAGGTTACCGGTACGCAGTGCCCAGGCGTCAACGGCCGACTCTTTGGACAGCATACGGTCGACTAACTGCTCTTTACTCATTTCTAGCGAGAATATAAGTACCGGCTCTTGAGCCTTCATGGCAATGTTATGAGCCAAGTTCAATACGAATGCGGTCTTACCCATGCTGGGGCGAGCAGCTAGGATAAATAGGTCGGACTTTTGCAAACCAGCCAGGATGTTGTCCATATCTTTATAGCCGGTTGGTATGCCCCGTAATGTACCTTTGTCTTTGTGAAGTTCATCCAGACGGTCAAAGCTCTCGCCCAAGATACTTTCGATACTGCTGATGTCTTGTTTGACGTGTTGCTGACTAACTTCGAATAGCTTTGTCTCGGCCTCTTCTACTAGCTCCTGCAATGGCCGTTCTTCGTTGTAGGCAATCTCTACGGTGTCCTGCGAGACCTTGATTAGTCGGCGACGCATAGACTTTTCGGCAATGATATTTGCATACTGTTCGGCGTGGGCGGCAGTAGGAACAAAGTTGGTCAGTTCGGTTAAGTACGAAGCTCCACCAACATAGTCTATAAAGCCACTGCTTTTTAATTGATCGGATAAAGTCAGCACATCAATCGGACTGTGCTTTTCGTATAGTTGAGTTATTGCTTCGTATATGCGCCCATTTTTTGGGTCATAAAAATCTTCGGCTCGGACAATGTCGGCAACTTTTACGATGGCGTCAGAATCAATTAGAATAGCACCCAATAAGCTGGCTTCGGCGTCGGTATTTTGTGGCGGAATGACAGCGCGATCGTTTCCCATTGTTACCCTTTCATCTAGGATTCTAACACTTCGGCACCGCCAAAAATATCGCTTACGTTTGAAAGAGCGTTGTTATTTGTGCCTTTGTCTTTAGCAGCATCTTTTTTACTTACGGTACATTTTATCTCGATGTTCTCGCCGGTCTGTTCTTTGATAATATCGCTGATTATTTTGCGGTTTTTACTGTCATTAATTTGCTTTTGGTGGAATGGGAATCTAAACTTCAGTGTCAATTCACTTCCATCTAGTTCGGCTTCGGCCATCTTTAGGATGCCATACAGGGTATTGTATTTTTTCTTGATGGCTGCCACCACTAGCGGCCAGGCTTCTAGGGTGAAACCGCTATTAATCTGCGGTTTGTTAACTTTTGGCTTTGGTGCTGGGGCTTCTTTAGGTTCTTCTGGCAGATCTTCCTTTGGTGGTTCGTTTTTCGGTTTATCTTCGGTTTTAGGTTTGTCTTCTACTTTGGTCTGAGCTACCTCTACTTTTGGCTCTGGCTTGGTAATAGATGGAGATGGGCTTTGGGCAACGGGGCTTGGGTTGTTGGCAAAAATATTCTCTAGCAATGCGATTTCGAGTAACCTGTCGGCCTGCGCGCTGGCCGAAACACCGAGTAGATTATTAAGTAACTGCAGGCTGCTGCCATTTTGATAGTTACTGTCGTTGACTATCTTGGTACGGAGGGTTATTCCTAGTTGTTTGGCGAGCTGACTAGACAAGAACCCTTGTCCGCGAAGCTCGGTAAGTGTATCTAGGGTCAGCTTAACGTCTCCGGCGTTAATTGCCTGCAATATTCTGTCGGTAGCTTCAGCTGGAGCAATACCAAGCAGTCTTTCGATATCCGCAGCCTGAATGTCATCACTAAGCCCTCTAGCCTGATCTAGTAGGCTAATGCTGTCCCGGAAGCTTCCCTCGCCGTGCCTGGCAATCAGCTCTAACGCCTCTGGATGAATTTTGAACTTCTCGCCATCGGCAATTTGTTTGAGATGCTCTACTACTTCGCTTAGATCAACCGGCTTAAAGCTAAAGTGTTGTGTTCGGCTTACGATAGTTTCTGGCAACTTATGTGCTTCGGTAGTGGCTAGTATAAAAATAGCATGCTCTGGTGGCTCCTCAAGCGTTTTAAGAAGAGCGTTAAAGGCTTCACGGGTAAGCATGTGAACCTCGTCGATAATATATACCTTATATTTGCTACTTGTAGGTAGAATATGGACTTTATCCCGAAGGTTTCGTATTTCGTCTATCCTGCGATTACTGGCAGCATCTATTTCGATAATATCCAGTTGGGCTTGGTCGTCGAGATACTCTAGTCCATTTAGCTGATGGGCAAGAATGCGAGCGATACTGGTTTTGCCGGTTCCACGCGGGCCAGTTAGAAGGTAGGCGTGACTGATACGGCCAGCTTTAATAGCACTGGCAAGAGTGTCGGTAATGTGTTTTTGACCCACAACTTCCGACAACGACTTAGGCCGATATTTTCGGTATAACGCTTTCCCCATAGACTTTTAATTATAGCTGAGGAAGTTGATAACGTTGTTGTGATTTCTGTTAAAGAAGGTAAAGCTTGTAGGTAATAACTGTGCTATCGCACGCAAGTTGAATTAGAGAGCCGCTTCGAGCGCTGCCCATTCGGCAGTTGGATCTTCTTCTGGAACATTAATGCTGACTTGGTCGCCAGGCTTAGCCTTAAAGTAAGTTACGCTAGCAAGTAGCACTCGGTAAGCGTGCTCACCAACAGTGACCAGGTAGTGACCATCTTTTAGTTCTAAAGTACCAACTATTTGACGCCTAGCTATTGGACCGATTTGCTTATAAAGGAAGGTTCCGTCATCGGCGATGGTTAGCTTTAGGATATCGCCCTGGACAAGCTTAGACTTGCTGGCATAGTTGGCCGGTACTGGGTAAGTCTTGCCATCACTTCCAACCATGTTTTGGCCATCAAAGACACCTTCTATAATTTTGCCTAAGTTGTCGTCTTTGACGCTGGACATAACAACAGAGTCGTCACCGACTAAACTAATTAATAATTCCTTGGCAGCGGCCAAGCTGGTTTCGGCTTCCTGGATCAGGCTGCGCATTCTTTTTATTTGTTTCTCTGGTACATCTGCCATTTTTGTGTCTCTCTTTTCCCTTTTTCTTTCTCCAGTGCTCTCTCTACACTTAGCCTAAACGTAGCACGCCAGGACTTTCATGTCAAAAATATGCTTCAAAAACTGTGGATAACTGACGAGTGTGTAGCCAAGACACGTTGCTCTTTGAATAAGTATTCAACACTTGTTTGTTTAAATTTTACTAACTACTTCTTCTTGCTCTTTTTGTTTTTTGATTTACTTTTTTCCTGAGTAACGCTGCTGACGAGTGCTGTTGCAATGGGGCCTAAACCTGTAAGCAGAGCGGCGACTTCTTTCCCTCTCATCAAGAGATAGACTGAGACGATTGCAAGGAAGTAGACAAAGAACTTTCCAAGTACTACCGAGACTAATTCGATAAAATTTGTGAAATAAGTATTTCGAACTTGCCCCTTTAATGAAGTCTCCGCCATCCTTATGATTCTATCTGCCGAACCCTTTAGTACATGTTCATATTTTGCGAACTCAGAGGCGGGTGGGATAGGGTCACTATAATGTTGGGAGACAGAAACTACACGTGTCTTTTTCTTTACAGCAGGACTATTACTTAGAACTTCTACTTCGTTTTTCTTTGACTTTGGCATGGGTGTCCATAGCTTTCTGCAAATGCTTTCCCGTATCTTCCCACGCCCTGTTTACGAGTTCTTTTTTTTGAAATGACAATAGTATTCGGCTTACTGCCGATATTAAAATGTTCAAAGACCCTATTCATCACGTATTCCATACATATAGTTTATTACTTTTATTAATGACGGCTATGAATTTTATTGCAGGAAAATCTATTTCTCATTGCCCGCAATGAGGGGATGGTTATAAATTGATCCGGGCATAAGTAAGGCTCCTATGGGCTTCCATTGTGTGATTGCTCCCTCCTCCATCCTTCTGGAGAATGTGTGCTGTAGCATTTGTAAAAAGATACCAACTTCGTTGTCACCGATAATGACCTCTTCCAGGAGTACATCAGAACCCATGAGATGATTATTGTATATTATTTCATCTAGGGTTGAACTTAGGGCTTTGACAATATCTGCTTGCGTAAAATACTGCGGACCGTCAAATGATAGAACCTCACGGACAAGATCGGCGGCTGATAGTGCATACCCACTTTTAAGCGCGCGGTACTCGAGTGCCCGTAGATTGAGGGCTCTTCTTCGTGAAGTATACTCGTCCTGATCTATCACACTATCAATAGCATTGGCTTCTTCTCTCAAGGCCACAACAAGGTCATCTGCCCTATCTTCGCCATCCTCTACACGCCAGCTTTCACGCAGTGCAAGAAAGTGTTCGGTGTCGCTTAGCGCATTTGATCCGTGCTCACTTCTATATCGTTCCTCATACTTAGTTGAGAGCATTTGTCTAAATGTTGAGACATGACCCTGATGCCCAATAACGATGTATGGATCTCTAAGATCGTCGGGTTCGATGGAGAGGAAATCGCACACGGCTTCTACGCTAGGCTCTACGATACCTAACTCCATTAATTGGGAGCCAAGATTGCCCCAGCTCATAGGTACAACTCCACGCCCGTGACCTTCAATCATCGCAGTAAAAGTTGGATCGTGCTCAACTGCATCAGATATACCACGCGTTAATGATCTTAAAGGATCTCTTCCCATTGCTACTCCCTATTTATAAAATTATTATATAACTTACTAATTTACTTAGCAAATACATGTAATAGGTCTATATTTACTTGACTATATCTATATTTAAAGAGAGATAAATTAATTGGCACTAAATAACAGATTACAACATGTATATAACGTTGTAACATTTTCAGTATGTGGACAACCTTAAAAGCGTCTAAAAACAGCCGATCAGTTTACGTGTCTAGACTACAAAGTCGTCGGATAACTGACTACGGCTTGGCGGCCTGATTTTTCGGGTTACTCTAATAGTTTGTTTGAAGCATAGGATAGTCAGCCTACAGTCCTTGCCATAATTGCATGAATAGTAGACGTTGCATTTCGGCCACGCCGGCGTCTTCAATAACAATGCCGTAAGGATTAAAGTTATCGTTGAGGCCGATCATGGCAAACTTGTTGCCGTAAATTAGGGTATAGCTAGAGGGCTGAGTTTTGGACTTAGTTGGAAGCCATTTACGTTCGGACACTGCGGCTTCATCTCCACCAGAACCCAGGGCGATAACCTTTACAAAAATATTCCTTTGGATACGCTGTCGAGTGAAGTTCGGAAACTTTTTATATAAGTACTGTCGCATGGGTTTGGATGAAATAGCCAAGTATTCTTTGTTGTCTTGACTGAGCATAGTGTCCAGAACGTCGCGTAGAATAACAGTAACGCCCTCATGGTCTTCGTAGAATTTAATATTGGCGTAAGGCATGTGAGCCGCAGCCTGTGATAGATATGGCACGCTAAGGCGAGTTGTCTTTTCGAACTCGTCCAATGCCTCCCTCCGGTGAGCAATGATGTCAAAGATGATGGACGGATCTTCGGCAAAGTACTTTTTATTAACGTTCTTTTGTTGAAAGCTGACCAGTCCGGCAGAAATAAGCGCCTTAAGAGACTCATACGTTGAGCCACGGTTGATACCGGTAATGTCCGAGATAGTTCGGATGGACGACACGCCATTCTTTAGTAACGCCACGTACACTCTGCTATCGCGAGTTGATAAGCCTAAATGATCGAATCCTTCTATGTGTTTCATACGGCTAATAGTATAAGTCATTTGTTGCCCACACACTTATTAAGTTTCAAAAATTTATTGCCATTTTATGCATATTACCATTAGCAATGAAGTTTAATGTAACGATCACTAAGAAGGAGAAATAGATGCGAGGAAGTTTATATATAAACGTGCTTGCCCCAGAGGCGGTAACAATTGACATGTCGGAGTCCCCTAGTCGTTTGATTAACGAGCGGACGAGTTATGGTCACGCCTTTCTACAGACATTAGGACGTTTGGGTGTGGGGTTTGACACTCTCCAGAATGGCACAGCGTTTCCAACGCTGCGTTTAGAGGGTACGGTCGATACAATTCGCAATAATGCACATCGCTTAAAGTTGTTGGGAGGCTCTATAGCCTGTGCTGCAGCACAAGCCGAAATTACCTATGGATCTGATCGTCGTGAGGTCTCGGACACTATACGTGAGCTGGCTACAAAGACTATCCCTGACTTACCACAGGACATTGATTTGGCTTATGCAGCCGCTGAACTAGCCTACCCTTTTGCTCTGCTTACCAATGACGACGGCATCTATGTTGCTTTCAACTTCGCCGCACCATGGTTGGTTGAGGCGGCTCGGCAAAACGCGCCGGTCATGCAGCCTGAACAGCTTGTAATGAATTTTCCGACCTAGCTTTGGAACTTCGATCACATAATAAAAGAGACCCAAGAATGGGTCTCTTTAGTTTTGTAGATGTCTAAATTAGACTAGTTCTACAGTTGCACCAGCGTCTTCAAGAGTCTTCTTGGCAGCTTCGGCGTCTTCTTTTTTAGCGTTCTCTAGAACGGTCTTTGGAGCACCGTCTACGATAGCTTTTGCTTCACCAAGACCAAGACCAGTTAGGTCTTTAACAGCCTTGATTACGGCAACTTTTTGAGCACCAGCGTCTTTAAGTTCAACGTTGTATTCGCTCTTTGCTTCTTCAGCTGGAGCAGCTTCAGCAGCAGGACCAGCAACAGCAACTGCAGCAGCAGCTGGCTCGATGCCGTATTCGTCCTTAAGGATTGTTTGTAGTTCGTTTACTTCTAGAACAGTTAGTCCAACTAGTTGTTCTGCAAATTTCTTTAGATCTGCCATATTATGTTCCTTTCGGGATTATTTAAGCGGCGTTCTTCGCAGCAACTGCGTCGAGGAGGCCATGTAGGTTGCCGGCAAGACCACTCATGACACCATTTACAGGGCCATTAAGGGTATTGATAATTCCAGCGATTAGTTGAGTCTTGCTTGGTAGTGTAGCTAGAGCTTTGACTTCGTCCGCGCTCATGAACTTGCCATCTGCGCTAATAGCGCCGACAAATTGTAGCGTCGGGTTAGTCTTGGCAAAAGTAGCTAGTACTTTAGCAGGAGCAACTTCGTCTTCGGAACTAAAAGCATAAAGCAACTGACCGGTAAGAGCGCTGGTATCAACGTCCTTAAGAGTTTCGTTAGCTTGGATAGCTTTAATTACTAGACGGTTTTTGACAACTTTGACCGCAGTTTGGTCGTTTTTTGCATCGCGGCGCAATTGCTGCAAAGCTTTAACGGTTGTACCTTGGTAAGCTGCCACAACAGTTAGCTTGGAGTCGGCTAGCATGCCAGCGACTTCATCTACTACTTGTTGTTTCTTTTCTTTGGTTAATGCCATGTATTGGCTCCTTAAGAATATTAAGTTGATCAATCGACCCCAGTAAACTGGTTGATCTACGTTACCGCCAAACAAAAAGTCCTAGGCGTACCTAGGACTAATGAAGAGCAAGAAACATTTGTTTCTACCTCGGTAGCGGATTAAGCAATTTTACTTGCGGCTACTGTCTTTGGTAACGATAAGCTAATTATACATTACAGACATCACCCCTGTCAACGGGTGTCAAGATACCATAAAGATGCATACCTTTCTCCACTGCACCAGGTTCAAGATCTACTTGATGTTCTGCTTCATAGTGTTTTACCCATCCAGATTCTGCTGGTTTACTAGCATCAATAAGCCTCTCGAAGTGTTCGGTCATCTCAGGATGTGCCGACATAGCTTGAAGATATCTGCATTTATCTATTTGTATCCGGCCAAGAATTTGAACTAAACGATTCTCTTTGGAGTCACCAGGTAATACTTCTAGGAAGTTCTTTTCTGGTATTGTGTATTCTCTAACTACAGATTTAGGAACCGGGTTCCTACTAGGGTCGACGTTAAATCTTTCTCGGTATTGTGCTGCTTTTCGGGTAAAAGCGTCGTAAGCTGCCATGTTATTTCCTTTCAAATTAAAAATCAGGCGGTGAAGCCTGACTTTGGGCTGTACTAGGCGTTAAACGCTCAGGCTTCAACCATGATGAAGCACAGCCCATGTAGGCTGAGAAGGAGCTTCGACTGGTTGAAAACTGAAATCATATTACTACTGTAACACTATTGACAAATAATGCAATAGAGAGTATAAAATGCTTATGAGTTGCGTTCGTTATTGGCAGAGCGACTCCCAAAAGGGAGTCATTTTTATTTATGAGTGATTTTGAGACATTGGCGTCCAGTGGCTCCTCTAGTTTGCGTACTTGGGATAGCGGTGAGCCCGTAAGAGAGTCGCTTCAATCTGATTCCAGCTATGCGACTGCAAGATTAGTAAATTCCGGTGTAGTACTGGCATCAGGAGAAACTGCTTTAGAACTTGACTGCCAGGTACTAGCTGGTATTTCAGCAAAAGTTAGGCACAGTATTGAGTACAGGCACGACGTTAAGCCGTGGGAGTCTAGTACCCAGGGAGATTGCTATTCTTTTTCATGGGCAACTGACGAGCTTGCCAACGAAGCGGGTTACGATACCCGCATAGCATTCTGCAATAGCCATGCTTTTAACTTGGTGGTAGGGGTTAGTCGAGCTGTACATATGATCCACTCCGAGCTCAGACACATGTCACTATTTGATATAGCTAATCACTCGTGGACAAAAGAATTCCTTAGTCCTGATTCGTTAAGCCAGATAGTGAACCAGGTCGAGCCAGTACTGTACTTGCCTGTCAGTACTAGGCGACTAAGTTTGTTGGCGGATAATTATCCGGTAAAGAACGAACTCGTCAGATTGCCATGGCTAGACGGAGAATGGAGCGTCCTGAGTAGTATGCAACCTGATTTTGCGCATGATGCACTTAGGGCATACGCTGAGTTTAAGCGATCTGTACTTGACGATGATTCATCTATAACTACTACAACATCTGCCTTAGATGCCCTAGTCGGCCATAATCCGCAAGCAGACACTAATGCCAAAAATAACTGGGTTCTTAGAACGTTAAAACGTCGGGTTGGAGAGTGGTCTGATAGGCAGGATATTGGAAATAACGATCTTATCGGACTTATCGCAACATTCGATTCGGCGGCGCCGATTCGAAACAAGGCACTATCGCAGAATATCGGCGATATGTTTAAAAGAATTGCTAAGGCCAGGAGAAGTGCTGGCATGGCAAATCTTGCCTTGGCTTATTATGAGGATGCTGATTGTCGATCATTAAATCCTCACGATACAATATTGCCTGCTAAAATTGCCAAAACAGAAGCGCTAGTTTTAGAATTAGATGGCCCAAGCGCCGACGACTTTAGTGACGACTTTGAGTTCCCAAGTTTAGCGGCCTAATTTTGGCTATCTAACTTTTGTAGTTTGGCTTGAGTATAGCGTTCGGCGGCAAGCCTAGTTAGCTCGGGGTCTTCGTCTTGATTAACAAATTTCATTGCCTCACCTAGCATAGGATGAACCTCGGCAAGTTTTTGGTGCATTTGCATGACTAGTTTACGGTAGCCGGGGTGTCCCTGTGGGGTGGTTCGGAGTTCATGCAAATGAAATGCCTCACGGGCGTTGTAGGTAACTTTCCATCGCATGCGGTGTCCAAAAAGGGTGGCGTATTGAGCCTCTAAGCTGTAATTATTTTCTTGCATATAGCTGTACAGTTCGGCGCTAAGGTCAAAACACTCTTCGTACAAATCACCAAGTCCGGCATTGTCGACGATATCTGGCATGTCGTAGCCAAAGCGGGGTGTTAAGTCTTGCCATTCCATATCGTCGACCATTCGGTGACGCTGAAGATCCCTAAAAATACCGTAGTCGCAAAGCAGATCCCAACTGTAGTGGACTTTTTCCAATGCTCGCTCTGGCTTGTGTCGACGATTAAACCTTTCGCCCATGTAGGCATTAAAGACATCTAGCTTTTTGCCATATGGCAACTTGTTAACTTCTTCGGTAATCTCGGCCAGGGACAGATTGGTATGAGCGTACATCATATCGGGAACTAGATCGATCTCGTTACGTGGCCAAAAGTTTGTAAGTCTAACAGTTTCATAATCGATGCTATGCATATTGGGTAGCAACGAGTTGGTAGCTTCTTTTACGGCCTGGTAAGTAAAGGATCTGTAGCCCTGTGTGGCTACACCGCGTTCATTTATATCGACCCGTTCTAAGAATGCCGGAATTATTTTACGAGCCTCAACTAGCAGTTCTCGGCCAACGGCATAGGCTTCTGGCAAGGGGTCACTAAGTAGATGGGATATTAAACTTTCTAGCGCCTGTCCGGAAGCATAAATTCCAACTGTGGCAGTGGTGGCAACTGGCAATACAGCCCGTATGGCATCGCAGGCTTGGGCCCTGGTGGCACTGCGCCAGGCGCCGTCGCGCTCATTAGCGGGTATGGTCGAATTAGCCTGGATATAGTCGGTTAACTTGTGAACCATTTCCGAATAGCTATCGAATATGCGGTCCATGGTGGATATGTATTTGTCTTTAACATCACCGTCTAGATATTCAGGGGTAAAGTACTGATACTGACCATCAACTTTTTTGTCAAAGTAAATGTAGCGGGTGGATTGTTCTAGATAGCTGGCTAGGCGACCGCGCTCTAGCTTTTTGGTGAGCAAGTTAGAGGCCTTTTCTACCACTACATGCATACCAACCAGCTGTTGGACAGAGTCGTCGCCGTAGGCGGTTATAACGCGGTGAAGCAACTGCTGGTCTTTTTCTACTTTGCCGGCAAATTCATCCAATAGGGTTACTCGCATGTCGTCGCCCCGGCGACTAAGTCGAGCCATGGCAGCAGCTACTGTGGTGGCACTCAACTTGTCGTTAAAAGCATAGACATTGCCGGTGGAATTTGTAATATGTTCATCCAGAAATTCTTTGCCCTGCTTGGTTATGGACTTTGTGCCATCGGGATTGGTAACAATGAAATCATTTTGCTCGGCTTCTAGGCTTGGAGTATGGGACGGCGCCTGTTTGGAAGGAATTGGCAATAACGGGTAAATGGTCTCCCAGAGCATATCGTTAATTATTTTGGTGCTTAGCAGTCGTCCGCTGCGAACACAATCTATCCTTTGGAAGTCCTTAGGGAAAAGCTGACAAAGGTCGTCATAGACTTTTACTGATTTCTCTAGGTGCTGCAAGTCAGTTTCGTGAAGATCACGCTTTTTATTGGTATATAGGCGACCTTCTTTTTTGTCGATTTGGTCTTGCAGTATATCGGCTGGGAGTCGAAGGACAAAGTTCTTGTCGGGACGCGGTATATCGAGCATCATAAACTCTAAATTATCAATCCATATAAAGTAGCCCCGGCGCTCTTCATCACTGGCAAACTTACCCCCCTGATGAGCCATGTTTGAACCGGTGAATCGGTTAGCTAGAACTATCTTGCCGTCTGCAATGGCTTTGCGGATTGCCGGAGTCGCTTCGAAGCGATCAAGGGCATAAAATAGGGATCCGGTATAAGGACCAACTTTTTCGGCTGAGCCGTACTTACCATTTAGATATTGAGTTATGAAGTAGCTAGATGGTTGATCGTATCGCGGGAAGTCGAAAACTTCTACTTGGTGTCCAGCATCTTGGAGTCTTTTCTGTAGGAGGTCACATTGAGTAGCCTTGCCGGAACCGTCAGCACCTTCGACGACGATGAATAAGCCCGGAGCATTAGGCGGATTCATCATTCGACCTTTAGCCCTTTGATCTTGACGGGCATCATCCGTTTGTCTTTGTAGGCTCGAGGTAGCATTTGATTAGGATGCCAACTCTTTATGAGCTCATTCAAGTCAGTACCGGCTTGATACTTTCCACTAAAGCCATTGGCTCGGCCTTCCCCGTAGTTACCCTCTACTTCGCCGGTTTCGAAGTAGATGATCTGAGCGATGCGCTCACCAACTGGTAGTAATACGGTTTCTTTGTGATTAAGATTATATATTTCTAGGGTCAGTCGGTTTATGTATCCTGGGTCGATCCAGCCGGCATCAAAACAAACTGCGATACCATTACGCCCCCAACTGGAGCGGGCTTTTACCTGCGAAGCTCCAGGTGGTTTGATGCCAAAGAATTCGTGAGTATGGGCTAGTATGCGTTCCCCGGGTTTGAGTGGAATGACTGGATGGTTGGGAGGAATGTTTTTGAGAAGTTTTAGGCCATTTTTATCGCACCACTCTTTGTGTGGAATGGCTTTTTGAACAGTTCCAAAGTATCTGGCAACATCAGCTTCGTCGAAAGGATTGTAAACAGTATGATCCCCGACCAGCTCGGTACGGTAGTAGTAATCGCCAAGTGTCACGTCTAAGCTAGCCTGCGAGATGTTCTTCTCGTTTAGAGGCACACAGACCATGTGGCCTGTTTTTAGTGCCTGCTCGATCTGTAGGTTGCTGTATACTCCCATTTACCCCTCTTTCCATATGATTGTACGAAACATTTTGCTTATAGAACAAGGAGCTTGTGAAATATTACAACTGTTACTAAAGTATCCCCCTGGATTCTATGTTTGGTCCACGGGCAGCATTAAACCCACTTCGTGATGCTTGGTACCTATTTTTGAGCTGACCGTCTTCTTTAAGATCACTCCATATCTGGGTAACTATGTGGTCTAATGCTCCGACAAGTCCATCATTTATGACGGTTGTATCGGCCGGGACTAAAGATCGGTAGGCTTCGGTGGGGTCGGTTTGATCTTTGATCTCCAGTCCTGGTCGTTCTATGGCGATAATCTTTCCGCCAGCTTCGTGAATAACTTGGGCATCACTGGGAAACCGCACGCCTCCGATAACAAACAAATCGTAGCCACTATCTTTGGCTTCCCGAGCCTGCCTTACTAGTTCGTTGTACCAAAGGTTAGGGTCGATGTTCTTTGTTACATAACTTCCCAGCCACTGTAGCAACGGTCGAAAGCGCTCTTTTGTTTCGGGAGTTACCGGCACGGTGATGATAGAGTGATCTTTCTCTACAATGCCTAGATATTCAAATAGCTTTTCGAAGTCGGCGTTTTCGTTTGGCATACCTTTACTGGTTAATCTTGGGGCTATGATGTCGCGGCTGTAATGCGCCACTTGCTTTAGGATATCTGGAAGATCCGACAGCCACGCATTGATTGCCGGAATATTATGGCTAGTAGGTTTGGACAGCGGAAAGTTTTTGTTCAATCGGTTGGCCACTTCGCCAATAAGAATACTCGACTCGGTGTACTCCGAAGATGGAATTTGACGAAGAAATGATTTGGCCAAGCTTGTTTTGCCATGATGAATAGCACCGGTGATCCCCAATATCTGCATAAGCCTTATTATACTGGCAAATAAAAAACCGCCCTACTAAGTAAGGCGGTTTAATGAACTTTTGTCTAAATTAGTTAGCACTAACTTTGATGCTTGGTCCCATTGTTGTGGTGATGTACATAGTTTTTATGTAATTACCCTTAACACTTGCAGGCTTAGCTGCACGGACACTGGCCATAACAGCGTTGGCGTTATCGGCTAACTTTTTGTCGCCAAAGCTTACTTTGCCAATGCCAAGGTGAACAATACCGGTACTGTCGACACGGAATTCTACACGACCGGCTTTGGCTTCTTCTACAGCCTTAGCAACGTTAGGAGTAACAGTTCCACTCTTTGGGTTAGGCATTAGACCACGAGGTCCAAGAAGTCGTGCGTACTTACCTAGCTTGGCCATCATTGTTGGAGCAGCAATAAGTACGTCGAAGTCGATATTACCTTTGTCTAGAGCGTTAGTAACTTCCTCTACGCCAGCGATATCGGCACCAGCTTTTTTGGCTTTGGCAGCATCTTCGGCTTCGGCAAATACAGCGATCTTTACAGTTTTACCTGTTCCGGCAGGTAGTACTAGCATGCCACGGATGTTTTGGTCGGCGTGACGTGGGTCAACACCAAGACGGATATGCATCTCTACAGTTGCATCAAACTTAACTGAGCTAGTTTTGGTAGCCAAAGTTAATGCTTCTGGAAGAGTGTATTCTTTGTCTTTTTCGACAAGTTCAGCAACCTTACGGAAGCCTTTGCTCTTTCTTTCTAGCAGGCTTCGAGTTTTTGGAGCAGGAGCAGCTTTTGGAGCTTCGTCTTCTGTCTTTGCTGCAGCTTTGCGCTCTTCTTTAGCTTCTTTTTCCTCAGCCTCTTTAATAGCCTTGGCGCTGTGCTTGCCAGCTTTGGTTGTAGCTTTCTTCTCTACAGGAGTTTCTTCTACTGCAGTTTCTTCAACTACAGGAGTCTTTAGGATCTCTTCTGTCTTAGCTTTCTTGGTTGTCTTCTTTTCTTCTGTCATGATATTTCCTTTCGTGGTACTAGCGACTTTTTAGGTCTCCCACAAATTAATTATTTACTAAACTTGCATTCCGCGTAGACCGTGATCTAGTGCGAATCCTACAACATGAGCTGGAGGTACCGCGCCACTGTCAGCCGCTCCCTTAAGAAGATATAGCGCTTCTTCGGGAGACACTGTTTGTGCCGGTATCCGATCAATTACTGGTGTGCCATCTGGAGCCTGAGTTGGTTCGGAAAAACCAGTCCGGTATCCATTAAGACCACTATCTGTAACTCCTGTATCGATACCTGGGCAGGCAGCTATGTCGTCTAGAAGGGACATACTTCTTGTGCGACCATCGGCTGGAAGAAAATTCCCCATCTTAGCCTTCGATCTCCACGCCCATTGAGCGAGCAGTTCCGGCTACCATCTTTTTGACAGCTGGAATGTCGTCGGTGTTCATGTCGTGAGCTTTTGCTTCGGCAATTTCGGTTAGAGCTTGGTCGCTAAGCTTTTTAGCGATCTTTTCGCTGTTTGGCTTTCCAGAACCCTTTTTAATACCAAGCTTAGCTCGGATTAGGTCGTCGGTTGGAGCACCAACTACACGGAAGTCCATACTACGGTCGTCGTAGATGGTGATGTGTGCTGTAACGGTTGCACCCTGTAGGTCTTTTGTAGCGTCGTTAAATGGATTAATAAAATCCATCATGTTAACGCCGTACTGACCTAGTGTGCTACCAACGGGTGGAGCTGCACTAGCTCGGCCAGCTGGGATTTTCATTTTTAGGTTAGCTTTAACCTTTTTCTTGTCTGCCATGTTTTCTCCAAACCAAAATTAACTTATATAAGAACATTTGTCGGTGAAGCTTTCCGACTCGTGTGTAACCAACAAATTATACTACAGATTACCCCTGTTGTCTATGTAGTTTTATGAAGAGTAATTAGTAACTAAGTTTGTGGACTTTGATCTTTGGAAAAACTAGGACTTATAGCAGCTAATGCGCCGATAATTGTCAGTGATCCGCCTACAATTGGATTACCAAATTCAATATCATGCATAGCTTTAAGGATTGCAACACATCCCGCTAGTCTGCAGGCATCTTCTATGGGAAGTTTTGGTTTTGGTATGCTATCGATGTTATATATTTTCATATTAATCCTAGATATTTCTAAATGTTCTGGCAGCGCTTAGACAATCCGATAGAATACCTAATATAGGGGTTAAATCAGCCATTTCTGAACTTGTAGGAAAATGGTCATGTATGTATGCAATATTATCTTCTGATTTTTCGATTCCAGAAAAAACTCTTTGTTGATATCTTAGATTGCCATCACCCAGTAATTCACAGGCGTCGAGATAGTCGCTTAGAGTCCCAGAGAACTCACTAAGTGCTGAGCGACTCGCCTGATAAAATCGTGGAGTTAATCCAAAGGCAGGCCTGTACACAGGAGTTTCTACATATTTAGTAAGCAACTTTTCTTGTGCATCTGCAATTACAGACATCCATGGATCGATGCCATTACTATAATCATTTCTTGAGCCATGCATTACTGTGTCTACATATGGGCGGTTAGATGTAATAGCACCCCTGTTGGCAGAAGGATTGCCACCCAGCTCACGAGACGCGCTAGCAGGAAGTCCACCTAAAGGCGTGCTATAACTAGATTGAACTCTGTCGTGCGGCATCTATACTCGCTTGACTTGGAGGCTGTCTAGTTCTACAGGGGTTTCACGGCCGAACATGTTAACAAGAACTTTGAGTTTGCCCTTAGCTGGGTCGATGTCGTTGATAGTTCCATCGAAGCTCTTGAATGGACCATCGGTGATGTTAACCACGTCACCAATTTTGTAAT